>JBOGYE010000059.1:0-11601 GCA_050696635.1 Solirubrobacteraceae bacterium | reverse complement strand
GCGCGGCGGGGCCGGCCGGCGCGCGGACGCGGGCCACGGCCGCGGCGTAGGCGGCCCCGGAAGCCGCGAACATCACGCCGGTGACGAGCAGCCATCGCGTCACATATCCGCGCTCGGTGATTGCGCTGGCGGAGAGCTCGGTGTGGGCGCCGAGTCCGACGATCACCGGGAAGAAGACGGCGAGCAGCAGCCCGCTGAGGATCGCCGGCACGCGTAGGTAGGGCGTGGAGTTGACGAGCCCGAGCCCGGTCGTGCGTTGCGCCCCGTCGACGCGTTTGCCGAGCCGACCAAACGCGATCCGGTCAAGCAGGGAGTACAGCGGCACCAGTACCAGATCGTGGACCGCGATCGCCGCTCCGAACCACTCCAAAACGGAGACGATGTCGTGGGGTCGCTGAAACCAGCCCACGACGGCAGCCCCGGCGATCGCGAAACTCGCCAGCAGCGCGAGCAGGTGCAGGGGGCCCGCTCCGTAGAGGGCTTGAAACCGCTTGAGCGCGGTCATTCCGTCACGGGGTTGAAGGTCATGCTCGATGCCCACTTGGTGCAGTGCACGCCGGGAACCGCCGGGCTGATGACGCGCGCGGGATAGCCGTGATCGAGCGACAGATCGCGGCCGTTGACGCGCAGCGCCAGCAGCGAGCGCTCGTCGGCCACCTGCTCGGGACCCAGCGTGGCGTGGCCGAAGGTACCGTGCTCGAGTGACCTGGTGGTGACCGTGGCCGCGCCGTCTAGGCCGCACAGCGAGGCGAGGTCACGCAGGCGAACGCCGCTCCAGCGCTGCGTCGTCGACCAGCCCTCCACGCAGGCGATCGGTAGGTCGTGGGTGTACTGGGGCAGCGCGAGCAGCCGCTCGCGAGACAGCGAGACCGAGCGGCGGCCGACGAGGGCAAGCCGCCAGCTCGCTCCGACGCTCGGGGCCGAGATCCCGGAGGCCGCCCACGCCTTGTTGACCGGAAAGCCGAGCGGTCCCGGACGGACGCGACCGCGCGGCAGCAGCCACGCCAACGGCCGCAAGGGCCCGCCCAGAGACTGGCCGGCGCCCTGCAGGAGCAACAGCAGCGAACCCGCTCCCACCGTTGCCAGCAGCGCCCGGCGGGACATCGTCGCCGCCGCGGGGGACGTCGCCGCCAGGGGCGGAGCGCCACGGCTGGGTGCCGCGACCACGCCCGCGCCGCGCACTGATTCCAGCAGTTCGGCGCGGGTCGTAAGCGACCGTCGCATGGTTCCGAGCTTGAGTGTCACGTGCACGAGGAACGCCCCGGTGAACACCCAGGCGCCGTAGTAGTGCGCCTGGAGGAACGAGAACGGGAATGCGTACCAGTACTGGATGTCCAGGATCCCGGTGACGAACTCAAACAGCGCGCCGCCGACCAGCAACGCCAGAGACAGCCGCTCCAAAGCGTGCGCCGGGTGTCTGATCGTCGGCCACTCGAACAGCCGCGGGATTACCGACCACAGCTTCGCCAGCAGCACAGGGAACAGCGCCAGCCCGATCGTTACGTGCAGGCCCTGGGTGAGCGCGTACAGCCACGACGGGTGCGTCGGCCACCGCAACAGGTAGAAATCAAGCGGGCCGAGGTTGCGCCCGAGAGCATTCCCACCCAGTCCCGGCTGGTAGGCGTCGTTTGACAGCAGCCCGGTGACGATCACGACCGGCAGGCCGATCATCAGGACCAGCCCGAGCACCGCGGTCAGCCACGGGCCCCGCAGCGGACTGCGCCAGAAGCCTTCCCGAAACGGCCCCGGCGGGGGCGTGCTCAGATCCAGCCGCGGCAGTCCCATGCCGGTGATACTGGCACGCCCTATGCCGCCTGAGAATGGCCTGGGCGACGGTGTTAATCGGCCGTTCACCGCTGACTCGCGCGTACCGCTCAAGTGGCTAACCGGGTCTTGCGACCCGATCGGCAGTCGGCTGTTTCCTGTTTTGTAAGGGCGAGCGGGTTAGCTTCAGGTGGTGGAGTCCATCCCGCTGCTCGTGATCGCCAAGGAGCCGCTGCCGGGCCGCGCGAAGGCGCGGCTGATGCCGCCGTGCAGCATGGCGCAAGCCGCCAGCTTGGCGCGGGCGGCTCTGCTGGACACGCTCGACGTGGTTGCTCGCTCGGGCTGCGAGTTCACGAGCAGCCGCCGCTGCGCGACGTCGACACGATCCAGGACGCGCGCGCCGTCGCGCGTCAGGCGCCGCATACGCGGTTCGCGCGAGCCCAGGCGGCGATCCGATGACCGGCGCTCTGAGCACGGCGATCCGATGATCAGCGCCCTGAGCATGCACGGCGACGGGTTACGCGCAGGCGACGGCCGCTCGCGCGGGCCGCATTACGTCCGTCTGATCGGTCACGGGCACCGGCGTCCTGTCTGGCGGACCGCAGGCGCCAGCCGGGTACCGTGAAGCGGTGCCTGTTCTCGAGGCGCGGGGGGTCACGAAGACGGTCGGCAGCGGCCGGGCGAAGCGGCGTCTCCTCAGCGGCATCGCGCTCGCGGTCGACGCCGGGGAGGTGGTGGCCGTGCTCGGACGCTCGGGCAGCGGAAAGTCCACGCTTCTGCATCTGCTCGGCGGGCTAGACCAGCCCGACGCGGGCGAGATCGTGGTCGCTGGGGAGAAGCTCACCGCCCAGCGACCACGGGCGCTGGCGCGGACCCGGCTTCGTCACATCGGTTTCGTGTTTCAGTCGTTTCACCTGATCGAGGAGCTCAGCGGAGCCGAGAACGTCATCCTTCCGGCCCGCCTGCCTGGCGCCGCGCCCGGAGGCGAGCGGCGCGCCACGCAGCTGATCGACGAGCTCGGCCTAGCGGGGGTCGCCGACCACCTCCCGCATGCGCTCTCCGGCGGTGAGCAGCAGCGGTTTGCAATCGCGCGGGCGCTGGTCAACGATCCTGAGCTGGTGCTGGCCGACGAGCCGACCGGCAACCTGGACGCCGAGAACGGGGCCGCGGTGCTTGCGCTGCTGCGCAACCTCAAGGGCCGAGGGGTCGTGATCGTCACCCACGAACCCGAGGCCGCGGCGATCGCCGACCGGGTGCTCCAGCTGCGCGAAGGGATCCTCGTCGCCGGCGCACGCGTGGATACGAGTACGCCCGGACAGGCCGAGTCGGCTGTCGCGACCCGCCGGTCCGGTCCGTGACAGGCGTGCTCGCCGAGGTTCGCCGCGGTGTGCGACCGACACGGCGTCGAACGATGGCGACCGCGATCGGGATCGCGCTCGCGGCGGCGATGTTGTCGACGGCGCTGGTGCTCGCGGACGGCCTTGGCGACGGCTTCGCCCGCGCCGCCCGGGCCGCCGATCTCCCCGACGTGATCGTCCGGTTTGACCCGCAGCCGCTCAGCCGCGTGAAAGCTCGGATCCGGGCGCTTCCGGACATCGCGGCGTTCTCAACCCGCGTGGAGGTCACCGGGGTCCGCATCGCCGCCAACGGCCATCGCAGCCGGGATGCGTCGGCGGAGGTGGTCGGCCCTGGGCGCCGGGGCTATGCGATCGTCGCCGGACATGACGTCACTGCGCGTTTTGGCCAGGTGGTCGTCGAGCGGGGTGTGGCGCAGGCGTGGGGTATCCCGCTTGGAGGCCGCCTATATGTCGGCGGGCTCGGACCGCTGCGCGTGGTCGGCTTCGCCGAGGCTCCCGACGACGTCGGCTATCCGCTCGGCGTTCCGCGCTTTTACCTGTCTGAAGCGGCGATCGGCGCCCACTTCGGGCCCGATCCCAATCCGCGGGTCACGGTCGCCGAGCTCTGGTTGCGCGACCCCCGATATCTCAACGAGGTGCTCGTGCAGGCGCGGACGACCAGCTTCGGCCTGCACGGTCTGCGCTTCATCACCCGCTCGGGGGTCAGGGTGCTGCTCGATCAGGCGGCGGGGATCGTGATCGATCTGCTCGTCGCGCTGTCGGTGTTCGCGCTGGCGACCGCGGGCGTGATGCTCGCCGCCTCCGCGCGCGCCGAGGTCCAGCGACGATTGAAGGCGATCGGGGTCAGCCGTGCGGTCGGTGCCTCCCGCGGTCACCTGGTGATCGTGCAGGCAGTCGAGGCTGCCGTCGTGGCGGTTCCGGCCGCGGCGATCGGGCTCGTCGTGGGCGTGCTGGCCGCCGCTGGACCCAGCGATCGACTGCTGACGATGCTCAACGAACCTCCGCCTGGCTCGGGGCTGATCTTGCCCCTCGCTGCGGGTTGGGCGATAAGCATCGCGATCCCCGTGCTGGCCGCCACGTGGCCGGCCTGGCGCGCCGCTGGCCGTCCGCCCGTGGACCTGCTGCAGGGCGCCGGACTGGGGTCCGGCCGCGCCTCTGGCCGGCACCGGGATCGCGCCCCGTTCGGCGCCGGGCTGGTCACGCTCGGCAGCCGCCTGCTGGTCGCCCGCCGCGGCCGCTTCGCCGCCACAGTGCTCACGCTGGGGATCTCGGCGGCGTTCGTGCTGCTTTTGCTCGCGCTGGCGTCGGCGCTCAGCGCCCTCGAGACCGATCCCGGTGCGCTGGGCAAGCGCTACCAGCTGACGGCGTCGCTGCCCGCCGCCGGCGCCCGAAGCGTTAGCGCGGTGCCGGGCGTGCAGGCCGCTGCGCCCCGATACGAGGTTCAGGCGGTCGATTCGTTCTCGTTGGGGGAGACGATCGACGTGATCGCCTACCCCGGCGATCACACGGCCTTCGAGGCCCCTCCCCTGACGGCGGGTCGCAGGCTGAAGGGCACCGGCGAGGCGGAGGTCGGCGCCGGCCTCGCGGACGCGCTGGGGTTGGATCCGGGAGCGACGCTCGCGATCGCGCTGCCATCGGGCACCGAGCTGCGGCTGCGAGTCGCCGGCATCGTCAGCTCCCTGGACCACGATGGGCGGGTCGCCTACATCCCCGCGGCCGCTCTACTGAGGGCAGACCCGTCAGCACCGGAGCAGATTGCGATCCGCCTGCAACCCGGGGCGGACCAGACCAAGGTCAGCGCTGCGCTGATCGCGCTCGGCGCCCCGCCAACCCCGGCCAGCGGCGCGACGGCTCGCGGGGTCCCGCTCGTCGACACGCTGCGGGCGATCCTCGAGGCGGTCGCGATCGTCGACGGGCTCGTGTGCCTGTACGCGCTTGTCCAGACCTGCGCCCTGACGATCCAGGAGCGCCGGCGCACCGTCGCTGTGCTGCGCGCGACCGGCGCCGGAGCGGTAGCCGTGATCCGCCTGCTGGCCGGGGTCGTGCTCGCACTCGTGCTCCCGGCCGCCCTGCTCGGCATCCTGGTCGAGCGGCTGCTGCTCGGCCCAGCGCTGGCCAAGCTCGCGGCCAACTACGCGACGCTTCAACTCGACGCCAGCTATCGGCAGATGGCTGCTGTCGTGGCGGGGCTGCTCGTCGCGGGCGCGTTCGCCGTGCTCTGGGTCACGCGACAGGCGACGCGTGAGACGGTCGTGAGGGGGCTGGGGGGAGCATGAGCAGACGGATCACGCGCCGCCAGGTGCTCGGCGAGACGCTCGCGGCAACCGCGCTGATCGCGGCCGGCTGCGGGGCCGCGAGCCCGTTGGCCCCCGCCGGCGACGGCTCGACGCTGCGCACCACCTACCAGGACCGCAACGGCACCGGAATCCTCACACCGGCGCCAGGCGAGCCGCTGCGGCCTCGTACTGACCTCGGCCCGCAAGCGCGGGTGGTCGGAGTGCTGGCGACGCTCGCGCACGTCACAGACGCTCACGTCCTCGACGCCCAGTCCCCGGCGCGGGTCACGTTTCTCGACCGCCTCGGGCCGCCGTTTCAATCGACCTTCCGTCCGCAGGAGACGCTGACCGGGCGGGTGCTGGCAGGAGCGCTGAACGCGGTTCGGGCGATGGGACCGGGCACCGTGATCCAAGGCGGCGACTTGATCGACAATGACCAGGCCAACGAGCTCGACCTCGCGCTCGGGGTCCTCAAAGGTGGACGTGTCAGCCCGGGCAGCGGGACCCCCGGCTACTTCGGCGTCCAGTCGGCGTTCGACGCCGACCCGTTCTACTACCGCCCTGACCTCGACGCCCCGCGCCACCCGGGTCTGCTCGCGGCGGCCACGCGGCCATTCACAAGCCGTGGCGTCATCGGCACTTGGTGCCCTGTGCTCGGTGACCACGACATCCTCGTCGCGGGCGAGATCGCCCCCACCCCGCAGACGCGGGCCCTCGCGATCGGCGATCAGGCCATCTGGGACCTTCCCCCCGGGCTGACCGTCCCCCGCGGCCTATCGGCCAACCTGGGCGTGACGAGCGGCGCCGGCTACTCGCCCGATGGGCCACCGAGCCCAAGGCTCGTCGAGCAGTTCCTGTCGCAGGCGCTGAGCGGACCGACGGTCCGCGTGCCGCCCGACCACCGCCGTCACGAGCTGGACCCCGACGTGACCGTTCGTGCCCTCCAAGACGCTTCGGGGCAGACTGGGACCCGGACGCTGCTCGACTATCGCGCTGACATCGGACCGCACGTCCGCGCACTCGTGCTTGACCTTGCGCGACGCGGCGGTGGCTCCGGCGGCCTCGTCCACCCCGGCCAGCCGGCCTGGCTGGCCGGCGAGCTCGCCGCCGCCGGTGAACGCTGGGTGCTCATAGTCTCCCACCAGCCGCTGACCAGCTCTGAGGGCGGCGAGCAGATCCTCGAGCTGCTCGACCGCAATCCCCGCGTGATCGCCGCGATCTCCGGCCATATCCACCGCAACCGGATCGTCGCGCGCCCCACCGCGGCCGGCGGCTACTGGCTGATCAGCACCGCCTCGCTGATCGATTACCCCCAGCAGGCGCGCGCGCTGTGCGTGCTCTCCACGGCCGACGGGGGCGTCGCAATCCAGACGTGGATGCTCGATCACGTATTCCCAGGCCAGCTCGGCACGATCTCGCGCCGGCTCGCCTATCTCGATGCGCAGGGCGGCCGGCCGCAGGGGTTCATCGGCGGCCGGCTCGACCGCAATGTCACGCTCTACCGGGCCGCGGTGCAGTGATGCCTGCCGTCGCGGCCACGCCGGAAGCGCCGTCCGTGCTTTCGCCCGACCCCGCCGCTCGCCGTCGCCCGACCTTCGTTTCCGTGCTGGTCTGCGTCGCGGCCGCGGCACCGATCGCCGCCTACCTCTGGGTCGCGCTGCATCGTGTCGGCTATCCGTTCGAGCTCGATTGGATGGAGGGCGGATCGGTCGAGCTCGCGGCCCGGGTGGTGGCCGGGCACTCGCTGTACGCCGCACCCTCGCTCGGGTTCGTCGGTTGGACCTATCCGCCGCTCTACTACTGGGTCGCCGCCGCCGTCGCGAAGCTCACCGGCCTGGGTTTCCTGCCCCTACGCCTGGTTTCACTGACCGCCTCGATCGTGTCGATGGCCACCCTCGCCTGGATCGTCACCCGCGAGACCGGCGATCGGGTCGCCGGTCTCGTTGCCGCGGGACTGTTCGCTGCCACGTTCCGGATCTCCGGCGCCTGGTTTGACACGGGGCGCGTCGACTCGCTGTTCTTGGCGATCACCCTGCTCGCGCTCGCCTGGGGGCGGTGGGCCCGTGGATGGGGTGGCGGGGTAGCGCTCGGGATGCTGGCGTTTCTCGCCTTCTTCACCAAGCAGACCGCACTGTTCGCGCTGGCTCCTGCGCTGGTCTGGCTCGCCGTCACCCGTCGCCGCGTCGGCATCCCCGCGCTGCTGACGCTGCTCGTCTTGCTGCTCGCCTCGACGGCGTTGCTCGATGCCGCGACCGATGGCTGGTATCGCTACTACGTCCTCAGCGAGCTGGCCGGGCAGGCATGGGCCCACCAGGAATGGATCGGCTTCTGGGTCAACGACATCCTGCACCGCCAATGGCCGCTCGTGATTTTGGTGATCGCCGGCGGTGTGACGCTGGCAGCGCGCCGCAAGACTGGCCCCGCGCCTCGGTCCCCGGCGCCGTACTACGCGGCGGCGGCGCTGGGGCTGATCGGCTCGGCATGGGTGTCTCGCCTGCACACCGGTGGCTACGCCAACGTGCTGATGCCAGCGTACGCGGCGATCGCACTAGCCGCAGGGCTGAGCTACGCCCGTCTGCTCGACGGGCGACACGGCCGGATCGCGGCACCGCTGCTGGCCGCCGCGGTTCTCTTGCAACTCGGCCTGCTCGCGTATCCGATCGACGCGCAGATCCCGACCGCCGCCAACCGCGCCGCGGGAAACCAGCTGATCGCTCGCCTGCGCACCCTGCCAGGACCCGTGATCGTTCTGCGCCACCCCTGGTATGCGACCCTCGCCGGGAAGGGCACCTTCGCCCAAGAAGAAGCGATCGGCGACGTGCTGCGCTCCGCCGCGACGCGGGGTGCACGCACGCTCCACGCCTCGCTCCGCGACGCGCTCAACGCCAACCACGTTCAAGCCGTCGTGCTCGACGGCACCTTCGACAAGCACATCCTCGGCAGCGAGCTGACGCGCGACTTCCGCCTGCAGCCCAAGCCCATAACCCCATCGAGACTCTACCCCCTAACCGACGTGCGCACCGCCCCGACGCTGCTCTACCTCCGCGTTCATCCCGCACCCGGCACCCGCTCCCGATCGACCCAGACATCGCGTCCATAAGACGCGCTCAGGAGACGGCGCAGGAGGTCCTCGACGAACTCTGGCCGCGCGCTGGTCGCGTAGCTGACCGGGCGGCCGTCGTTTGCGCCGAGGAGGGCGTAGAGCTCGACATGGCCCGGCGGCTCGGCGTCGGTCCTGACTATCCGGGCTGTGGCGGGTTCGAGCTCGATCAGCTCGGGCGTGGCGACGGCCGCCACGGCAAGCGTGTCGGAACGGGTGAAAGCCGTCGTCCACGTCTGCCTCGGGCTCCCGGACCGCGGAGCCACGCGCTGCGCAGCGGACTGCTCCAGAGGCCGGCGGCAAACGGCCCGGGCGGCCGGCTCGCGGGCGGCCTGCGTGGCGCCATCAACCCTCCCTGAGCACGGCATGCATGTCCCGCGCCGTCCGCAGCGTCCCGCCCACGGTGCCGGTCACCTTGGAGCGCCCGCCCGCCCGCGGCCGGTAGACGACCGGCACCTCGCCGACCCGCCAGCCGGCGCGTACGGCCAGGACGACCATCTCCAACGGCCAGCCGAAGCGACGGTCACGCAACCCCAGCCGAAGCAGCGCGTCGCGCCGGGCGCAGCGCATCGGGCCGATGTCGCTCAGGCGCAGGCCCGTGCGCCGCCACAGCTCGAGCGCCAGCGCGCGGTTGGCAACGCGAGCGTGCAGCGGCCAGGCCCCAGCCTGCGCCCGGCGCGCCCCCAGACACAGGTCCAGGCTGCCGCCGGCCACCGGCTCGCTGACGCGCACAAGCTGCGCGGGGTCAAACGACCCATCGCAGTCCATGAAACACACCAGCTCGCCGCGGGCGGCGCGCAGCCCGGCCCAGCAGGCCGCTCCGAATCCGCGTCGGGGCTCGCTGACCACCTCCGCGCCGCACTCACGGGCCCGCTGGGCCGAGCCGTCGACGGAGCCGTTGTCGACGACCAACGGACGAAATCCGGCAGGGAAGTCGCCGAGCACGCCGGGGATCGCATCGGCCTCGTCGAGCACCGGGAGGATCACGTCGATCACGCTCCAAAGCAAACCGCGCGCTTCTTACGAAACGGAGAACTCCGCCGCAGAATCGCCTCCGCGGGTCGCAATCTGGCGTAGCTTGGCGCGCCATGCGAATCCTCGTCACCGGCGGCGCCGGGTTCATCGGATCCCACCTCGTCGACCTCCTTGTGGACGGCGGCCACGACGTCAGGGTGCTCGATGCGCTGCTTCCCATCGCCCATCGCGCCCAGCCCGACTACCTGAACCCAGGCGCCGAGTACCTGGTGGCGGACCTCGCCGACCCGGCCGCGCTGGCCACCGCCGTGCACGGCGTCGACGCCGTCTCGCACCAGGCGGCAATGGTCGGGCTGGGCACGGACTTCGGCGACGTGCCCGACTACGTGAGCCACAACGACCTGGGCACGGCGCGGCTGCTGGCCGCGCTGCGCGCCCGGCGCTTCACCGGCCGGCTCGTGCTCGCCTCGAGCATGGTCGTCTACGGCGAGGGGCGCTACACGTGCCCTGATCACGGACTCGTCGCTCCTGCCCCACGGGCGGTCTCCGACCTGCGGGCGGGAGACTTCGAACCCCGCTGCCGCCTTTGCGCGAGCGCGCTGACGCCGAGCCCGGTGCCCGAGGACGCGCCGCCCGACCCGCGCAGCGTCTACTCGGCGACCAAGCTCCACCAGGAGCACCTGTGCGCAGCCTTTGCGCGGGAGTCGTCGGCCGGCGTGATCGCGCTGCGCTACCACAACGTGTACGGGCCGCGGATGCCGCGGGACACGCCCTATGCCGGCGTCGCCTCGATCTTCGCCAGCGCGCTGGCGCGCGGCGAGGCGCCGCGGGTGTTCGAGGATGGAGGTCAGCGGCGCGACTTCGTGCACGTCCGCGATGTCGCACGCGCCAACCATGTCGCCCTGACGGGACCCGAGCTCGAGCCCGGGGCGCTGCACGCCTTCAACGTCGCCAGCGGCCGGCCGCGCAGCGTGCTCGACATGGCACGGGCGCTGGCCGCGGCGCAGGCCGGGCACGCGCCATCACCTGTGGTCACCGGCCAGTTCCGGCTCGGCGACGTCCGCCACGTGTTCGCCTCCGCCGAGCGGGCGGCGGCCACGCTCGGCTTCCGAGCCCGGGTACAGTTCGCCGCCGGGATGCTCGAATTCGCCGGGGCGGCGCTGCGATGAGCGCCCAGCCCGCTGTCATGGTGATCGCCAAGGATCCGCGGCCCGGATACGTCAAAACCCGGCTGTGCCCGCCCCTGTCCCCCGACCAGGCAGCGCAGCTGGCGGTCGCGGCACTGGCGGACACGCTCGACGTGGTCGCCGCGACGCCGGCCGCACGCAGGGTTCTCGTGCTCGACGGGGCGGCCGGCCGCTGGCGTCGCCCTGGCATCGAGGTGATCGCGCAGCGAGGCGACGGGCTCGCGGAGCGCCTCGGGCACGCCTTCGCGGCGATCGCGGGTCCCGCGCTGCTGGTCGGCATGGACACGCCGCAGCTCACGCCCAGCCTGCTGATCGACGGGTTGACCGCGCTGAGCAGCCACGACGCGGTGCTGGGACCGGCGCACGACGGCGGCTACTGGAGCATCGGCCTGCGGCGCCCTGACCCCGAGGTGTTCGCCGGCGTGCCGATGAGCACCCGCGACACTCTGCGACACCAGCGGTCGCGCCTGCGCAGCCTCGGACTGACGCTCTACGAGCAGTCGCCGCTGCGCGACGTCGACACCGAGGCCGACGCTCGGGCGGTGGCCGCCCTGGCGCCCGGCACACGCTTCGGGCGCGCCGTGGAGGCGCTGGGCGGGCGACGATGACCGAGCCCCTTGCGCTTTACGCCGACCTGCTGACCAGCGCCCGCAGCGCGCCGATCCCGGACGGCTTCCTGGCCGCACGCCGGCACGACGGCAGCATCCAGGCGCTGCCCATCCAGCGCTGGCTGGATCCGGCTGACGCCGTCGACGAGCGCATCCTGCGGCGCGTCGGCGGCCCCGTGCTCGATGTCGGCTGCGGGCCCGGCCGCCACCTGCACGCCCTCGCCCGCCGCGGCGTGTTCGCACTCGGCGTCGACATCTCCTCAGCCGCCGTCGCCCGGGCGCGCAGCGGTGGCGCCACCGCGATCGTCGCCTCGATCTTCGACGAGCTGCCCG
>JBOGYE010000058.1:0-19187 GCA_050696635.1 Solirubrobacteraceae bacterium | reverse complement strand
CCGGCGCCCGCAACAGGTCAACCGGGAGCTCGACGAACACGGGCCCCGCGGGCGGCGTCGTCGCCACCCGCCAGGCACGCGCCAGCACCGCCGGGATCGATTCGACGCTCGGTGCCCGCGCCGCGTGCTTGACGACCGGCTCAAAGCAGGCGAGCTGGTCGCGCAGCTGCAGATACCCGCGGCGGCCGATCAGCTCGGACGGGACCTGAGTGCAGACAGCGACCACCGGCACGTGCGAGCTGGCCGCCTCCATCAGCCCCGTCAGCGAGTTCAGCCCCCCCGGCCCGGTCGACAGCAGCAGCACCGCGGGACGGCCGCCGCTGCGCGCATAGCCATCGGCCGCGAACGCGGCGCACAGCTCGGTGCGCGCCTCGTAGACATCGACTGGGGCGCGGCGCACCCCCTCCCAGATCGCCAGTGCCTGAACGCCGGGGGCGCCGAACGCGGCCCGCGCGCCGAGCGCCGTCAGGCTGTCGGCGACCACGTGTCCGCCGGTCCGGCCGCCGGCGGTGGCGGTGGCGGTCACGCCTGGCGTCATCCGTTCACGTCACCGGGTGCAGAAACCGGACACATAGTCCGGTTACGCACCCCGGTCGCCGGATCCGCCGACCAGCGTCCAGGGCTCGATCCGCTGCTCGGTCACCAGCCCGGCGCGGACGTACGGATCGGCCGCGGCGAACCGCTGCACGTGCTCGCGTCCGACCCCGGTGAACGCGATCGCGCCGCCGCTCGGCGGATCGCCGAGCGCTCCTGCCAGACTCACCCTGCCGGCCGCCTGCTCGGCGGCGATCGCCGCCAGATGGGCCTCGCGGTGCGGACCACGGCGCTCGACAATGTCGGGCACGTAGGTGTAGCGCAGCAGCCAGGTCTCACTCATCGTTGGGAACGCTACCGCGCGTGTACTACGCTTGCGCGGCGATGAGCAACCTGGACCGACGCGGCGGCTACACCCCGCGGCGGGTGCGCGAGCAGCGCGCCTACCGGATGGTCAAGGTCGGCGGCACAGCTGGCGCCGTGGGCGTCGTCAGCCTGGCGCTGGCGATCGTCGGCGTGATCGGCGCAACGCTGCCGATCATCGCGTTCATCGTCTGCGCGCTGTGCATGCTCGGGTTCATGCGCGCCGTCGGCCAGCGCTGACGTTCGCGCCAACCGCCGCGCTGGGGGGTGGGACGAAAAGTGCGGCCCATTTCCACATTTTTCATCACGGCCTCCGCTCAGCGCGCCGCGAAGCGCCCCATCGCCAGCCGCGCCAGCGCTCCGAACGCAGCCGCCAGCACGGCCAGGTGCGCCAGCGCCAGCGCCAACGACGGCCCGGCGCCGCTGAACGCGCTCGACGCCGCCTGCAGACCTGCGCGGAACGGGAACACGAACGCGATCACATCAAGCACGGTGTGCAGCGCGCCCGACACCGCGGTCGCCGGCACCAGCGCCACGAACGCGACCGGCAGCGACACCAGGAACGCCATCAGCGAGGCGGCGCTCACCTCCCTCGCGAGCGCCCCGATCGCGACCCCGAGCGCCCCGAACGCCAGCCCCGCCAACGCCACCGCAGCCATCCACAGCTCGAACCGCCCCCACTCCAGGTGCACGAACGCCGACAGGCCGGCGGCCATCGCCAGCGCCACGATCGCGGCGCAGCCTCCCGCCAGGACGACCTTCTCGCCCAGCAGCCGACCGGGCGAGACGAGCCCGCGCACGAGCCGCGGATACGCGTTCTCGGAGCGCTCGACGGCGAGCATCCCGGCCGCCAGCAGCATCGTCACGAACATCAGCGACACCACCACCGCGATCGCGGCCGCGTAGGCCGCAGTCGGCGTGGTCGCGCCCGCCAGCTGCGTTCGCTGCACGGTCAACGGGTTGCCGATCGAGCCCAGCACCGGGCTTGCGAACCCAAGCCCCTCGATCGCCAGCGACGCGAACTGGATCACCTGGCGTAGCGCCGGGCGCAGCGATGAGCCGGCCGGCAGTGACGCGAGCGTCCCGGACACGATCGTGCGGGCATCGCGCAGGCCTAGCAGCGGCACGCTCTGGCCGAGGATCTGGACTTTGCCACCGTTGAGGACCTGCTGCAGATCGGTGATCGCAACCCGCAGCACCTGCTTGGACACGTCCTGTTCGACCGCGGTCAGGCGCGAGGTGATCGCCTGGTCGACGAACTGGCGGTCCAGCGGATCCTTCGTGTTGAGATACAGCTGGATCGTGGGACTGCCGACCCCCTCCGTGATCAAGCTCTGGATCTGCGCAGGCAGCGAGGCCGGGATGATCACCGCCGCCAGCGCCCGGCCGTCGCGCACAGCGGCGATCGCGGCGGCACGCGAATGCACCCTGATCGGGGTCACCGAGCGCAGCAGGTCCGACGCGTAGGCGCCCACGTTCAGGCGCTGGCTGCCGAAATGCACCACCGCCGCACCCGGCGCCACTTGGTCAAAGAACGCGACCTTCGGCTTGCCCGGCGGGCTGGACAGGGCGAAGCCGATCATCAGCGAGATAACGATCGGATAGACCACCAGCAGCGTCACCATCAGCGGCGAACGGCGCAGGATCTGGAGGTCCTTGACCAGCAGCCAGCGCATCGGTCAGTGCCCGTGCCGGTGCAGAAATGCCAGCAGGGCCGCCTCCAGATCGGCGTGCACGCCGTCGCCGCCGACCGCGCGCTGCAGCTCGGAGGCGGTACCGGCGAACAGCAGTTCCCCGTCGGCCAGCAGCAGCACCCGGCGCGCGTAACGCTCGACCTCGGCGACGTTGTGGGTCGAGAACACGACCGTGGTGCCGCGCGCCGCAAGATCGGAGATGAACTCCCACAGTCGCTCGCGCTGGCGCGGATCAAGCGAGGCCGAGGGCTCGTCGAGCAGCAGCAGGGCGGGCTCTGAGAGCAGGCCGATCGCGATGTTGACGCGCTGGCGGTTGCCGCCCGACAGCCGCGCGACCTCGTCATGCGCACGGTCGCTCAGTCCCGTCTGCTCGAGCATCCGCGCGACTGCGGCCTCGGGGTCGGCGAGCCGCTCCAGGCGGGCGAACAGGCGCAGGTTCTCCGCCACCGACAGCTTGCCGTACAGCGCCGGCTGCTGGGGCACCCAGCCCGCCTCGCGCCCCTCGTGGCTGAGCTCGCCACCGTCGGGCGCGAGCACGCCGGCGAGGATCGACAACAGCGTCGTCTTGCCGGCGCCGTTGGGGCCGATCACGCCCGCCAGCTCGCCCGGCGCAAGCTCGAAGCTCAGCTCCCGCAGCGCGATGCGAGCACCGAAGCGCTTGCTCAGCGAGCGGGCCGTCAGCGGTCGGACCGGGAGCCGGGGCGGGGCGGTCGGCACGGGCGCAGGCTATTCGGTCACGCTGACCCTGAGCTCCAGCGACGCGCCGCAGGCGCGGCAGTGGGCGTCGCCGGGGCCGGCCGCCGTGCCACAGTCCGGACATCGGTCGGGCTCGGGACCCAGGAGGGCCAGACCGACACCGCGCCTGGCCCATGGCTCGAGCACCAGGTGACGGCGCAGGTAGACGACCGTCTGGCGCAGCACCGAGATCACCGGCAGCGCCACCAGCGCGCCCGCGACGCCGTACAGCTGGTAGCCGATCAGCAGCGCCAGGATGATCAACACCGGGTTGATCCGCAGCGAGATCCGGAACACCTGGGGGGCGACCACGTGCCCCTCGAGCTGCTGCAGGGCGATGAACAGCGCCACCAGCCAGACCGCCGTCAGCGGGCTCTCGAACAGCCCCACCAGCACCGCCGGAGCGGGGCCGATGATCGGCCCGATGTAGGGCACGAACTCCATCAGGCCATAGAAGGCGCCGAAGAAGACCGCGTACTGGCTGCCGGCCGGGAACACCCCGAGCAAACCGAGGATCTCCAGCGAGACCCCGGCGGAGGCGCCCATCACGAGGCTGAACAGAAGCTGACCGCGGACGTAGCCGGACACCGCCTGCTGGACCAGGCGGGGGTAGTCGTCGTCGGGGCTGCCATCGCCCGGCGGCATCACGGCCCGCGCGAGCGCGCCGACCTCGCGCCCATAGACGAGCAGGTAGATCGACAGCACCAGCGTCACGATCAGGTCAAAGCCGATCGTGACCACACCGGACAGCAGATCGCGCGAGAACGAGACGATGTCGCCCGAGCGCTTGAGCACGTCGGCCTGCAGCGTCTGCAGCGCGGTCTGGCCCTGATGGCGGATGTGGATCCGGATTCCGTGGCTCAGCAGCCAGTTCTGGAGGTTCTCGAGCTGGCGATTGGCGTGCCTGACGATCTCTGGGAAGTTGTGCTGCAGGTCGGAGACCTGGGAGGCGACCGGAGCCGCCAGCAGCGCCGCGATCGCGGCCAGCAGCACGAATGCGAGCAAGTACACGATCAGGATCGACAGGCCGCGCGGCAGCCATCGCTCCAGCAGCCGCACCGGCGGGGTCAGGATCAACGCGATCACGGCGGCAGCGATCAGAATCAGCAGCACCGAGCCCGCGGCGCGGGCCAGCGCCCAGAGGGCGAGCAGCGCGATCGGCAGCAGCACCATCTGCACCCAGCGCGGCACGACCACCGGGGTGGCCGGCGGCGGAGCGCCTGGCGTAGCGTACGACGCGGGCGCCCCCGCGGCGGAGTGCGCGCC
Source organism: Solirubrobacteraceae bacterium (assembly GCA_050696635.1). Lineage (GTDB taxonomy): Bacteria > Actinomycetota > Thermoleophilia > Solirubrobacterales > Solirubrobacteraceae > Palsa-465. The sequence goes on along the minus strand of JBOGYE010000058.1, from coordinate 14,595 downwards.
ACCGCCTTGCGGCGGACCGGCCGCCTGCACCGCCTGCTCGCTCGGCTCCCTCTCCGGCGCGGGCGGCGGCGCCTCGCGCGGTCGGGCCCAGGGTCGCATAGGGGCCGTGACAGTACAAGTTGATGGGATGGGGTGCTCGGCTCGTGGATGCCGGGCGCCGCATGCGAGCGCAGCCATAGCAGCGCTATGGCGAGCGAGCGGGTGGCGACTGGCGCCGCGAGACGAGTGCACCAGACCGTCAAATTGTTCTGTCACGGCCCCATGGCGTGACAGTATGGGCGCGGCGATGGACAAGTCGGTCAAGATCCTGTTCGCCGGCGACATCGTCGGGGGGCTGGGCAAGCGCACGCTGCTCGGCCTGCTGCCGCAGTTGCGCGAGCGCCACGCGCCGGACTTCGTGGTCGCCAACGGCGAGAACGTGGCCGGCGGCGTCGGGATCACTCCCAAGCTGGCCGAGCAGTTGTTCGAGGCGGGCGTGGACGTGATCACGCTCGGCAACCACACCTACCGCCAGCGCGAGATCTACGCCTACCTGGACGAGCGCGACGAGATCCTGCGCCCGGCGAACTTCCTGCGCAGCCAGCCCGGCCACGGCTGGTGCGTGGTCGCGCGCAACGGCGTGTCGCTGGGGGTGCTGTCGCTGTCGGGCAACCTGTTCATGGACGCGGGGCGCCCGGCGTTCGCGGAGGCCGACGCGGCGCTGCACGCGCTGCGCGGGCGCGCCGACCAGATCCTGGTCGACATGCATGCCGAGGCGACGAGCGAGAAGGTCGCGATGGGCTGGCACCTCGACGGGCGCGTGACCGCGGTGCTGGGCACGCACACCCATGTCCCCACCGCCGACGCGCGAATCCTCCCCGGCGGCACCGCCTACATAACCGATGTCGGCATGACCGGTCCCCGCGGCGGCGTGATCGGCGTCAGGCGCGAGCTGGCGATCGAAGCGATGGCGACCAGGATGCCGGTCCGGTTTGAGACCTCCGACGAGGATCCGTGGCTGAACGCGGTGCTGATCACCACCGCGGAGCAGTCGTGCAAGGCCGCCTCGATCCAACAGCTGCTGCTGCCGGCCGCGGGCTAGGCCCGATACCGATCAAGCTCGGCCAAGTACGGTGACGACCTCTCGGAGGTATGGGACGGGTGGCCCGGCGTTTGATCACGGCGCGTAACTCGCAGAAAACACGGGGTGGGATAGACTTCGCGCCCTCTCAGGAGGGATCAGGAGTGTCTGCGCGCGAGTGGATAGGAGACTGCAGATGAGGCGTTGGTCGAGGGCCGCTGCTCTGAGCGTGGCGGCGCTTGTCATCGCAGGATGCGGCAACTCGAGTTCGTCGAACAGCAGTTCTCAGAGTTCGGCGAAGCCGGCGAGCTCGTCAGCTCCCGCGGCGAGCACGAAGGGGTCGATTGCGATCGGCGCCCTGACGTCGCTGACTGGAGCGTTCACGCCGTGGGGCCTTCAGGTACGCGACGGGATGCAGTTCGCCGTGAACGAGATCAACGCGAGCGGCGGCGTCAAGGGGCGCAAGCTACAGCTGTTCGTGGCCGACGACCAGTCGTCGCCCGCCAGCGGCATCCAGGGCTTCAGGCAGCTGACCGAGCAGGATCGCGTCCTCGCGGTCGGTGGCGTGATCGACAGCGACGTCGGGGTCGCGGTGGCGCGCCTCGCGGAGTCGTCCCACATCCCCACCTTCATGGAGAAGGCCGGCTCGAGCGCGATCCTCACCCTGAACAGCCGCTACACGTTCCGCACCTGCCTGCCTGCCGGGCAGGAGGCCGTCGGTCCGTTCATCCAGTACGCCCACAAGCTCGGGATGACCAGGATCGGCGCGATCATCGCCGACTATGCGTGGGGCCACGCGATCCAGGCGGGGCTCCAGACCGCGGTCGCCGCGGAGCCCGGCATGAAGCTGAAGGTCGAGGTCGCCCCGGTCGACACGACCGACTTCACCACCTACCTGCGCGGCCTGAGCGGCTTCAAGCCGCAGATGATCGTCGCGACCGGCCACCCGCCGGGGACTCCACCGATCATCGCCCAGTCGGCCCAGCTCGGCATAAACGTCCCGGTGACCGGCCCGGACTTCCCGTTCTCGCTGATCGCCAAGTCCGTCGGTAAGCCGGCGTTCGGCGGCCACTACCTGGACTTCAAGTGCATGAACGTCAACGCTCCGGGCTACCAGAGCCTGGCCCGCAAGTTCCTCAAGGCGTTTCCCAAGGACGGGTTCTTCGAGGATGACGCACTCGCCGGCTACGCCACCGTCCACGTGCTCGCAGACGCGATCGACGCCGTCGGCGCCGACCCGGCGAAGGTCGCCGCCTACCTGCACGCCCACAGCTTCACGATCCCCGGATTCACTTACCCACTGAAGTGGACGTCATGGGGCGAACTGGCCGACGCCAAGCTGGCGATCGACGAGTTGGGCAACGGACCCGCGCCGGCGGGGCTCAACACGGCCGGAACCTGGTTCCCCAAGCAGCTGTTCATCTCCTCTACGCTGACCCCGCTCCGGCCGTAACGACGCAACGGTGGCGCTGCTCCAGGTCGAGGCTCTGACGAAGCACTTCGGGGGGGTTCCGGCCGTCGACGGAGTCACGTTCGGAATCGACGCCGGCGAGATCGTCGCCGTCGTCGGCCCCAACGGCGCCGGTAAAAGCACGCTGTTGAAGATCATCGCGGGCCTGGAGCACCCGACGTCGGGGACGGTCTCGCTCGATGGCCGGCCGGTCGATAGTCTCGCCACGCACCGGGTCCGCCACCGGGGCATCGCGATCGTCATGCAGACGCCGCGCACCCTGCCGTCGATGACGGCGCTTGAGAACGCGACCCTCGGCGCGATGTTCGGCGGCGGCGGCGTGGTCGCCGAACGCGAGGCCAGGCAGCGGGCGGCTGAGTCCCTGACCTTCGTCGGGCTCCAGGACCGGGCAGATCAGCCCGTCTCGAGCCTCAACCTCCATCAGCAGCGTTTCCTCGAGCTCGCCAAGGCGCTGGCCGGCAAGCCTCGCCTGCTGCTGCTCGACGAGGTGATGGCGGGCCTCAACGAATCCGAGCTTGCCGCGTCGGTGACGCTGGTGCGAAGCGTACGCGACACGCTCGGGACGACGATCATGTGGGTCGAGCACGTGATGAGCGCGGTCATGCAACTTGCCGAGCGGGCGATGGTCCTCAACTTCGGGCGGCTGCTGACCGAGGGCCCGCCACAGGACGTGATGCGCCACCCCGAGGTGATCGACGCCTACCTCGGCGAGGCGCACGTTGCTTGAGGTGTCCCAGCTCGCGGCCGGATATCTCGGTCAGCGGGTCGTCGACGGCATCGACTTCGAAGTCCGCAAGGGCGAGGCGGTCGCGATCATCGGCTCCAACGGCGCCGGCAAGACGACCATCTTTCGTGCGATCGCCGGACTGCTGTCGCCGATGCAGGGCCGCGTGACCCTCGACGGCAGGGACGTGACGCGGTGGTCCGCCCACCGCATCGCGCGCGCGGGGATCGCCTACGTCCCGGCCGAGCGGCATCTGTTCCCGGCGATGACGGCAAAGACGAACCTGGCGCTCGGCGCCTATCCGCGCAGGCCGGACCGGGGGACCCTGCAGCTGGTGCTCGACGTGTTCCCGGTCTTGAAGGAGCGTCTGCAGCAGTCGGCGGGAACGTTCAGCGGAGGGCAGCAGCAGATGCTCGCGATCGGCCGCGCGCTGATGTCGCGCCCGCAACTGCTGATGCTCGACGAACCCACGACCGGCCTTGCCCCGAAGGTCGCCAAGGACGTCTTTGGGGCGCTCGAGGGCCTCAAGGGGCGGGGCATGACCCTGCTCGTCGCAGAGCAGCAGGTTCCGCTCGCCCTGTCGGTGGCCGACCGCGGTTACGTGCTCGACAACGGGCGCATCTCCTTGCAGGGGACTCCGCACGAGCTGGACCAGAACCCCGAGGTTCGACGAGCGTACCTGGGCGTCGCATGAAGGCGGTCATCCTCGACGGGATCGTGCTTGGGCTCGGGTTCGGGCTGCTGGGCGTCGGCATGACCCTGGTCTACGGCCTTGGGGACGTGCTGAACCTCGCGTACGGCGAGATCGTGGTGCTGGCGGCGATCATCGTCGCGGAGTTGATGGCCGCGGGGGTGGGAACGGTGCTGTCGGCCGTGATCGGAGTGCTCTGCGCAGTGGGCACCGGCATCCTGCTTGATCTCACAGTGCTGCAGGCGGTCTACCGGCAACGTGGCGGGCACAAGGTGCTCCTGGGCCTGCTGCTGACGCTGGGGCTGGCATTCGTGATCGAGGGCGTGCTCACCTGGCGAGACCCCCTCGGCGCGCTCAGCATCGACATCGCCGGCAAGCCGATCCAGATTCTCGGCGTGCCGATGGCCGCCGGCAGCGTCTGGGCGTCCGTGATCACGCTGGCGGTTGCCGCGGCGCTGTTGGTCTTCTTCGGCGCCACCGTATTCGGACGCGCCGTGCGGTCTGTGATCCAGGACGAGATCGGCGCGCGGCTGGTGGGGATCAACCCTGCGCTCGTTCGTAATGTGATCTTCGCGGTCAGCGGCGGCCTGGCGGGGCTGGTCGCGGTGACCCAGTCGATGACCGGGCCGGTGAGCGTCACCGCCGGATTCAACCTGACGGTCTTCGCGCTGATCGTGACCGTCGTGGGCGGGCTCGGCAGCGTGGCGGGCGCATTCTTGGCCGGCGTGCTGCTCGGGATCGTCGACAGCGTCAGCGCCTTCTACATCGGCCACTACATCACGAGCATCATCCTCTTGGGGATCGCGGTCCTCACGATTCTGGTCCGACCGCGCGGCCTGCTTGGGGCGCTCTCACGATGAGCCGGGTGACGCCGAGCCTTCGCATGCGGCCGGCCGCCGTCACCGTCGATCCGTGCGCGCGGCCGTTCCTGCCTGTTCTTGCGTGCGCGGTGATCATCGCGATCCTGCCGCAGGTGTGGTTCGGGGGGTCTGAGTACACGACGGGACTCGCGGTCACCGCGCTGGAGTTCGCCGCCTACGCGATCGGTTTCAACCTGATCTTCGGGGCCACGAACCAATTGTTTCTCTGCGTCGGCGCCCTGGCCGGCTGCGGCGGCTATGCGGCGGGGATCCTCGCCAACCGCGTCTCGCTGCCGATCTGGGCCGCGGTCGTGCTCGGCACGCTGCTGGCGGCGGCCGTCGGGGGCGTGATGAGCTGGATCTCGGTCCGCCGCTCGCTCGGCCTGATCTTCACCGGGATCGTCACGCTGGCGTTCTCGCTCGCCTTCCAGGATCTGCTCTCGGGCGCGGAGAGCCTCACCGGCGGATCCACTGGCGTCGAGGTGACCGCCGCCGCCGTCAAGCTCGCCGACAACCGCGTCGGCGGCTTCTACCTGTTCGGGGCGGCGGTGGTCGCGTTTCTGATCGTGTTCCGTCTGCTCCAGCGCTCGCACGTCGGATGGGCGTTCCGGGCTCTGCGCGATGACGAGACGGCCGCCGCGCTGGCGGGCGTCGATGTCGCTCGCTACCGGGTCTACGCGGCCGTCATCGGGTCCGCGATGATCGGCCTGACCGGCGCTCTGTATGCCTACAGCGACGGGTTCCTCAGCCCGCCGATCTTCGCCTTCAACGAGATCGATGTGACCGTGCTCGTGCTCGCTGCATTCGGCGGTCTCGGCACGCTGCTGGGTCCGGCGATCGGCGCGACCGTGTTCGCGTTCGTGGATTACTCGCTGACCAACAGCGGTCAGCTTCGCGAGCTGCTCTACGGCCTCTTCGTCGTGGCGATCTTCCTCGGCTTCAGAGAGGGCGTGATCCAGACGATCGTCAAGCTCGCTGCGAGGTTCGTTCGCCGGCGCTAGTCCCCGTGACCGTGAGAGATGAGAGCCCTCAGGGATAAGATCGCTCGCGGATGCTGTCGCAGGCCGACAACGAACTGGTGACCCGCAGCGGGCCGGGCACGCCGCTTGGCCGCCTGCTGCGCGCGTACTGGCAGCCCGCGGCGCTCGTCTCCGAGCTTGACGAGACCCGCCCGGTGAAGCCGGTGCGGCTGCTGGGCGAGGATCTCGTGCTGTTCCGCCGCGATGCGGGCTGGGGGCTGGTCGGCCGCTTCTGCGCGCACCGTGGCGCAGACCTCGCCTACGGACGGCTTGAAAAGGAGGGTCTGCGCTGCCTCTACCACGGCTGGCTGTACGGCCCTGGCGGCCGCTGTCTGGAGCAGCCGGCCGAGCCGCCGCACAGCCGGTTTGCCTCGAAGGTCCGGATCCCGAGCTACCCCTGCGCGGAGCGCAACGGGATCATCTTTGCCTACCTCGGGGGTGGCGATCCCCCTCCGTTTCCATCCTATGACTGCTTCATCGCCCCCGGCGAGCATACGTTCGCATTCAAGGGGCTGTGGGAGTGCAACTGGCTTCAGGGGGTCGAGGGTGGGATCGACCCCAGCCACGTCTCGTTCCTGCATCGGTTCGTGGGCGAGGATCCGCGGGAGAGCTACGGCCAGCAGTTCGGCGAGGAGGTCGCCGGGACGGGCCGGAGGCTGTCGAAGCTGGTCGGGGATGTGTATCGGCCGGATATCGAGGTCGAGGATGCAGATCACGGGCTGCGCGTGTTCGCGATCCGCCAGCTGACCGACGACGTAAAGCACGTCCGCGTCACCAACCTGATGTTCCCGAACGCGTTCGTCGTCCCGTTCGGCAACGACCAGGCGTTCTGCCAGTGGCACGTGCCGATCGACGACGAGCACCACTACTGGTACATGATCCTGTATGACTTCAAGCACCAGACCGACAAGCAGAAGCTGCTGGAGCAGCGGCTGAAGGGCGTCAGCCTGCCTGACTATCGCCCGTTGCGCAACCGCTCGAACAACTGGGGGTTTGACCCGATCGAGCAGCGGGACACGACCTACACCGGGATGGGGCTCGATATCAACGTCCATGACCAGTGGGCGGTGGAGAGCATGGGCCCGATCCAGGACCGGACCGTGGAGCGGCTTGGCATATCGGATCGCGCCGTGACGGCAAATCGACGGCTGCTCCTGCGGGCGATCGCCGGCTTTGCCGCCGGCCAGCCGACGCCCGGACTCCCGCGCGACGAGGAGGCCGCTCGGTCGCTGACGGGACCGCCGGCGGTCGACACGATCGCCTCGACCGCCGGCTGGGAGCAGCACTGGCTGGAGCGCGAGACCGAGCGCCGGTCGGCCTCACCGTGGGCCGGTCGCGGTGCGACGGGCCCCTCCGGGGCGAATGCAGGGCACTCTGGGGCGGAGGTGACCCTGGGTGCGGACGGCTGACGAGCGCCCTGTAGCGCAGGGCGGCGACGGGCCGGGGGCGCGCGCGCTGCTCGCCGCCCACCGCGGCGGGTTCATCGAGCAGCACGCGCTATGGGGTGAGGAGCAGTATGCGGCCGCCGCGCAGCTGCGGCGCGTGATCGACGAGCTCGGGATCGAACGGGTCCGTGTCGCCTTCGCCGATCAGCATGGGCTCCTGCGTTCAAAGACACTCTCGCGCGACGGGCTCGCAGGCGCGCTGCGGGACGGCATTCGGGCACCGTCCTCGCTGTTGCTCAAGGACACCTCGGGCCGGTCGGCGTTCCCGGTCTTCTCGGCCGACATGGGGCTCGGCGTCGGCGGCCTGACCGGTGCCGGCGATGTCGTGCTCGTCCCCGACCCCGTGACTTTTCGCCCGTTGCCCTGGTCTCCAGGCGGTGCGGTGTTGCTGTCGGACCTGTGCTTCCCCAACGGCGAGCGCGTCCCGTTCTGCACGCGCTCGATCCTCTGCCGCGTGCTTGAGGATCTGCGGGCGCGAGGCTATGGGCTGACGGTCGGAATCGAGCTCGAGTTTCACGTGTTCAGAGGCGGCGAGCCGGGCGCCCTGACCACCCGAGGCACGCAGCTGCTGCACGACGACGGCCTCGACGAGCTCGATGGACTGGTCGCGGCGCTCCACGACGGCCTGACCCGGCTTGATCTCCCGCTCTGCTCGATCGAGCGCGAGTTCGGCCCCAGCCAGCTCGAGGTGACGCTCGGTGCTCGCGACGCCCTGGCGGCCGCCGATGAGGCGATCCTGTGTCGCGCGGCGATCCGGCAGATCTGCCGGCGCGCCGGCTACCACGCGACGTTCATGTCCCGCCCCGCGGGCGCGCAGAGCGCGTCGACCGGGTGGCATCTGCACCAGTCGCTGCGTGACCTCAACAGCGGCCACAGCGTGTTCGCTCCGCCGGTCGGCGACGCGGCATCCGGCCCCGGTTACGGCATCCTGTCCGCGGACGGCGGCTCGTATCTGGCGGGACTGCTGGCCCACGCCCCGGGTGCCGCCGTGTTCACCACCCCCACGGTGAACGGCTACAAGCGCTACCAGCCCGAGTCGCTCGCGCCGGACCGGGTCGTGTGGGGTATCGACAACCGAGGCGCGATGGTGCGGGTCATCCGGGGAGCGGGCGGGAGCGGGGCCCGGCTTGAGAACCGCAGCGGCGAGCCGGCGGCCAACCCGTACCTGTTCGTCGCCTCGCAGGTCCTCTGCGGCCTCGACGGTGTCGACTGCCACCTCGATCCGGGTCCGCCGACCGAGGAGCCTTACGCGGTCGGGGCGCCGCGCCTGCCGCGATCGCTCGGCGAGGCGCTCGATGCGCTGGCGGGCGACTCGCTGCTCCGCGCCGGGTTCTCCGAGCCGGTCGTCGGCTGGTACTCGGCGCTCAAGCGCGCCGAGTTCGAGCGCTACCTCGCCCACGTCTCGGACTGGGAGCAGCGCGAGTACTTCACGCTCCTGTAGTAAAGCGCGGCGGACAGGGATCCGACAGGCCGGCCAGACGGCAGTAATTCGTTCGTGAGCCCTTGACCGGGTCAGCCGGGGGAGCCGCTGGCGACCGGCTCCGGCGGCCTGCGCACCCACTCGCGCACCGACGCCTGAACGCTCGTCGGGTGCCCGGCCAGCAGCGCCACGATCACCATCGGGAAAAACCAGACGACGTACGGATACAGCCAGTAGTTGGCGACCAGCTGCAGCGCGATCAGGATCGCCGCCGACAGCGCCGCCACCTCGACCGGCCCGCGGCGCTCGGGCAGGAACGCGGCGCCGAGCGCGAGCGCGATCACCGCCCCCTGCAGCAGGTGCTGGACGACGCCGAGCCCTCCCCACAGCCCCCAGACCGAGAACGGGGTGACGCGGTCAGACTGGTAGACGATCGAGTGCTGCCAGAAGCGCGACAGGCCCGAGTGCAGCAGCACCGGCAGCATCACCACGAACGCCGCCACGGCGAACGCGATCACGAACGCGGCCACGGAGCGCTCGCGCGGGCGCTTGCCCGAGCCGCGCAACAGCAGGGGCGCCAGTGCGAACGGCGCGAACTTCGTCATCCCGGCGAGCAGCGCCACCACCCCGCGCGCGGGCGCGGACGACACCACCAGCAGCGCCAGGACCAGCATGACGGCCACAAGGCTGTCGTTGGTGTTGGACTCAAGCGCGTACAGGGTGAACGGGTACGCCGCCCAACAGTAGGACAGCAGAACGCCGAGGGACACGCCGCGCAGCCGTCGCCCGAGCACGAACAGGCCCACGAACGCAAGCACGTCGATGCAGATCGACGCGGCGTGGGCCGCGGGCAGCGAGTCCCAGGCGCCGCTCCAGCCGAAGATCAGCCGAAACGGAACGTAGGCGTAGTAGCTGAACGGCCCGTAGGTGTCGCCGTACATGTTGTCCTTCGGCCAACCGCCGTACAGAGGCTGGCCGTGGACCAGCTTGTCGGCGCCGATCACGCCCGCAAAGCCCACGTCGATCACATTGGAATTGAGCACGTTGAGGCCGATTCGGAACCCCATCAGCCCGATCGCCGCAGCCCCCAGCCAGCGGTCGGGGACCCAGCTCGCCAGCGGCCGGCGTGGCAGCCCGCGCCGGTTGGCCAGCAGCAGCATCCGGACCAGCAGATAGATCAGGAACGGGTACACGAGCGGCACCGACAGCCCGATCATGCCGTGGTTGAAGAACGCCAGCGAGATCGAAAACCCGAGCAGTACCGCCAGGTCGAGGTGCACGAGCGTCAACCGGCGCGACAAGAACGGCGCCATGAACAGCAGGCACAGACCGATCCACACATACCACGCGTTGACCTGGCGGCCGAAAGCGCCGGGGTAGCCGCGCGCCATCGTCCAGGCGATCTGAAAGCCCGCCCACACCTGCGTCACGCCACCGGTGTCGTCGTCGACGTACACCTGCAGGATCTCCTTGGCCGGGCGGGCGTCCGAGAACCAGCTCACCTGCCAGTTCGGCGCGCCGCGGGTGTACTCGTACGGGGTCGCGTGCGGATGGCCGCGCAGGGCCGCCCTGACGCGCGGGTCGGCGCGCGCGATCGCCAGCACCTGCGCGGGCGTGTGGCGGAAGCCCTTGGGTACCGCATCGCGCGAGCTGACCAGCGTCGGCGGCAGCGCCGGCGCGCCGGTCACCAGCGGTTGGGGGATGGTCGACCTCGTCCGCGCCGTCGCGGCCGTCGCCGGCGCGGCGAGCGCCAGCCCGATCAGCGCGGCCAGCGCAACGAGACGGCCGGCCCGGCGCACGGCCTCAGCCGCGAAAGCTCCACAGCTTCTGGCCCACGAACGACAGCGGCGTCGCACACACGATCGAGATCGCCTGCGCCAGAACCTTGGAGGCGCCCGCTCCGTCGACCAGGGAGATCAGGATCGCGTAGCTGAAGGCGAAAGCGACCAGCGAGATCGCAAAGAACCGGACGCCCTGCAGCACGGGGTGGTCCTCGCGCTGAGTGGAGAAAGTCCAGTGGCGGTTCCACCAGAAGTTGTTCAGCACCGAGACCACGAACGAGATCACGGCGGCGAGCTTGTAGTCGATCGCGAGCGGGTGCACGCACAGCGCGAAGACGACCAGGTTGACGACGTAACCGGTCGCCCCCACGGCGCCGAAGCGGACCAACTGCAGCCAGTTGCCGGGCTTGCGGACACCGTGGCGCACGCGGTGACGCAACGGCAGCGTGACCGCAGAGGTCAGCTCATCTGACATCGGGACTACTGTAGCCGTGGACTCTGGGGGCACAGAGGCTGCGAGGGTAGGGGGCCGGCAGTCCGCTAATCGGCGGCCGGCACAGATCCTAAACCTTGGCGGACCCCGGGAGCCCGAAGTGCTCGCGCACCATCGGCGCCACATCGCGCAGCGACCACTGATCGCGCGCAGCGCGGCTGCCCGGACCGGTGCCGCACCACAGCAGCGCCGCCAGCGAGTCCGAGCGGTGCAGCGAGCCATGCGACCCTCCGCCGACGTGGGCCGAGCCCCCCCAGTCGACGAACTCGTAGCCGGGCGCAGCCGACAGCAGCAGCTCGCCCGCGTTGTCGCAGTGCAGCGCCGACCAGGCCCGCGCCAGCGCGTCCGGGTACTCGGTGCACAGGATCCGCCCATCCTGGATCTCGGCCCGCAGCACCCGCAGGTCCCCCTCGACGCTCCACCGCTCGCCGCGAGCGTCGCTCAACTCGCCGCCGGGCGCGAACCGCAGCTCACCGCGCCTGCTGGCCACGACCGCCTCGCCTCCCTCGCGCCACAGCGTCAGGTCTACGCCCTCGAGCTCGGCCGCGGCGGCGCGCGCGCGAGCGAGCGTCTCCTCGGCCCGATCGGCGTCCAGTACGTACACCATCGCGGCCCGCTGCGCCGGGCACAGCGCCACCTGGGCCGGCGCGCCGGCCGCCTGGTTCGGGAGCGCGACATCGAAGTCCTCGAACGCCAGGTCGAGCCTGATCCGCTCCTCGACCGGCGCCTGCGAGTGATCGGAGCAGACGATCACCGCGCACTCGCGCAGAAACTCGTCGGGGCCCCCGGCGGCGTGCATCAGCCGCTCCAGCTGACGATCGGCGGCCGCCAGCGAGGTCACCTGGGCGTGCGGTCCGTTGCGATGCGAGTACGTGTCGTTGTCGGGCAGCGAGTAGAGCATGAAGTCGAACAGGTCGTGCTCCATCAGGTAGGAGCCGACGCACCCGGTGTGTTGATCGCGCGCCCCGGGCAATCCCAGCTGGCCGCGGCAGCCCGTCCGGCGCGACGCGTACAGGTCGGCGTAGAACAGCTCCAGCGGGCCCTGGATCGTGCGACGAAACAGGGTCGAGGTGACGATTCGCGCCAGCCCGGACTCGGCCGCCACCTCGTGCTCGTGACGGCCGCGGTAGATCAGGTACGTGGTACCGGCCGTGCGCACGTCGGCGTCGTCGAGCGTCTCGAACACCGTCTCCACCTCCTGCGAGAGATGCTCGGCGTTCATCCGGTAGACCGTGTCGGTCAGCGAGCGCAGCACGCCGAACTGGCGGCTGGCCGAAAAGCTCGACCCGTACTCGACGTAGCGCTGCTCGTCGCGGTGGTACCAGTTCATGCTCGGGATCCCGTGGCGGTCGGGTCCGACGCCGGTGGTGATCGTCGCCGCGCAGACCGGCGTGACCGACGGGAAGGCGGCCGCGCAGTCGCCGACGTAGACGCCCTCGCGCGCGATCGTGGCCAGCGCCGGGGCCCGGCCGGCGGCGATCACGCGCTCCAGCATCGCCGGCTTCATCGCGTCGATCACGACCAGCACGAGCTTGCGGCGCTCGCTCATCGCGGATCGCGAACCTCGAGTGTCACCGCAGGATTCGCAGGCCGGCGTACTTGCGCTCGCCGTGCCCGCGACCGGCCCACAGCAGCCACAGCAGCGCGGCCAGCAGGACCACACCGACCCCCGGAGCCACGACCGACGCCGCTGCTGCCACGACCGCCGCGCCCTCCCACAGCAGCGGCAGCACGCCCGAAGTCTGGGCGTCGAGCCGGGACCGCACGCGGGCCAGCAGCGGACCGGTCGCACCGATCCCGATCGCCGCGCAGATCGCCCCGGCGATCCACCCGGGCCAGGCGAGCTCGTTGCCGTGGGCGAGCAGGGCAGCGAACAGCAGCGCCCCCAGCGCAACCGCGATCGCGCCCAGGCCGAGCGTGACCGAACGCTGCGACAGCGCCTCGCGCGTCGCCCGGCGCTCCGCCAGCCCCAGCACGACCACTCCGAACACCATCACCAGCAGGAACCCCGGCTGCGCCATGAAAGAGTACGAGGTGTGCGCGAAGTCGGCCTGGATGTCGCCCGCGGCGAGCGCGCCGACGACCAGCGACGGCAGGAACGGCCGCATGCCAATCGCCGCGGCGACGCCAATCCCCTGGAAGATGTCCAATACGAGGTGCACCGTGCTGTACCGTGACCGGGTGGTGACGATAGACGAGAGGGCAGCGTGAGTCCGAACGGGCTCGACGCGCCTGCCGGCGCCGGTGCAACCCCGGGCAGGCGGCGCTCGACGGCCCGGGACATCGAGCGCTACGCGGCACTGTTCGCTGAGCGCACGAAGGTCATGCGCTCGTCGGCGATGCGCGACCTGATGGCGCTGATCGAGCGCGACGACGTGATCTCGCTGGCCGGCGGCCTGCCCGACACGTCGAGCTTCCCGGCCCGTTCCTACGCCGCGCTGATGGGCAGGGTCGCGGCAGAGTCCTGCGCGCGCGCGCTCCAGTACGGGCCGACCGAGGGGCTCGCGCGGGTACGGGACTGCATCTGCGAGGTGATGGCGGCCGAGGGAATCACCGTCGACGCCGACCAGTTGCTGGTCACGACCGGCGCTCAGCAGGCGATCGACCTGGTCTGCAAGACGCTGCTCGATCCGGGGGACGTTGTCGTCGCCGAGGCGCCGACCTATCCGGGCGCGATTCCCACCTTCTGCTCCTATCAGGCCGAGGTCGTGCAGGTGACGATCGACCGCGACGGCCTGCGGATCGACGAGCTGCGCGCGACGCTCGACCGGCTGCAGAGCGCCGGCCGGCGCCCGAAGTTCATCTACACGGTGCCCAACTTTCACAACCCGGCGGGCGTGACGATGTCGCTGGAGCGTCGGCGGGAGCTGGTGTCGATCGCGGCCGAGCGCGAGCTGCTGGTGCTCGAGGACAACCCCTACGGCCTGCTGCGCTACGAGGGCGACCCGCTGCCGGCGCTGCGCTCGCTCGACGACGAGTTCGTGATCTATGCGGGCACGTTCTCCAAGATCCTGTCCCCCGGGGTGCGGCTCGGGTGGGCGGCGGCGCCCGCCCCGATCCTGCGCAAGCTCCAGCTCGGCAAGCAGGGGGCCGACCTGTGCTCGTCTTCGATCTCGCAGTACTTCGTCAGCGCCTATTTCGACGCCGGGCCCTGGGGTGAGTACATCAACTCCCTGCTGGAGATCTATCGCCGGCGGCGTGACGTGATGCTCGATGCGCTGGCCGAGCACTTCCCGCGCGAGGCCGAGTGGACCCGCCCACAGGGCGGACTGTTCATCTGGGCGACGCTGCCCGACTACATCGATACGACCGACCTGCTCGCCCGCGCGCTGCGCGAACATGTCGCGTTCGTTCCCGGGCGGGCCGCGTTCATGGACGGGCGCGGGGGGTCGTCGATGCGGCTGAACTTCTCCGGGATTGGCGAGGACGCGATCCGCGAGGGCGTGCGGCGGATCGGCGAGGTCGTGCACGAGCAGGTGGCGATCTACGGCACCCTGACGGGCGGTTCAAGCAGACCGCCGGCGCAGCGCGACCATCGCGGCGCCGAGCGTCGCGCACCCGGCACCCAGCCTGACAAGCTGGCCAGGATCGTGCCGCTGCCCGCCGCCCGCAAGCGCGCCGGATGACGCGC
>JBOGYE010000057.1:0-3880 GCA_050696635.1 Solirubrobacteraceae bacterium | reverse complement strand
GGGTGGAGGTGATGGCCTGCTGCGCGCCGACCACGTCCCCGTCGAGCCGGCTGACCAGGGATCCGGTCTGGGCCCGGGTGAAGAACGCGATCGGCTGCCGCTGTACGTGGTCGAACACCTGGGTCCGCAGGTCGTAGATGAGACCCTCACCGATCCGGGCGGAAAACCACCGGATGACGAAGCCCAGCGCCGCGTCGAAGATCGCCACCGAGGCGACCGCGACGGCGATCACGATCACCAGCCGGTCGTCGCGGCGCAGGATGCCCTGGTCGATGATCTCGCGGAGCAGCAACGGGTTGACGACCGTAATGAGCGCGTCGATCCCGGTCATGAGGAGGAAGATGGCGAGATACCACCGGTAGGGCCGGGCGTAGGCGGCGATCCGGCGGACCGTGCCGGGCTTGAGCTTCTGCTTGGTGATGGCGGGGTCCATCCGGAAACCCCGCATCATGGTCATGTTTCCCCGGCCGTACATGCCCTGGAAAACCTCCCGAGGGGCTGAATTCGTTCCCGTACCGGGCCGGAACGCTATCAGCTAGCAGCGAACTCGGGAAGCGGATTTACCGGTGGCTGTCCGGGCGGGGTCCCGGCTGCCGTGAGATCCACGGGTCCGGGCCGGGTGCCACCGGGCGCGGGGGCCGCGGCGACCGCCGTGGCGGACACGCCGAACGCCTCCTCAAGCGCCTTGATCCGCTCCGAGAGCTCGAGCACGGAGATCGTCTTGAGCTCGTCAATCCACTCCTGCGTGTTGGTGGCCATGCTTCCTCCTTAGTCGTCGGACCGTGCCGCGTCCGACGCGGCGTCAGTGTCTGTTTCGGCTTGTGGTTCGGCGCCGGCGCCGGCCACAGCCTCGGCGCTGTCCTCCTGCGCGGGCGCGGGCGCGGGCGGCGCCGGGGCGTCGCCGCCGACCAGACCTTGGTCGGCGATCGCCTGCAGCTGGATCGCGAGCCCGGCGATCAGCGCGTTCAACCCCCGGACCAGACCGGTCAGCGGCGCGGCGATCGTGCCAACCAACTGCGCGTGCAGCACCTCGCGGGCGGGCAGCCGGGCGATCGAGCGCACATCGTCGGCGCTCAGCGCGGCTCCGTTCATCAGGCCGCCCTTGAACTCGAGCAGGTTCAGCCGTCGGGCCGCCTCGCTGAGCGCCTTGGCGGCCAACGCCGCGTCGCCCGCCACGAACGCGAGTGCCGTCGGGCCGACCAGCATCGGCTTCAGCGTCTCCATCCCGGCGCGATCGGCGGCCAGCTCTGAGAGCGAGTTCTTGACCACGCGGAAGCGAGCATCGGCCTCGCGCAGACGGTCGCGCAGCTCGGCGACCTGCGAAACCGAGATGCCGCGGTAGTCGACCGCGAACACCGCCTCCGCGCTCTTCAGCTCGCCGGCGATCTCGTCGACGACCGCCGTCTTCTGGTCTCTGTTCATGCGCTCGCTCTCTGTCGGTGAAAAACAAGACGCCCGCTGGAAGGCGGGCGTCGGAGGCCGCCGGCGCGCGAGCGCCGGCCTGCATTCGAGCTGTCCGCCTGCTCCGGGCTTACGCGCTGGCCGCCGGAGGTCTCGGGCTGTGACTCTGGACGGCCTCAGTCTAGGCGACCGCCGGCTCCTCGACGATGTCACGCGTGCGCGACGGGTCGACCTTGACGCCCGGGCCCATCGTCGATGCGAAGGTCACCGAGCGGATGTAACGACCCTTGGCGGCCGACGGCTTGGCGCGGATCAGCTCGTCGATCACGGCCGCATAGTTCTCCAGCAGCAGCCGGTCCTCGAAGTCCTTCTTGCCGATCACCAGATGCACGATCGCGGTCCGGTCGGTGCGGTACTCGACCTTGCCGGACTTGGACTCCGATACCGCGCGAGCAACGTCCATCGTCACCGTCCCGACCTTCGGGTTGGGCATCTTGCCCGCCGGCCCCAGGATCCGTCCCAGGCGACCGACGACCGGCATCATGTCCGGGGTCGCGATCGCGACGTCGAAGTCGCTGAAGCCCTCCTGGATCCGCTGCGCGAGATCCTCGCCGCCGACCACGTCGGCGCCCGCCTCCTGAGCCTCACGGGCCTTGTCGCCCTGGGCGAAGACGGCGATCTTCACGTCCTTGCCCAGACCGTTGGGCAGCGCGACGGTGCCGCGCAGCTGCTCGTCGGCGTGGCGGACGTTGAGCCCGGTGCGGACGTGCACCTCGACGGACTCGTTGAAGCGCGCCGTCGACAACTGCTTGACGAGGGCGATCGCCTCGGCGGGCTCGTACTCGCGGCTGCGGTCCAAGCGCTGCTTGGCGTCGGCGTAGCCCTTTCCATGCTTTGGCATCGATTCGCCTCCTAGACGACTTCCACGCCCATCGAGCGGGCGGTGCCGGCGATGATCTTGACCGCCGCGTCAAGATCGTTGGCGTTCAGGTCCGACATCTTCTTGGTGGCGATCTCGCGCAACTGGTCAGCGGTGATGCTGGCGACCTTGTCGCGATGCGGCTCCGCCGAACCCTTGTCCAGCGACAGCGCCTGCTTGATCAGGACCGCGGCCGGAGGGTTCTTGGTCACGAACGTGAACGAGCGATCCTCGTAGACGGTGATAACGACCGGGATCACGGTCCCGAGGTCCGCCTGCGTCTGCGCGTTGAACGCCTTCACGAACTCCATGATGTTGACCCCCTGCTGGCCCAGCGCGGGGCCGACCGGGGGCGCCGGGCTCGCCTGGCCGCCGACGGCCTGGAGCTTGATCTGGGTCAGAACCTTCTTCGCCATGACGCCTCGCTGGATCTCTAGATCTTCTTGACCTGGTCGAAGCCGACCTCTACGGGCGTCTCGCGCCCGAAGATCGAGACCAGCACCTTCAGCCGCTGCGCGTCCTCGTTGACCTCGGAGATCTCGCCTGAGAAGTCCGACAGCGGGCCGGACACGACCTTCACGGACTCCCCGATCGAGAACTGGGCCCGGCTGCGCGGACGCTCGGCCGGCTCCATGTGCAGCAGCCGGTCGACCTCGGACTGGGTCAACGGCACCGGCTCCTGCGAGGCGCCAACGAACCCGGTCACCCCGGGCGTGCCCTTGACCAGCGACCACGAGTCCTCGTTGAGATCCATCTGCACGAGCACGTAGCCGGGCATCGTGCGCTTCTCGACGGTCACCTTCTGGTTGTCCTTCATCTCGGACACGGATTCGGTCGGCACCACGATCTGCCGCACCGCGCGCTGCTGATTGAGCGACACGATCCGGTGCTCGAGGTTGTGCTTGACCTTGTTCTCGTGACCCGAGTAGGTGTTGACGACGTACCAGCGGAACATTGCCTGCCTGAGACTAGAAGCTCTACTTGAGGATGAAATTGACCAGCTTGGTGGCGACCAGGTCGGCCACCCCGAGGAAGACGCCGGCGACGATCACGAACCCGATCACGACCCCCGTGGCCTGCATCACCTGTGGTCGGTCCGGCCACTGTACCCGCTGGAGCTCGCGCCAGCTTCCCTGAAGGAACTGAACCACCCGGGTGCCGGCCCATGGAGCGGGCACGGCCGAGCGCCCGGGAACAATAGCGCCCCCACCTCGGGGCTCACCCCCGGCGTCGCCGCGACCTCCGCGCCGACCGGCGCCTTCGCCGCCACGGCCGGAGTCGTCGGAGCCGCCGTCGTCAAGGCCGCCGTCGTCAAAGCCGCCGTCGTCGAGCGGGGCGCCTTCCTCGTCGTAGCCCTCGTCGCCCTGGTCACCAACCGCCGCCCGCGGCGCGTACGCATCGTCGCGCTCGAGGCGATCCTGCTCGGGGCCACCGTCATCCTGCTGCAGGCGCTCGCCGACCGGCTCGAAGCGCTGTTCGGGGTCGATCCCCCGCTCGGAGCGCAGCGCGCTCGCGGTCTGTGACCCCGGCTGTGGAGAGGGCTCGCCCGGCTGCCCTCGC
>JBOGYE010000056.1:0-11409 GCA_050696635.1 Solirubrobacteraceae bacterium | reverse complement strand
CCCTGACCGTGCGCACGACGCGGATTATCGCCAGCGCGGACCAGTTAGCGGCTACGCTCAGGTGGCGCGATGGCGAACATGCTGCCCGAGAGCATCGAGCCTTACGAGAACATCTCGTCCAAGGCCTATGAGCACCCCGCCGACCGGGCGGCGACCGCGGCGCTGAAGGCGATGCCGATGCTCGACACGGTGGTGCGCAAGCTGGTGGAGTTCCGCTACGAGCGAGCGCTGCGCCAGTTCTACCTCGGCAACTCGGTCAAGGTGTCCGAGCGCCAGCTGCCGGATCTGTGGGCCTCGCACGTCGGCGTCTGCCGGATCCTGGACATGCCCGAGCAGTACGACCTGTACGTCTCCTCCTCTCTGCTCGGCAACGCGCGCACGATCGGCTCCAAGCAGCCGATGGTCGTGCTCGACTCATCGCTGTACGAGCGGCTCGGCCAGGGCGAGCGCCGGGTCGTGCTGGCGCACGAGCTCGGCCACGTCCTGTCAGACCACGTCCTGTACATGACCGCGCTGGACATCCTGCTGCGCGCCGGCGGCAACCTGCCGCTGATGGTCGGCATGCCGGTCCGGGCCGTCCGCGCGGTGCTGCTGGAGTGGATGCGCGCGGCCGAGCTGAGCTGCGACCGGGCGGCGACGCTGGCGGTGCGCGACCCCCGGATCGTGTGCCGGACGCTGATGGTGACCGCGGGCGGGATCTCGGCCGACAAGCTCGACCTCGACGCGTTCATGGCCCAGGCGATGGACTACGAGAACTGGGAGGACTCGCACGACCGCGTGCGCCGCTTCTTCCTCGAGATCGGCGCCACGCACTCCTACGCCGTGCGGCGGGTGTCGGAGGTGATGCGCTGGGTGCAGAGCGGCGAGTACGACCGGATCACGCGCGGCGAGTACCGCAAGCGCGGCGACGACACCGACGTCCGCGAGGAGGCATCGGACGCGTTCCACTTCTACGCCGAGCGCTTCCGCACGCTGTTCAAGGAGATCGGCGACAACGTCACCTCGCTGGGCTCGCAGATGGGCGACATGAGCCAGCAGGTGTCCGACTGGCTGCGCGGCCGCGGCGCAGGCGGCACCGGCTGAACTGCGGCCGCGGCGCCGGACCGGCCGAACACCCCCCGGCACTGGCCGGTGCGGTCCCCGGAGCGAGATGCCGATGTTGGTCACCGCCCGCAGCTGCGCGCGCAGGCGCACGCTGCCCTGGTCGCCGCCGAGCAGCAGGTCCCATCGCCGCCCTCGCCGTATGGCGCCCTGCGACGCACCCTGAACATCCCGCGAACGAAGGTGTTGATCAGCGTCGCCAGCGCGAGCGTGCGCAACCGCGGGCCCGGGCGCTTGACAGAATTGGCTCGACGATATATCGTTGACCCATCGTGATATTCGAAAGGGTGCGCCAAGGTCGCACCGGAGGATCGAGATGACAGGTTCATATGCGGCGGAGTGGCCCGGATTGGGTGGCTTCGCGAAGGTGGCCGAACTGGTCGCCCAGGAGACGTGCCGGCGCGGTGCCGGCTGGCGGTTCACGCGCCCCGGGGCGCAGGGCCCCACGCCGGAGGAGCTGGCGGAGATGATCGCGACGTATCGCAGGCGCGGCCGCCAAGGCGGTCCGTGGGGCGGGGGCCCCTGGGCAGGCGGTCCGTGGGGCGGAGGTCCGTGGGGTCGCCGTGGCCGCGGTCGCGGCCGGGCACGGCGCGGCGATGTCCGCCTCGCGGTGCTGCGCCTGCTGGCGGAGGAGCCGCGCAACGGCTACCAGCTGATGCAGACGATCGACCAGCGCAGCGAGGGCCGCTGGAGCCCGAGCCCCGGCTCGGTGTATCCGACCCTGGCCCAGCTCGAGGACGAGGGGCTGATCGCGTCCGACGAGCAGGGCGGCTCGCGGCTGTGGCAGCTGAGCGACGCCGGTCGCGAGCATCTGCAGACCCGTGCCTCCGAGCCCGACCCGTGGGCCGCCGGCGAGGATGACGCCGACGACGCGATCGGCGAGCTGGGCGCTGCGTTCTTCGGCGTCGCCAAGGCGGTCTGGCAGGGAGTGGCACACGGCGACGCCGCCCAGCGCGCCCGCGCGGTGTCGCTGCTCGAGGAGACGCGCCGGGGCCTGTATCGGATTCTCGCCGAGGAGCCGGAGCAGGCCGACCACGAAGCGACCGAAGACGAGCCGTCCGACGGCTAACGTACGGGCTTGATGTCTGCGACCGAGGGCAACGGCTCGACCCCCGCGATCGCCGTCCGCGACCTCGCCAAGTCCTTCGGCGAGGTGCGGGCGGTCCGCGGGGTGCAATTCGAGGTCGCGCTGGGCGAGGTGTTCGGATTCCTGGGCCCCAACGGCGCCGGCAAGACGACCACTATCAACATGCTCTGCACGCTGACGCGGCCGACCTCCGGCGAGGCCCGCGTCGCGGGCCACGACGTGGTCTCAGAGCGCGACGAGGTACGGCGCAACATCGGGCTCGTGTTCCAGGATCCGACGCTCGACGGCTACCTGACCGCGGCGCAGAACCTTCAGCTGCACGCCGAGTTGTATGGCGTGCGCTCGGACCTGGTCAAGCCGCGGATGGCGCAGGTGATGAAGATGGTCGGCCTGTGGGAGCGCCGCGACTCGCCGGTGTCGACCTTCTCGGGCGGGATGCGACGGCGACTGGAGATCGCGCGGGGTCTGATGCACTCTCCCAGGGTGCTGTTCCTCGACGAGCCGACGATCGGCCTTGACCCACAGACGCGCCGCTCCATCTGGGGCTACATCCGCGAGCTCAAGGAGCGCGAGGAGATCACGATCTTCATGACCACCCACTACATGGATGAGGCCGAGTGGTGCGATCGGATCGCGATCATGGACCACGGCCAGATCG
Organism: Solirubrobacteraceae bacterium; assembly: GCA_050696635.1. Taxonomy (GTDB): domain Bacteria; phylum Actinomycetota; class Thermoleophilia; order Solirubrobacterales; family Solirubrobacteraceae; genus Palsa-465. The sequence continues at coordinate 8,563 of JBOGYE010000056.1, read as the reverse complement.
TGGCGCTCGATTCCCCCGAGGCGCTAAAGGCGGGCGTCGGCACCGACCGCGTCACGATCCAGACCGATGACGACGAGGCCGCGATCGCGGCTCTGCGCAGCCGGTTCGGGATCGAGGCCAAGCTCAGCGAGGGAGCGGTGGCGTTCGGGGTGCCGGAGGGCGAGGCGTTCGTGCCGCGGCTGTTCGCCGAGTGGGACCCGGCCGATCCGCCGATCAAGGGCGTCAGCATCAGCCGCCCGACGCTGGACGACGTGTTCATGTCCTACACGGGCACCACGATCCGCGATGCCGAGGAGGATCAGTCCAAGCACCGCAACCGGGTGATGATGCAGATGATGAGCGGGGGGCGCCGATGACCACCGAGGCGAGTCCGCCGCGCTCCGCGCAGTCCCAGCCAGAGCCCGAGCAGCGTCCGGAGATCGTCCGCGTCAGCGTTCCGCAGCGCAGCCTCACGTCGGAGCTTCGCGCGATCCGGATCGTCTGGCGGCGCGAGTTGATCCGCTACCGCACCGACCGGATGCGGATGCTCACGACGCTCATCCAGCCGCTGCTGTTCCTGTTCGTGCTCGGCGCCGGGCTCAACCAGCTGTCGAGCGCATCCACCCACGGGGTCGACCTGACGACCTTCATCTATCCGGGAATCCTGGCGATCTCGGTGCTGTTCACGGCGATGTTCTCGGCCGCGTCGATTGTCTGGGACCGCGAGTTCGGGTTCCTGCGCGAGATGATGGTCGCGCCGGTGCGGCGCAGCTCGATCGTGATCGGCAAGTGCCTCGGCGGGGCCACCGTGGCCTGCATCCAGGGCGTGATCGTGATCTGCCTGGCGGGCGCGGTCCACGTCCCCTACGACCCGGTGATGATCATCGAGATCTTCGTCCTGCAGCTGCTGCTGGCGTTCTCGATCACCGCCTTCGGGGTGATGGTCGCGGTGCGGATCAAGCAGATGCAGTCGTTCATGGGCGTGATGCAGATGATCATCACGCCGATGTTCTTCATCTCCGGGGCGCTGTTCCCCGTCTCGGGGCTGCCGGCCTGGCTGGGCGTGCTGAACCGGATCGACCCGCTCGCCTACGCCGTGGACCCGATGCGGCGGATCGTGTTCGACCACATCTCGATCTCGCCGCTCGCGCGCCGGGCGCTGGATCAGGGCGTGACCTGGTTCGGATGGCGGGTGCCGACGCTGCTCGAGGCGGGGGCCGTGGTGGTGCTCGGGCTGGCGATGCTGGCGATCGCGATCGTGGAGTTCAGCGCGACCGAGTAGGGTCCCGAATCGGAAATTCGTTGCACAGATGAGCGATGGCTGGGCGTGGCTGACGCCTGACGGCGAACCAAGTCGTACTGGTGGTCCGGCGGGTTCGCCGCCGCGCGTCAGGCGCGTCTCGTGAGCCCTAACGCCTGTGATGCCGTGGCCCGGTCGGCTTGGGCTTCGGGTAGGCATAGGGCAGCGCCCGTGCCAGGAAGTCGGTGAACGCGGTCGCGCCGGTCGTGGTCAGGTGCAGCCCGTCGGGTTGAAACCAGGCGGAGTGACCGGCGCTGTGGGTGACCCAGTCGAGCAGCATCGCGCGGTTGTGGTGGCGGCGGACCTCCTCGCGCACGGTCACCGCGTCGATCCCCGAGCCACCGCCGAGCTCGCGCGGGGCGACCAGGACCAGCAGGTGCGTGCAGCACAAAAGGCCGAGCGCCTCGCCGATGTCGTCGTGGGTGACCGAGCCGTCGGCGCCGAGCGCGATCACCACCATGTGCGGCAGCGTCCCGGCCGCTCGCCGGGCGCGCAGCAGCGCCAGCGCCTCAGGGAACTGGCGACAGCCGTGCGCGTTGGCCTCGAAGCCGATGCCGGCCAGGTCGTAGAGCGAGAGCAGCATCGTCGAGTCGCCGATCGCCAGCGGCGGGCGCTGCCCGCGCGGGTGGTGAGCCGGGTAGGCGGTCTCGACGCCGCCGCAGCCGAAGTACTCCGCCCGCGAGACGGGCGCACCGACCAGCAGCGCAAGCGCAGCGGTAGCCAACATCGCGACGGCGGCGCCCGCGACCCAGAACCGGCGCGTTCGCCGCGCCCACTCCCCCGGCATCCGCGATCTCTAGGAGAGTTTGACGAAACTCGGATCGCTCGTAGACACGGGCGGATTTGAACGGGTGCGCGGGCCTGTACCCCAGGATCGGCCCGTGTCTACCCCGAGAGGCCCCGATGTTCCGTGAATGTCGCAGCGCGCGACATTTGACGCAGCGCGCGACACTTGTTGGCGAACACAGCGGGACATGTGTGCTATCTTCGCCCCAATGGTCCACGACCCAGTTGTCGCGCTTCTCGCGGAACAACCCGCGTCCCGACTGATCCAAATGAAGGACGAGATCGGCCAGCACATCGAGAGCCTACGTGTGCAGCACGAGCTGGTCGAGCTAGCGTTGCGAGAGAAGCACCAGGACACGAAGAGTTCCCGCCTCGTCGCACAGAATGCTCCAGCGCCGACACGGGGTCGGCAGCGGCCGACGTACCGTGAGATTTTGAACACTCGGCCGGCGCACGAGTGGCGTCCCGCCGAGGTCCACGCTGAGCTTGGCCAGCGGGGGGTTGAGGTCACGACCTCGGCCGTTCGCGTCATGCTCCGTCGCATGGGCGACGATCACGAAGTCGTGCGGGGCGAGCACGGCTGGAAGCTTGCGTCCCGAAACGGCTCATCGCCTGAGCCGTCCCTGGGACCTTCAGAGAATGGGACCAGCGAACCGCTGTTGACGGTGGCGCAGTCCCAGGAGGGGACGTAGCGGGTCGCAACCGCAACGTCCTATCCGGAGGTACCGCCGGGGTCTGGCCTACAGGGCTAGACCCCGGTTCCGTTTCTGAAGCATATCGCCTGCGCCGGATCTTCGCCAGCGGCCGCCATTTTCCTGCCCGTCCACGAACCTTTCCGTCCGATGCCCCGAGTAGAATTGTTCCTGCAAATCGGTAATAAGCGACCCCCGCGAGGCGGGAACCTCCGGGGGTCTGGACCAAAGGGATTGTCCCCCCGTGGCCTCGTCAACCGTACCACCGCGCTCGGCGGTTTCCGAGCTTGCAGGACTCCTCGAATCGCCGGAGGTTTCGCGGCTAACCGCGGACCTTGAAGCGACGCGCTGGACGGGACGGCCGGGCTTCCCGATTCGGTCGATGATCGGTATGGCGCTCGCCAAGAGCCTGTACGCGATGCCGACGTGGACGCGGACGGTCCGCTTGGTCGCCGAGCACGACTCGCTGCGAGCGGTCATCGGCTGCGCGCCGTCCGAATGGGCGTGCTATCGCTTCGCTCGCAAGCTCCGCGAGCACTCGGACGCGCTCGCGGACTGCCTTGATCGTGTGATCGCGTCCCTGCGCGAGCATCTGCCCGAGATGGGCCGCGATATCGCGATCGACGGCTCGGACCTGCCCGCCTATGCGAACGGGCAGCGGTTCGTCAAGAAGGGCGGCCCGGAACGCAAGAAGTTCGCCGACCCGGACGCGACATGGGGTCATCGCTCCGCTGTCTCGACTCGGAAGGGCGGCGGGTTCTACGGATACAAGATCCACGCCGCCGTCTGCACTGCTACCGACCTTCCCCTTGCCTGGACGACCGAGACTGCGAAGGACGCCGAGCCGAACTTCGCGCTGGGGCTTCTGGACGCTGCGATGGCGCGCGGGTTCGGTGTACGGACGGCGATCATGGACAAGGGCTATGACGGCGAGCCGACCCACTCGGGCTGCATGGACCGTGGTGTCGCGCCGGTCATCGCGCTCAAGCAGACACCCGCCGTCAAGGACGGCAAGCACAAGCCGCCGGAGTGCGAGCACGGAACGTGGACGTTCGCGGGCGCGGACTTCAAACGGCGTGCTACCAAGTGGCGCTGCCCAACCGGCGAGTGCGATCCAAAGTCCGTGTGGGTCAAGGCTGACCGTCTTCACCCGCTGATCCCGCGCGACTCGAAGCGAAGCCGGAAGCTGTACCGCAGCCGCGGCGGCGTCGAACGAGAATTCGGCAGGCTCAAGCACGAGTGGGCGCTACTCCCGCTCCGCGTCCGCGGACTGGATCGGGTTCGACTGCATGCCGACCTGACGATCCTCGCGAAGCTCGCCTGTCGGCTCGCCGCCGAGCGCACGGTCTCGCTCGCCGCTTGACGTGCTTCAGGTGATTTGAAAGGCTCGCCGTACTATGCGGGGAATCCTTCCACGCGGAGCCCTCATCGTGAGCGTTGTAGTCGCGCTCGCTGGCTGTGGCTCATCCTCGCACTCATCGAGCTACAGCGCGTTCGCTAAGGCGAAGTACATAAGTGACTGCGACGGCTCGGGATCGCAGCCGAGTGCCTGCACATGCACGCTCCTCTGGGCCGAGGCGCACAAGGTTCCGCTCGCACAGCTCACGGCGGCGTCCAACTGGTTCGAGGCAGGCAGCTCGGACGCGCCTGGGGACCCGCCGTGGTCGCTCACCGCTGCGGAGGCGTGCTAGCGAGTTTCGCCAATCGTTTCGCCAAACCCTCCTAGGCCAACTAGGTGTTCTGGGTGTAGGTCCAGACGATCTGGCGGCCGCGACTGGTGCAAGTGGCTCGCGAGTCGTACTGCACCGGGCTGGTGTCCAGGCGCTTGAACTGGCAGCGCCAGCCGCGCATGTGACCGTGGTGGCGCACCACGGTGCGGGCACCGTTGCAGCTGATCCGGCGCGTGTGCAGCGAGGTCAGGTAGCTGTAGCCGTAGCCATGTCCCTCGCCGACGCTGCAGCCGCCGGCCATCTGCGCCGCCGGCGCGTTCGCCAGCGCGGCGCTCGCGGCGCACAGCGCAAACGCCCCCGCAATCAGCATCGCCCGCAACGACCGCCCCACCGCACACCTCCCGCTTCGCCTTCCGGTCCGGCGCGATCATAAGGCATCGCGCGGCAGCCAACGCTAATCTGCGCGCGATGCCATACACGCCCGATACAGACCAACTCGAACGCTACGCCCAGCTCCTGATCGGCTACGCCCTCGGCGATGGCAACGGGATCTCGGAGGGCGACGTCGTCCGGATCCGCGCGTCGGCCTGCGCCCGACCCCTGTACGCCGAGTGCTGCCGCGCCGTGTGGCGCGCCGGCGGCAACGTGATCGAGGGCTACTCCCCCGGCGACGGCCCGGACGGCAGCCTGCAGCGCGACTTCTACGAGCTGGCCTCCGAGGCGCAGCTGGACTTCTTTGCCGAGCATTACTTCAAGGGCCTGATCGACCAGATCGACCACAGTGTCTACATCGACGGGACCGACGACCCGCACGCGCTGGGTGACACCGACCCGGCCAAGATCATGCGCAACCAAGAGGCTCACCACCCGATGCTGCAGTGGCAGGTGGCCAAGGAGTCGGCGGGCGACCTCACCTGGACGATCGGCCTGTACGGCACGGAGGCGATGGCCCGCGAGGCGGGGCTTACGGTCGAGGAGTACTGGGAGCAGATCGTCGCCGCCTGCTTCCTGGACGATCCTGATCCGGCGGCGCGCTGGCGCGAGGTCAACGAGCAGATCACGGGCCACTGCGCACGGCTGAACGCGCTGCCGATCGAGCGCCTGCACGTGCAGGGCGAGGACATCGACCTGTGGCTGACGCTGGGCGAGCGGCGGCGGTGGATCGGGGGCAGCGGGCGCAACATCCCCAGCTTCGAGGTCTTCACCAGCCCCGACTGGCGCGGAACCGAGGGGCGGATCCGCTTCTCCGAGCCGCTGTACATTCACGGCGCGCTGATCAAGGGCGTCGAGCTCGAGTTCCGCGACGGCCTGGTGGTGTCCGGCCGCGCCGACGAGAACGAGCCGCTATTGCGGGAGATGCTGGCCGCCGAGGGGGCGAATCGGGTAGGCGAGTTCTCGCTGACCGACTCGCGCCTGTCGCGGATCACGCGCTTCATGGCCTCGACGCTGTACGACGAGAACACCGGCGGCCCGTTCGGCAACACCCACGTGGCGGTCGGGCTGTCGCTGCGCAACTGCTACGACGGCGACCCCTCCGCGCTCAGCGAGGAGCAGTGGGCGCAGCTGGGATACAACGACTCCGTGGTGCACACCGACATCGTCTCGACCACCGACCGCACCGTCACCGCGACGCTGAGGGGCGGCGGCGAGCGAGTCATCTACGCCGGCGGTCGGTTCACCGACGACCTATAGGTCGTCGCGGGCCGTTGACCGGCGACCACGGCGCCCCATTTCGCCGGCGCCAGCCGGCTACGCGCGACAGAGGTTGACATTGGGCGCGTGTGGGGCACGGGCCGGGTGGCCGGTGGAGAAGCGGACGGTGAGCGGCGCCTTCCCGCCGCCGGAGACGCGGACGATCCCCGCCTCGTTGAGCTTGGTGGTCGCCGACACGGTGTCGGTCTCGTGCGCTGTCTGTCGACCCCACGAGTAGGTGTAGCCCAGCTGTCTGAGGGCGCCGTGGCCTCGCAGCGGGCGAAACGCTCCCCTGACCGTGTACCACGGGCCGCCGACCGTCTCCGGAGTGTCGCCCCGCAGTGTCCCGTAGCAGGTGTGATGGGTCGCGGTGCCGAAGGCGAAGAACGCGCCTGCGCGGTTCAGCACGACGTCGACCGGGAGCTCGCTGCACAACTGCGCACGACAGGCCGGTGGCGTGAGATCGTCGCGCACCCACGCGATCCGGCCGCGGTGCAGCGCCACGACCTCGTGCTCGCGGACCCGGACCCAGCCGCGCGGAACCGTGCCGCTCCCCCAGGCCCAGTTGAAGAAAGAAGCTCGCCCCTCGCCGTCGTTGATCGCCACGTAACCCGTCTGGGAGATCGTCTCGACGCTGATCTTCGAGTAGGCACGCTGCACCTGGCGCGCGAACACGAGCGCCTGCGGGTTCCCGGTCGCCAGGGTGCCGGCCAACGCGGTCGCGGTGCAGAGCAGCGCGACGGTGCACGCTGCCGCCGCCAGCAATCCAGCTCGCCCACGCATGACCGGTGACGCTACCAGCGTCGAGCCTGGATCGCCAGCGCGCTCGCGCACACCGGCCACCGGCGCGCGGGCCTCCGCCTGCGGTCGCAAACAAAGGGGGGCCATCTGGCCCCCCTTCCCCCAATTGGTCAGCCCGTGGCGGAGGCCGCGGCCGGCTGCTCGACGCGGCGCGGCAGGAGCGTCTCGCGGGCGATCACGAGCCGCTGGATCTGGGCGGTGCCCTCGTACAGCTGCAGGATCTTGGCGTCGCGCATCAGCTTTTCGACCTTGTACTCCTTGATGAAGCCGTAGCCGCCGAACACCTGAACCGCATCGGTCGTGACCTCCATCGCGCTGTCAGCGGCAAACCGCTTGGCGTGCGAGGACTCGATCGTGTTGCGCTTGCCCTGGTCAAGGAGCGCGGCCGAGTGCCAGGTCGCCAGGCGCGACAGGTGCACCTTGGTCGCCATGTCGGCGATCATGAACTGGATCGCCTCGTGCATCGCGATCGGGACCCCGAACTGGACCCGCTGCTTGGAGTATTCGACCGCCATCTCCATCGCCGCGCGGGCGACGCCGACGCCCATCGCGGCCACGCCCGGACGGGTGCAGTCGAGCGTCATCATCGCGATCTTGAAGCCCTTGTTCTCCTCCCCGACGAGATGGTCGAGTCCGATCTCGACCTCGGGGAAGCTGATCGTGGCGGTGTTGGAGGCGCGCTGGCCCATCTTGTCCTCGTGCTTGTCGACCACGACGCCGGCGTCGCGCGGGACGATGAAGCAAGAGATCCCGCGGTGCCCGGCCTCCTTGTCGGTCTTGGCGTAGACCGTGTACCAGTTGGCGTACTCGCCGTTGGTGATGAAGCACTTGGAGCCGTTGATGACCCACTTGTCGCCCTTGCGCGTGGCGGTGGTCTTCATCCCGGACACGTCAGAGCCCGCGCTGGGCTCGGTGAGGCAGAACGAGGCGTACAGCGGCGCCTCGGACAAGCGGCCCAGGTACTCCTTCTTGAGCTCCTCGGAGGCGGCGAGGATGACCGGGGCGCTGGCCAGGCCGTTGCAGGTGAGCGACGTTGCGATCCCGGAGCAGCCCCATGCGAGCTCCTCCTCGATGATCACGCCGTCGAGCACGCCGAGACCGGGCCCGCCGTACTCGGACGGCAGGTGGTTGTTCATCAGCCCCAACTCCCACGCCTTCTCCAGGATCTCCCCGGGCCAGGTGCCGGCCTTGTCGTACTCCCAGGCGACCGGCCGGATCTCCTTCTCGGCGAAGTCGTGCGCCATCTCGCGCATGCTCTTCTGCTCGTCGGTGAGGGTGAAATCAACCACCGTAATCTCCTTTTACAGGCTCTGATTGACTAGTCAGTCAACGTGCTCTACGGCGAAGGATACCCCCAATCCCCGACGCCGCAACACGACGAATGTCTAAGTTTTTCGAGGGGCTCTGGCCCCTGGCACACTTAAGGGCGTGCAAGGCGCGTTCGGCACGGTGGTGCTCGTCGTCTGCGGCATCGGGGTCGCGGGTGCGGTGATCGCGCTCCTGCTCGGGCGCCGCACCTGGGAGGACTACGGGCGCAACCACCTGCTGATGGAGCGAGAGTCGTCGCAGCCGGCCGGCGGCTCGGCCGCCGTGGTGGAGCGCGACGAGGAGATCCGCCAGATGCTCGAGGCCCGCAACGCGCG
>JBOGYE010000055.1:0-15695 GCA_050696635.1 Solirubrobacteraceae bacterium | reverse complement strand
GCGCTGCTGCGAGACCAGGCAGAGCTCTTGTCAGATCGGTTCGCCGTGCACCTGATCGACCCCCACGGGTCGGGCGGCTCGACGCCGACCAGCGATCCGTCCCAGTATGACCCCGCCGGGCTACGCGCACTTCTACGACGAGGTCCGCCAAGCCCTCGGGATCGAGTCGGCGGTGATCATGGGGGAGTCGTTCGGTGCGCTTGTGGTACTGAGCTACGCAGCGCTGTTCCCCGCCGCGACGCGCCTGTGCATCTCGGTGTCCGGGCTCGTCGTCGGGTCAGAGGTGGAGCGCGAAGAAGCGGCGGCGGAGATGCAGACGTTCCTGCAACGCCATTCGCACCAGCCCTGGTATGCCTCGGCGCGCAAGACCTGGGACGAGTGGACCGACCGGGTGCTGGCCACCGACGACTCGCGCGAGCTCGACGCGATGATGGCGGAGGTCCTGCCCTTGTACACCGCGGATCCCGATCGTCCCGAGGTTCAGAGGATGATCGAGCAGGTTCGCCGCGAGATGCAAAGCGATCTGGCGGCCGCGAAGGTCTGGGAGTCCGGGCTGTGGCAGCGGATCGATGTGCGTCCGCTGCTGGGCGAGATCAAGTCTCCGACCCTGATCCTGGTCGGCGCGCTTGACATGATCTGCGGGCCGGCTCAGGGGCGGGTGATCGCGGACGCCGTCGCAGACGCCGAGATCGTGACGATCCCCGGTTCGGGTCACTTCGTCGGGGTTGAGCAGCCGCAGCGCTTTCGCGAGGAGATCGTCAGCTTTGTCACACGGCGCGGCGGCTGAGCGGCGCGGTGCCATGCAATACCGCGGCCGCGTATGTCGTCGCTCACAAGGGCCGTTGATGCGACGCGGTCCTTGTGAACCACGCCGCCAGTCCGGTAGGCGGCTGAGTCAAAAGAAGCCACACGACCATGATTGAGCGTTCGGCGTTTGCGGCGACGGCGGATGGCGGGATTCTCACCGGCTGGGTCGTGGGCGACGGCCCGCCGGTCCTTCTGTTGCACGGCGGCCCCGGACTTCGCTATGACTACATGGAGCCGCTGATCGCTGAGCTTTGTACGGACTTCCGTGTGGCCGTCTTTCAGCAGCGGGGTCTTGAGCCGTCGACGCTTGAGGGTCCGTTCACGATCGCCCAGGCGATCGAGGACGTGGTGCACGTTCTGGACGCTCTCGGGTGGACTTTGGCGCTGGTCGTGGGTCACTCGTGGGGTGGTCACCTGGCGTTGCGGTTCGCGGCCGCCCATCCCGAGCGGCTCCTGGGGATGCTCGCGGTCGATGCGCTCGGGATCGTCGGCGATGGGGGCATGGCTGCGTTTCGCGCGGAGCTGCTCGGCCGCGCTCCACGAGCCGGACGCGAGCGGGTGCTGGAGCTGGAAGAAGTCGAGAAGACCCGCGAATTGACGGCGGAGGAGCAGCTGGAGATACGACGGATCATCTGGCCTTCTTACTTCGCCGACCCGGAGAAGGCGCCGCCGATGCCGCCCTTCGTTTCGTCCAGAGACGCGCATATGGGGCTCACGGCTGAGCTCAGCCAGGGCGTCGATGAGGTGGCGTCCGCGCTCGCGACGGGTGCCGTGCGCTACGGGGTCCTTGCCGGTGGGGCCAGCCCTTTCCCGTGGGGGCAGGCGGCGCGCCCCACCGCCGACCTGTCGTCGAGCGCGTTCCTGAAGGTCGTTCCCGACGCGGGGCACTTCGTCTGGCACGAAGCTCCAGGGGCCGTTCGCGCCGAGCTCAAACGGCTCGCCAGATCGTCGTGACGGCGCTGAGCTGTTCCCGGTGAACTTCCGCGTGAGCGACATCCCGGGTATCGAGACTGTTGACGGTCGCCATCTGCGGGTTGAGGTGGCGGGCGATTGCGCGCGTGTGGTTGGCCGCCAGCTCGGTTGGCCGGAAGTGACGTCGATCGACGCCGCTGGCTCCAGGACGTAACCGCTCGCGCGCGCACGCTGATCGTCTACGACGGGCAACGGTACGGCGTCCCTTGCCAAGCGAGAGCACGCCGCCGTCGCTGATTGCGCAGCGGCCCGCGTACGATCAGCAGATCGATCGGATTCGATCGATGCGCGATCTGGGGGTCTGGCGACGGTCCACATGCGCTCGCTTGCGCCGCGAGGCTTGACGACGTAGCGCTGTTCCTCGCCAGACTCGTGCCTCGGTGCTAGCACGACCGGAGCTAGTCGGCGGCAGGCTGCCGAGGCGGCGACGAAGGGGCAGCTATCGGGCCGTCAGCGGTCGCCGACGGCGCCCGGCCGGTCGGCTGCCCCGATCTCAGCGGCGATGCTGTCCGCGAACGCCTCCGGGCGGGAGAGGAACGGATGATGGCCGGCGTGGAGCTCGACGAGCCGAGCCCCACTTCGAACGCGGCGGCGCTGCACCTCGGCGGGGGTCGCGAGATCCTCGGTGCACACGAAGTACGTCGATGGCTTCTGCTGCCACGCGATCTCGCGGGGCGCCTGCGTGAACGGCGTGAGTGATTGTCGTGTCAACCGGGCCAGGGCGTGCTCGGTCGTGGTCTCGTCGCAGTCCTGCAGGAAGAGCTGCCGGATCAGGCCGGGATCAACCCCAACGGTGTGATCGTCCCCCGGCAGGAGCCAGGGCGCCGGCTCAGAGCCGATCAGCTCGCCCTGAGACTGCCCGGAGGCGGGCATCACCGAGGTCACGTAGAGCAGTTGGGTGACGCGCTCATCGATCCCGGCCTCGGTGATGACCATCCCCCCGTAGGAGTGGCCGCACAGCACGATCGGCGCGTCAGCCTCGGCGATCGCGCGGCGGCACACGCCGGTGTCGGCGTAGAGATCGCCGAGCGTCTGGCCGGTCTCGCCGCAGCTGGGTAGCGGAACCACGACGCTGTCGATCCCGTGGTCGGCCAAGGGCGCGGTCATCTGGCTCCACCACCAGGGCGCGTCGCGCACGCAGGCGCCGTGAACGAAGATCAGTGTGGGCATAGGCTCACGCTAGCGCAACCCACCGGTTGCCCTAGCGGTCGGCCTGCCGAATCCACAACTCCGGGAGCCTGGGGGTCGCTTATGTTCTTGCCAGAGGCCGCGCCCGAAGCGGAAAGCCAGTCGCCTGCGCCAGCCCGGCGACAGAGCAGGACGCGGCGCGGGCGGTGGGCGGTCCCGGCGGCCACTTGGAGCGTGTGATCGTCGATATAGGACAGCAGGCGCTCCCAGCGGCGCTCCGGCGGCAGTCTCGGTCGACTCCGAGCGCATTCGTGCCGTAAGGCGACGTCGACCCGCTCAAACTGCTGGGGAACACCCACCGGGGTCCCGCGTTCACGAAGCTACGGCCGGGAGACGACCCGTGCCTGACACGGCTTAGTGGAGGACGCAAGACCGTGCTGCCATCACGCACGTCCGGCACCCGGCAGACGCCTCAATCCCGGCCGCCGGAGTGCTCCATCGGTTGGGCCGAGATGGCGACGGTCTCGAGGATCAGGCCGGGTGCGTTCAGGAAGATCGCGTCGTTTGAGACCAGCGGGATGCCGACGCGGATCGCGGTCGAGACGATCCAGCGGTCGGCGTTGTGCTCGCGCTGGGCGAGCGCGTGCCCGATCGCGTGGCACTCGGCGCACAGCCGGGCGTGGACCAGCACGAGCTCGGGGCCTGAGTGCACGATCTCGACGCTGCTGAGCCTGGCCTCGAGTCTGAGCATCCGCGCTGGACTGGACCCCATCCTCGTAACAGCGCGCCGTAGCGGACTTCGGCGGCCGTTTGGAAGCTGATCAGCGCTGGGCGGCAGGTGATGATCGGCGCGTAGCTGTCGGCCAGCCTAGATCCTGGAACAAGGTCTGCGCTGAAGACGTCGGTATCGACGACGATCGGTCCGCGCCGGCGCGGCGCGGTCACGACCGGATGGCCGACAGGAACGCCTTGCCTTCCTCAGCAGCGAGGTCGTCGATCATCATCTCCTGGTGGGCGAGCAACGGCCTGGCGCGGTCAAGCAGCTCAGCGATCGGGACCTCGAGGTGCGGCTCATGCTCTGAGGTGCGCGAGTGGTCGGTGGCCATGACGAGCAGTCTATGACCGCTCGCAGCGTCGCGGGCGCATCCGAGATAGCGACGCGCCTGCCGTGCCGGCCGGCCCGGCCAGGTGTTCGGGGTTAGCGCGAGCATCGGTCGGCAGCGGCCCGGAACGGCCGGGCCGCGCACGTTATACGCATGGCATGACCAGCGACATCCATCGACCCGGTCCGCTTCCGCCGTCAGCCGACGATCCCCGCCACCGCCGGCCTGAGGCTATAGAAACGGCCTGGCGCGAGCCGGCGCTGACCGTAGCGCAAGCCGGCGGTGAGGCGCTGCTGCTCTGGACACGTCGGCGGACAGAGCAGCAGCCCGCCACCAGAGCGCCGCGCTGGCGACGATGGAGAGCGTCCGTGGCCGAGGCGGTGGGTCAGGCGAGCGGTCCGAGCCGCGTTCGCAGGGTGTCCGCAACGGTGGCAGGGTCAACCCCGCTGCTGAAGCTGATGATCCAGTCGGCGAATTCGCGGTCGGTTGCGTTCACCGTGAACCCGTTGAGCTCGAAGAACGTAAGCATCGCGACCAGCGCGGTGCGCTTGTTGCCGTCAATGAATGCTGCGTCTCGGCGATCACGTGCGCGAGCACCGCGCCCTACGGTGCACGCGCCCTGGCCCGCCTGGGCAGGCGAGCACGGCCTGCCGTTGCTCTGGTCGTAATCGACGACCGTCGCGCCCGAACATCTCGCTGGTCCTCAGAGGTCGTGCGTGGAGGTGGCGGCCACGCCCACAGCACCGTGCTCGTCTCCGGGGCGCCTCGTCGCGGCGCCTCGATCGCGCGGGGGCGAGAGGTGGCCTGCGAGCCGGGTCCAGATGGAGGGGCGTGGCGGGAGCATGCTGGCGAGTCGATGGGCCTCGGCGGCGCGGAGGTGGTCGTCGTGGATGGCGCGGGTATGTTCGATCTGGTGCTGCATGGCGTCCCCCTGTGGTTTGGTGTGCGGGTCGACGGCACTGTCGCGGCACCCGGTTAAGCGCCAGGGGGTGTGGCGGTAAATCGGCGTGCGCCATGTCTGGCGGGCGCGGCGCTACGCTGCTCGCAGTGGAGGTCCAGATCCGGGTTCTCGGCCCGCTGGAAGTTCGCGTCGGCGGCGGGCTGATCGAGCTCCCGGCCGGGCGTCCGCGGCGGCTGCTTGTCGCCTTGGCGCTTCGGGCGAACACGATCGTCGCCGCGGATGTTCTGGTGGAATCCCTGTGGGACGGGCACCCGCCGCGGACGGCGCCCAAGGCGCTTCAGGTCCATATCTCGCAGCTGCGGCGCGTGCTGCCGCATGGATTCGTGCTAACGCGCGCACCGGGCTACAGCCTTGTGGCGGCCGACGATGAGCTGGACGTGCTGGCCTTCGAGCGCGAGGTGGCGGCGGGGCGAGACGCGCTGCGCGGTGGGGACGCCCGGCTAGCCACTGCGCTTCTGGGCGCGGCGCTTGGTCGGTGGCGAGCGGGTGAGCTCGTCGATGTCCCCGACGATCTGCGAGCCGACGTCGAGCGCCTGCTCGAGCTGCGCGGCGTTGCCCAGGAGGATTGGTTTGAGGCACGGCTGGCGCTCGGTGAGCACGCCGACGTGCTCGCTCCGCTGCCGCGGGCGATCGCCGACAATCCGTACCGCGAGCGCCTGATCGGTCTCGAGATGCTGGCGCTCTACCGCGCCGGACGTTCGGCGGACGCCCTCGACGCGTTCGCCCGGGCCCGCGCCCGGCTCGATACCGATCTCGGCCTCGAGCCCGGCCCTGGGTTGCGCGACCTGCAGCGCAGGATCCTCGAGCATGACCCGGCGCTCCGCGCGCCGGATGGCGCAACATCGCCACCCCCGGCGGGCCAACCGGCCCCGTCATCGGTGCCGCCTGCTGCGCGCGTACGGACCAATCTTCCGTCGCTGACGACGCCGCTGGTGGGTCGCGAGCGCGAGTTGGCCGATCTGGTCCGGCGCTTGACCGAGTCCGCCGAACGGCTGGTGACGATCACCGGCCTCGGGGGGAGCGGCAAGACCAAGCTGGCGATCGCTTGCGGGACGGAGCTGCTCGCCCGCTTCGCCGACGGCGTTTTCCTGGTCAGCCTCGCGCCGGTAGCGGACGAGAGCGGGGTTGATCTGGCACTGGTGGACGCGCTCGATCCGCCGCGGCACCCTCGAGGGCCGGAAGCGACACTGATCGAGTACGTGAAGTCGCGTGAGCTGCTGCTGGTGATCGACAACTTCGAGCATGTGCTCGACGCCGCGCCGGTTGTCTGTCACCTGCTCGACGCCGCGCCGCAGCTGCGCGTGCTCGTTACCAGCCAGGCGTCCTTGCGGTTGGCGGCGGAGTCGATCGTTCCGTTGGAGCCGCTCACCGTCCCGGAGCGCGGGCTTGACGATCCCGAGCGGCTGGCCGACGTGCCGTCGGTGCGGCTGTTCGTCGAGCGAGCCCAGGCGGTCGATCCGTCGTTCTCGCTGACGCCGGGGAACGCCGCGGCCGCGGGCGAGTTGTGTTGCGTACTCGAGGGCCTGCCGCTGGCGCTCGAGCTGGCCGCCGCGCGCGTTCGGATGGCCGGTGTGCAGGGCGTGCTCGATGCCCTCGGCCGCGGGATCGACGCGCTCGGCCGCGGCTCCCGGGATCTGCCGGCGCGCCAGCGCGGCCTGCGGGCCGCATTGGACTTCACTACCTCGCTGCTGGACGAGCAGGCGCAGTGCCTGTTCGCCGGCCTCGGCGCGTTCGCCGACGCGTGGACGATCGAGCAGGCCGAGGCGCTGTTCGGCGGGGAACTCGACGTCTGGGAGGCGATGACCGCGTTGCTCGACCTGACCCTGATTCGCACCCGCGGCGATGGCCGGCTGACGATGGCCGAGCGGGTCAAGCGACACGCCCGCGAGCTGCTGTCCGCCTCAGGCCGCGAACACGAGTTGCGGGCACGGCACGCCGAGCTGATGGCCGAGAGTGCCGAGGCGCTGGACATCGAGCAGCTGATCGATCATGCCGCCACGATCGCCCGTACACGCGATGCGACGGAGGAGATCGAGTACGCCCTCGCGTGGAGCCGCAACGCGGAACCGCAGATTCACCGACGCCTGATCGGCGGCATCGGGCGCATCTTCTGGTTCACGATGCGGCTGCCGGCGCAGGCCGACGAGATCGAGTCGCTGTCGGACCTCGAGCGGGGACACGACGTCGTGTCCGGAAACGTGATGCTCGCCCGCTCGATGCTCGAGTGCCTCCGCGGCGATCTCATGCAGGCCGCGGCGTGGGCCGAACGGGCGCTCGACTGCCACCGGCGCACGACCGGCGGGGTGCCGCTGCTCGCGACGATGGGACTGCACAACCACGCGCTCACGATGGTCGGCGACGGCCGCGGCGCTCGCGCGGCCATCGACGAGTCGCTCAAACTCGCAGCCCGATCGCCCGATCCCCGCTTCGCGCGACTGTTCGAAGGCACGCTCGCATTCGCGGCCGTGGCCGAGGGGAACTGGGAAGAGGCCGAGGAGCGCCTGCAGGCGATCCTGGCTCATCCAGACAGGACCGACTTCGCCGCAGTCTCCGCCCCAAGCTACCTCGCCGACTGTGCGTTCGGCCGCCGAGACGGCGAACTGGCCCTCGAGCGCTACCGCGAATCACTCGAGCGGTCGCTTGACGTAGACGACATCGTCAACTCCCTCCTCCAGTTATGCGGTATCGCGGCGAGCCTGGCGCTGCTCGGCCGAGATGCCGAGGCGGCGTTCCTGATCGGCGCGATCAAGATCCGCCAGAGCGAGATCGGCTGGGGGGAATTCTCCGGTATCGATCAAGTCATGCGGACCCTCAACGCACTCCCGGACCGGCTCGGCCGCGAGACCTACGAGCGGCAACTCGCCGCCGGGAGCGAGCTGTCATTCGAGCAGCTCGTGCGCCGAGCCCGCTCGCTCGTGCCCGCAGTCGGATGATAAGGGTCCGCTCTGTAGTGCGCCAAGGCGCGCCGGCCGCGGCGGCTCATCGCGCCAGGGCGCCCATCGGATCCCAGGGCGGGAGCACGATCGGATCGGTCTGTAGCACGGATCGCAGCTCGGGCGGGAGCAGCGCTCGGGGAACCGCGAGCTCGAACACGTACTCGCCAAACCACGAATCGTTCATCGTGTAGAAGCCATCGGCGCCACGCTCGGCCCCCCAGCTGTTCTCGACGCGCCAGCGCCGCGGCGCACCCTCGACGATGTCCACGCCGGTGAACAGCATCGCATGTGTCATGCGCGAGTCGCCCGCGAGCAGGCGGCCAGCCTTGTCGAGCTCGAAGGTCGTGTCGTACACCGCCGGCAGGTCATACAGCCGGGCGTCCCACAGCCCGTACTCGTTGCTCATCATCTTCGAGACGTCGCAGCCGAACCACACCGGCTGCCCGTCGCTGAGCAGGCGCGCGGCGAGCTCCTTCATCACCTCCAGACCGGCGTTCAGGTAGAGCACCGGCGGCGCTTCCACCACATTGCCGAGAAACTCGACCGTGAAGGTCCGCGCCATCGGGCTCGAGGGTCGCGGGTCATCGACGAGGCACACGTAGTCCTCGAGCGGCAGCTCGACGTAGGTGCCGGCGAACTCGGACGGGCTCATCTCACCCGCGCGATGAAACCCGTTGTCCTTGTCGCGCCACTGCCAGAGGAAGCACTCGGGCGGCGTGCCAAGGTGAATGCTCAGCACGCGGTGGACGACCTTGAGCACGCCGGCCTTCGCAGTGCGCGCGTGCTCAGGCTCGATCAGCGCCAGCTCCCGGAGGCGCAGCGCGCCCTGTCTGAGCACCGATCGCAGCACGCCATTCATCCGGCGCGTGTTGGACGAGCTCTCGGTCTCGGGCATGAACGGCTTGGGCACCAGGCCGTGCTTGCGCACAACCGCGACGAACATGTCCCACTGACCGCCATCGTCGGCGACCGTGTCCAGCAGATGCGCGACGGCGCGGTCGTCGAGCTCGCGCGAGGCGGTCGCGATGATCGACTCGAGGAAGTAGTTCGCCCGTTCGAGCTTGTCCCAGAACATCACGTGGTTCTGCGAGAACTCGAAGTCCTTGACCGCGAGCTTCTCGCGCACGCCCACGCGCAGCAGGTTCAGGCCGGCGAACAACCAGCAGCGACCGCTGTGGGCCTGATCGGTGACGCTCCAGTCATCGAGCCTCTCCGAAGCGGTGTGATCGGCCGCGTTGACGATCTCGCGGTCGATCGCCACCTCCTCCACCGATACGCGCGTCACCGCGTTCTGGACGACGCGATAGGACGGATTGGCTCGGAAGTCGCCGCGGAGAAGCTCGAGCTCCTCCTTCGTGATCCGCCCCGAGGTCGCCGCGCTGGTGGCCATACCATCACGATAGCCATACGCCGGATGCGGGCATGCTTGCGGACCTGAGCCGTCGCGGTGGTTGTACCGTGAGTGGACGCAATGGACTTCAGCGGCTTCGATCCCCAGCGCGCGCTCGACCAGCTCAAGCGGCTGGCCGCGGACGCGCCCGCGCAGCTGTCTGACGGCTTCGGGCGGCTGGTGCGCGAGGCGGCGCCCGAGCGGCTGGAGCAGATCATGTCCTCGCCGGCGCGGCGGCCGCTGCTGGACGGGATCTTCTGGCAGATGCCCAAGCAGCTGGATGCCGAGCAGGCCGCGGGGGTGCAGACGACCGTCCTGTGGACGATCACCGGCCGGCCCGACGGCGGCGCCGACAGCTGGCTGCTGACGATCGAGGACGGCACCGCCAGGACCCGGCGGATCACCGGGCAGGTTCCCGAGGCCAAGCTCTCGATCACGATGGACGCGATCGAGCTGCTGCGGCTGGTGAGCGGCAACCTCGACCCGATGGCCGCCTTCTTCAAGGGCCAAATCCAGCTGGCCGGCGATGTGATGGTCGCGGCCAAGCTGGCGGCGCTGTTCCGCGTCCCCGGCGGCGGCGACGGCGACGGCGACGGCGACGGTCCCAGCGCTACCAATGGGAGCGGCGAGCCCGACCCTCCGCACTGACTGTCGGTCGTCAGGGTCCGCCGGCGGCGTGCTCGCGCTGCCAGTCTCGGAAGCTCTCCACGGTGCGCAGCTTGTGGGCGCGCGCGACCGCCTCGATCCGATCCGCGGGGGCGCCCGCCGCCAGCAGCTCGATCAGCTCGCGGTGCTCGGCGACCGAGGCCGCCCCGCGATACGGGATCTGAACGAACACGGTGTTGCGGATCGCGTCCAGGCGCCAGTCGACGTCGGCGACCATCGAGACCAGCACCGGGTTCGGGCAGCGCTCGTGGATCACCTGGTGAAAGGCGCGGTTGTGCGTGCCAAAGGCGACCGGGTCCATCCGCGCCATCGCTTCGGCCATCTCGTCGGTGCGCTGCGCCAGCAGCGCCAGGTCGCCCCCGGTCAGCAGTGGCGCGGCCAGGGCGGTCGCGCTGCCCTCCAGCAGTGCCAGCACGGTCATGCTGTCGGCATACAGCTCGGGATCGGCGGGCGCGACCTGGGCGCCGGCATTGGGTCGGTAGACGATCAGTCCCTCGGCCTCCAACCGACGGATCGCCTCGCGCACCGGCAGCGGCGAGACGCCGAGCTCGGGCGCCAGCTGATCGATCACGACCCGGTACCCCGGCCCGTAGACGCCGTTGACGATCCGCTCGCGCAGCAGTTCATAGACCTGTTGCTGCTTGGTCTTGGTAGCGATCATATATGGAATCGTACACTGATCCGAAGCCTGTCGTATAGGATGGCGGAGGTGTACGACCCCCAGCTGCATCACGTCGACGGCGCGTTCGTCGGAAGCCTCTCCGGCGAGACGTTCCAAACGCGCAACCCGGCGACCGGCGAGCTGCTGGCGCTCGCCGCCTCGGGCGACGCGGCCGATGTCGATGCGGCGGTGACAGCGGCCCGGCGCGCGTTCGACGAAGGTCCGTGGCCACGCCTGAAGGCGACCGAGCGAGCCGCGGTGCTGCGCGCAGTCGCAGCGGCGATCCGCGCCCGCAGAGACGAGTTCATCGAGCGCGAGGTGGCCGACATCGGCATGCCGGTCGCGCAGATGGGCGGTCTGGCGGCGCGCGCCGCGCAGAACTTCGACTACTACGCCGGCGTGACCTCGGAGCTGCACGGGCGCTCGTTCCAGGTCGGCGACGAGTTCCTCAACTACACGATCCGCAAGCCGGTCGGCGTCGCGGGGCTGATCATGCCCTGGAATGCGCCGCTGATGCTGTCGACCTGGCGGATCGCGCCCGCGCTGGCGGCCGGCAACACGGTCGTGCTCAAGCCGGCCGAGTGGTCGCCGCTGACCGCGACCCTGCTGGCGGCGGTACTCGCCGAGGCGGGCGTGCCGGCGGGCGCGTTCAACGTCGTACACGGCTTCGGCGAGACGGCCGGCGCCGCGCTGGCGCGCCACCCGGGGGTCGACCTGATCTGCTTCACCGGCGAGACGACGACGGGTCAGACGATCATCGCCGCTGGTGCGCCGACCCTGAAGCGCTCGTCGGTCGAGCTGGGCGGCAAGTCGCCCGTGGTCGTGTTCGACGACGCCGACCCTGAGCTGAGCGTCGACGCCGCGCTGGCGCAGATCTTCACGCTCAACGGCCAGCGCTGCACGGCCGGGTCGCGGCTGCTGGTCCAGCGCGGCCGCTACGAGGAGATGGTCAGCGCCGTGGCGCAGCGTGCCCGGCGGATCCGCGTCGGCGACCCGACCGACCCGGGGACCGAGCTGGGCCCGTTGATCGGGCCCGAGCACCACGCGCGCGTGAGCGCGTACATCGACTCGGCCCGCGCGCAGGGAGCGCGGGTGCTGGCGGGCGGCGGGCGGCCGGCGGACCCGGGACTGGCGAACGGCAGCTATCTGGAGGCGACCGTGATCGCCGACGTGAACGAGCACATGGACGTCTTTGCGCAGGAGATCTTCGGTCCGGTGCTGGTTGCGATGCCGTTCGACGACGAGGCGGACGCGATCCGCCTCGCGAACGCCACCCAGTACGGCCTGGCGGCGTACGTGTGGACCAATGACATCGGCCGCGCGCACCGGGTCGCGCACGCGATCGACACCGGCATGTGCTGGATCAACTCGCAGAACGTGCGCGACCTGCGGACGCCATTCGGCGGCGTGAAGGCGTCGGGGATCGGGCGCGAGGGCGGCGACTACGCGTTCGACTTCTACTGCGAGACCGAGATCGTGCACGTAGCGCTGGGCACGCATCAGATCCCGCGGCTCGGGCTGGGAGACGACGGGCGATGACCAGCGCCGCGCAGCAGCTCGTCAACACGCCGCCGGCGCAGACCCCGTTCGACATCATGCGGGCGGCGTTCGTGGAGCTGCGGGTCAGGAATCTGGCAGCGTCCGAGCACTTCTACGCGGAGCTGTTGGGGATGATCGTGTCGGCTCGAAGCGAGGACGCCGTCTACCTGCGCGGCTGGGAGGAGCGCCAGCACCACTCGCTGATCCTGCGTCGCGGCCCGGTCCCCGCGGCCGCGCGGCTCGGATTTCGCACGCGCTCGGAGGCCGACCTCGAGCTGCTGGCCGAGCACTTCGCGGGCCGAGCGCAGCGGTGGACACAGGCTGGCGCCGACCCGGGTATGGGCCGGTCGCTGCGCGTCCACGACGCGTTCGGGTACCCGCTCGAGTTCTTCCACGCGATCGACCAGTTCGAGACCCAGCACCAGCGTTTTGACCGCCACCGCGGTGCCCCGCTGCTGCGCTTCGACCACGTCAACCTGCACTCGCCCCGGGTCGAGGAGACGCTGCGCTTCTATCTCTCGCTCGGGTTTCGCGCCAGCGAGTACATCTCCACCGACGATCGGACCGATGAGCGGATCACCGGCGCCTGGCTGGCACGCAAGCCGACCGTCCACGATGTCGCGCTGACCGCGGGCACCGGTCCGCGGCTGCACCACTTCGCGTACTGGATCGCCGAGCCGGCCGGAGTACTGCGCGCCTGCGACCAGCTCGCCGGCGGCCACCACGCCGAGGTGATCGAGCGCGGCCCCGGCCGCCACGGCGTCTCGAACGCGTTCTTCGTCTACCTGCGCGACCCGGACGGGCACCGGATCGAGCTGTACTCGTGCGACTACTACACCGGTGACCCGGATCACCGGCCGCTGCGGTGGTCCGTCAACGATGCGCGCTGCCGCTCGTTCTGGGGCGCCCGAGCACCCGACAGCTGGTACGACGAGTCGAGCCTCGTGCTCGGGCCCGGCGGCGAGCCGGTCGCCACCGAGCCGGCCGACGTAGACGAGCGCGCCCAGCACAGCGAGGTGCTCGCATAGTGCCGCCACCCGCCCCATCCAAGGTGATCGGCGTGCACCTCAACTACCGCAGTCGCGCCGCCCAGCGCGGGCGCACGCCGACCGAGCCCTCGTACTTCTTCAAGCCGCCGTCATCGGTCTCCACCGGTGGCGACGTGGTGCGAGCGCCGGGCGTGGAGCTACTCGCGTTCGAGGGCGAGATCGCGGTGATCATCGGCGAGCGGACCCGTGACGTGACGCCCGACCAGGCGGCGGCCCGGATCGGCTTCTACGCGCCCGCCAACGACTTCGGCGCACACGACTTCCGCTGGGCCGACCGCGGCTCAAACGTGCTCGCCAAGGGCCAGGACGGCTACACCCCGATCGGACCGGCGCTGCCGGCGGCCGGGATCGATCCCGCGACGTTGACTTTGATCACAACGGTCAACGGCGACCTGCGCCAGCAGGCGACAGGGGCCGAGCTGATCTTCAGCTTCGCCCAGCTGGTCGCCGACCTGAGCCGGCTGATGACGCTTCAGCCCGGCGACGTGATCCTGAGCGGCACCCCGGCGGGAGCCGGGGTGGTGGAGCCCGGCGACGTGATCGAGGTGAGCCTGCAAGGAGCCGGAACCGTGACCAGCACGGTCGTGCAGGCGCCCGGCGAGATGGCCGCGTATGGCGCGATGCCTCGGGCGACGCCCGAGGCGCGGTCGTTCGCGACCGGCGACGACGGGCCGCGCGCGCCGAGCCTCTCCGACGACGTGGTCGACGCGCTGCGCCAGGTGTCGACCGCGACCCTGACCGTGCAGCTGACCAAGCGCGGGGTCGCCTCCACCTTCCTCGGCGGCCTGCGCCCGACCCGCCCGGACCTGCGGATGGTCGGTCGCGCCCGCACGCTGCGCTACGTGGCGATCCGGTCCGACGTGCGCGAGGCGATGCGGGGAACCGAGGACGCGCAGAAGCGGATCGTCGAGTCGATCGCTCCCGGCGAGGTGCTTGTGATGGAGGCGCGCGACGAGCCCGGCGCGGGCACGATCGGCGACATCCTCGCGGCGCGGGTGCTTGCACGCGGCGGCGCCGGGATCGTGACCGACGGTGGCGTGCGTGACACGCCCGGCGTGGCCGAGCTGGCGATCCCGACCTACTGCCGCGCGGCCAACGCGTCCTCGCTGTGGAGCGCCCACATCCCGCTCGACGCCGACGTCCCGATCACCTGCGCGGGCGTGCTGGTGATGCCCGGCGACGTGGTCGTCGGCGACGCCGAGGGAGTTGTGATCCTGCCGGCCGCGCTGGCGCAGGAGATCGCCCATGACGCGCTCGAGGTCGAGCGGCGCGAGGCGTTCGCGCTGGAGCGCGTGAAGGCAGGCGAGAGCTTCCGCGGCCTGTACCCCCTGTCCCCCGAGCGCGAGCCCGACTACCAACGCTGGCTCGCCTCCCGACCCGAGGAGTCACCGTGAGCATCGACCGCTCCGCGATCCGTGGGGCGATCACCCCGCTGATCACCCCATTCACCGACGACGGCGAGATCGACCTCGCCGCGATCGGGCGGCTGATCGACTGGCAGCTTGAGCGCGGCACGCACGGGATCTCGGTCGGCGGATCGACCGGCGAGCCGACCTCGCAGACGGTCGCCGAGCGGGTCGAGGTGATGCGTGCGGCCGCGGCCGCGATCGACGGGCGGGTGCCGTTCCTGCCGGGCACCGGCAGCGCGCTGATGGCCGAGACTATCGAGCTGACCGCCGAGGCGCAGGCGCTGGGCGCGGCCGCGGCGCTGGTCGTGACCCCGTACTACGGGCGCGCCCAGCAGGAGGGCCTGTACCGCTGGTACTCCGACGTGGCGCAGCAGTTTCCGGAGCTGGCGATCATCGTCTACAACGTCCCGGTCCGGGCTGCCGTCGAAATCCGGCCGGAGACCGTGGCCAGGCTGCGCGCAGCGCACGACAACATCGTCGGGATCAAGGAGACGACGCACGACTTCGAGCACGTGTCCTACGTCCTGGATCAGTGCGGATCGGACTTCATCGCGCTGTCCGGGATCGAGCTCTTGTGCTACCCGATGCTGTGCCTCGGCGGCTGCGGGCACCTGAGCTGCGTGGGCAACTTCGCACCCGAGCCGGTCGCCGCGCTGTACGACGCGTTCGTCGCCGGCGACCACGACCGAGCACGCGAGCTGCATTACGACCTGCACGCGCTGGTCGACGCCGCCTTCGCCGAGACCAACCCGGTGCCGGTCAAGTGGGTGATGCGCGAGCTGGGGCTGCTGGAGTCCGACCACGCCCGCGAGCCGTTGGCGCCGCTGAGCGAGGCGGGGCGCGACAGGGTTCGCACGCTGCTGGCCGCCAGCCCGCACGTGCACCTGCCGGCCGCGGTGGCGTAACCGTCTTTACGGCGCGCGGGCGACCGGCTCGCGGTGGACGATCGGGCGCGCGGTGGGCGCAGGATCTACAGGGCGCCGGCGATCGCGGCCGCGGTGGCGATCGCCGCGCGGCCGGCGGTGACCTCATCGCGGGCCCCGATCCAGACCGCGCTGACCGCGGCTTCGGCCC
>JBOGYE010000054.1:0-5020 GCA_050696635.1 Solirubrobacteraceae bacterium | reverse complement strand
GACGACGATTACGGCGAGCTCGCCGGCGAGGACGAGTACGAGCTCGACGAGTTGATCGAGCAGACGGTTGAGCTGCAGTGCTGGCTTCGGGAGCCCGGCGCGGCTCGGCCGGTGCGCATCTCGCTTTCGATCTCGGACCACGAGGTCAGCGCCACCACGCCCTCGCACGCGCTCACGCCCTACGAATCGCAGTACGAGGGCTACATGGGCAACTACGGCAACACGATCGACCGCTGGTACCGCCGCGCGGCCGTCGTGCTGTGGCCCAAGGCGATGGCGTTCGCCGTGCGCGCGCAGGCCGATCCCGCGTGGGCGCTGTCTCAGATCTCCCGGCGCCTGCGCGCGAGCGATACGGCGGTCGCGCAGGAGCTGGTGGCATCGCTCGAGCCGTTCTGGGCGACCGCCGCCCGTGCAGTGCAATCGCCGCGGTTCGTCGGCGCGGCGCTGCGGGTCGCCGGATCGCTTGACGACGGCGAGCTGGCGCGGATGCTGCTCGCGCCGCTCCAGATCGAGGCGCTCGCGCCAGGGCATGCCGCGGCGCTGGCCGGTTTCGTGCAGCGCCACGGCGAGCGGCTCCTGGCCGGCTTGCTCGAGACGTGGGCGCAGCGGCCACGGTGGCACGCCGGCCCGGCCGACCGCGCGGGCTGGGTGACCGCGCTCCCGCGGCTGTGCGAGGCGCTGGTGACCCGCGGCTCGAGCGGCGAGGCAGCCGGCGTCGCGCTCGTCACCGCCAGCCTTCACTGGCTGACCGCGGCCATGCGGGGCGCGCTCGGCGACCGTGCGCCCAGCCGGCGCAGCCAGGCGCTCGGCGAGCTCGCGGGACCGCTTACGGCAGTGCTGCACAGCGCGGCGCTGCTCGGCGCGGTCAAGCTCCGAGACGAGGCGATCGGCTTCTGTACCGCGCAGGGCGATGAGCTCGTGCCGTGCCTGGTGCAGGCGCTGCGGGCCGGCGCCGCGCTGGCCCGGCAGATGCGCCGGGACTCGGGCCTGGACCAGCTCGCCGACCACTGCCTCGGCCGGCTGGCCGTGATCCTCGATCGCCCGCCGCGCGCGGGCGGGGACTGGTCGATGCAACCGCCGGGCGACTGCGGCTGCGAGCTGTGCGCCGTGTTGTCGAAGTTCCTCTCGGATCGAACCGAACGGACATTGGAGTGGCCGCTGGCGGAGCAGCGCCGCCGCCACGTCCACACCATCATCGACGCCGCCGAGTTGCCAGTGAGCCACCGGACACGGCGCCAGGGCAGGCCCTATACGCTCGTGCTGACCAAGACCGACGCGCTGCACGAGACAGAGCGTCGCGAGCGGGCGGCACGACGAGCCGACGCCCGCTGGCTCGTGGCGCATACGGTCCAAGACACCGCGCCGTCTGACAGCCTTGTGTTACATTAGCGCGTTATGGCGGCCGAGACCCTGACGATTCGCCTCGATCCCGAGGATCGCGCGGCGCTGGAGGAGGCGGCGCGCAAGGACGGCAAGGGGCTGAGCTCTCTCGTTCGGGAGCTGGCGGAAGCAGAGGCTCGCCGGGTGCGTCGAGAGGCGATCCGAGCCGACGGGGAGCGCGTGATGGCGCACCTGAACGCCCATCCCGAGGCCCGCGCCGAGCTTGATCAGCTGGGTACGCCGGTCGCCGAGCTGCGGTGAGCCGTCCCGCCGCCGGGAACATCGTCGTGGTCGATTGGCGCGGCGACGCGCTGCCGCAGGAGCCCAACCGGCTACGGCCCGCTGTCGTGGTCGAGGATCACGAGCTGTTCCCCGAGGGCTATCCGAACATCATCGTGGTCCCGTTGACCCGCGACGAGGGGCTTGCGCACCAGTCGTTCGCAGAACCGATCCACCCGACCCCCGAAAACGGCGTCGATGAGACGTGCTGGGCACTTGCTCACCACATCACCAGCGTGTCGTTGCGGCGCGTCAAGCCAACGGCTTCTCGAATCACCGCCGACCAGCTGTCGAGCATTCGCAAACGGATCGCCGTGTCCGTCGGGAGCACGTAGGTCACCCCCGCGAGCTGCCGCGCCTCCCCGATCAGATCAGGCAACCGCGCGGACCGTCAAATGCGCCGGATCTGGCGCATCATGCGCCGGTCCTGGCGCAACACGCGCCAGGGCCGGTGCACGCAATCAGCCCTCCGAGGAGGAGCCTCCGTCCTCGGTGGGGATGTCCAGGTCGGCCAGCTCCTCGGCGAAGCCGAGCGCCGAGCCGCCGTTGCCGATGTTCTCCAGGTCGGAGATGTCGGTCTCAAAGCCGCCGAAGCTCGCCAGCGTCTCGCCGTCGGTCAGGCCCAGTTCGGCCGCGAGATCGTCGTGGTCGAGCAGGCCGACCTCGTCGATCCCGCGCGGGAGCGGCTCGGAGGGCTCGATCTCGATCCGGCGGTAGCGCTTCAGACCGGTCGCGGCCGGAATCAGCTTGCCGATGATCACGTTCTCCTTCAGACCGTTCAAACGGTCGATCTTGCCCTCCAGGGAGGCGTCGGTCAGCACCTTGGTCGTCTCCTGGAAGGAGGCGGCCGACAAGAACGAGTCGGTGTTCAGCGACGCCTTGGTGATCCCGAGGATGATCTCCTCGGCCTGCGCCGCCTCGCCACCGGCCTCGATCACGGCGTTGTTGATCTTGGCGTACTCGAACCGGTCGACGAACTGCCCCGGCAGCAGATCGGTGTCGCCCTTCTGGTCGACCCGCACCTTCTTCAGCATCTGGCGCACGATCAGCTCGATGTGCTTGTCATTGATGTCGACGCCCTGTGACTTGTAGACCTCCTGCACCTCGCGCACGAGGTACAGCTCGGTGTTGGTCCGTCGCTCCGCGCGCGTCTTGCCGCCGTAGGCGAGCAGGTCGTGCGGATACAACGAGCCCTCATTGAGCTGCTGGCCAACCGTGACCTTCTGGCCCGCCTCGACGAACAGCAGCGTGCGACGCGGGAACGTCTCACGGTGCTCCTCGCCGGCCTCGTCGGTGATCACGACCGTGATCGCCTTGTCGGAGTCCTCGATCGAGACGACGCCGTCGACCGGCGCCATCTTCGCCAGGCCCTTCGGCCGCCGCGCCTCGAACAGCTCGACCACGCGCGGCAGACCGTGCGTGATGTCCGCGCCGGCGACACCGCCCGTATGGAACGTACGCATCGTCAGCTGCGTGCCCGGCTCGCCGATCGACTGCGCGGCGATGATCCCGACCGCGTCGCCGATCTGAGCCAGCTTGCCGCTCGCCATCGAGCGCCCGTAGCAGGCCTGGCAGACCCCGGTCGGAGCCTCGCACTTGAGCACCGAGCGGACCGGTACCGTGATCACGGCGCCCTTGCCCGTGTCGTCGGACCACGCCTCGAACAGGTCGGCCAGCTCCGCGCGATCGATCTCGGCTCCCTGCGCGACGATCACGCGCCCGCGTTTGGTCGCCGCATCCCGTGCCGCGATCCGTCCGATCAGGTCGGTGTTGGGCTCACCGGTCGGTCGCAGGCCGCGGGTCTCGGGATCGACCTCCAGCTGCGAGACCGGCATCTCGATGAACTCCTCGGTGCCGCAGTCCTCCTGACGGATGATCACGTCCTGGGAGACGTCCACCAGACGGCGGGTCAGGTAGCCCGAGTCGGCGGTGCGAAGCGCCGTGTCGGCCAGGCCCTTGCGCGCCCCGTGGGTGGAGATGAAGTACTCCAGCACCGTCAGGCCCTCCATGAAGTTGGCCTTGATCGGGCGCTCGATGATCTCCCCCTTCGGGTTGGCCATCAGCCCGCGCATCCCGGCCAGCTGGCGGATCTGAGAGAACGAGCCACGCGCCCCGGAGTTGGCCATCATCGCGATCGGGTTGAGGTTGTCCAGGTGGGCGTACAGCGCCTCGCCGACCTCGTTGGTGGCGCGGTCCCACAGGCCCGTGACGGCCTCGTGGCGCTCCTCCTGCGTGATCTCACCGTTGTCGTACTGAGCCTCGATCGTCAGCAGCTCGTTCTCGTAGCGGGACAGGATCTCGCGCTTTGTCGGCGGCGTCTGGACGTCGTTCTTGGAGAACGTCACGCCTGCCCGGGTCGCGTACTCGAAGCCGACGTCCTTGAACGCGTCCAGCACCTGCGAGATCGACGGCGCCCCGTAGCGCTGCACGAGGTCGTCGATCATCGTGGTCGTGTCCTTCTTGCGCATCGAGCGGTTGATGAACTCGTAGGTGCCGGGGTCGAAGCGCTCGCCCAGCGCCTCCTGCAGCGCGCGCTCGATCCGATCGTTGTAGATCACCCGGCCGACGGTGGTCAGCACATGGCCACCCTCCAGCCCCAGCGGTCGGTACTCGGCCAGGTCGTGGAGCTTGACCACGCGGTGCTCGTAGGACCACTCCGCCTCCTGGGCGGTGCGGAACACGTGCGGGCGCGGAGTCTGCGCGGCCGGATCGAGCTCGGCCAGCTCCGCGGCGTCGGGGCCGTAGGTCAGGTAGTAGGCGCCCAGCACCATATCCTGGGACGGGATCGCCAGCGGCGCGCCGTGGGCCGGCGACAGGATGTTGTTGGCCGACAGCATCAGGATCCGCGCCTCGGCCTGGGCCTCGGCCGACAGCGGCAGGTGCACGGCCATCTGGTCGCCGTCGAAGTCGGCGTTGAAGGCGTGGCAGACGAGCGGGTGAACCTGGATCGCCTTGCCCTCGACCAGCACCGGCTCGAACGCCTGGATCCCGAGACGGTGCAGCGTCGGCGCGCGGTTGAGCAGCACCGGGTGCTCGTGGATGACCTCCTCGAGCACATCCCACACCTCGGGGATCATCGAGTCGACCATCTTCTTGGCCGCCTTGATGTTCTGCGCGGACTTGCGCTCGACCAGCCGGGCCATGATGAACGGCTTGAACAGCTCCAGCGCCATCAGCTTCGGCAGCCCGCACTGGTGCAGGCGCAGCGACGGACCGGAGACGATCACGCTTCGCCCGCTGTAGTCCACGCGCTTGCCGAGCAGGTTCTGGCGGAAGCGGCCCTGCTTGCCCTTGAGCATGTCGCTCAGGGACTTGAGCGGCCGGTTGCCGGGGCCCGTCACCGGACGGCCGCGGCGGCCGT
>JBOGYE010000053.1:0-6124 GCA_050696635.1 Solirubrobacteraceae bacterium | reverse complement strand
CGCCGGCCGCGACGGCCCGTGCCACCACCGCAAGCGCGCGCGGAAGCGCCGTGGCGCGTTCGCGCTCGGGGGGCGACAGCAGCGCGTTGCGGCTTGACAGCGCGAGGCCGTCGGAGGCCCGCACGGTCGGGCAGACCTCGATCGCCACGGACAGGTCCAGGTCACGCACCAGGCGCGCGATCGTCGCCACCTGCTGGGCATCCTTGCGGCCGAAATAGGCGCGATCGGGCGCGACGATGTTCAGCAGCTTGGCGACCACTGTCGTCACGCCGTCGAAGTGCCCGGGCCCGCGATGGACGCCCTCGAGGCCGGCGGTGACGCCCTGCACGTGGACCGTGGTCGCGAATCCGTGTGGGTAGATCTCCTCGGGCGAGGGCGCGAACAGATAGGCGACGCCGAGCTGCGTGGCCAGCCGCGCGTCACGGTCCTCGTCGCGCGGATAGTCGTTCAGGTCGCGCGCGTCGTCGAACTGAGCCGGATTGACGAACAGCGATACGACGACCGCGTCGCACTGGGCGGTGGCTCGGCGGATCAGCGACAGGTGGCCGTCGTGCAGCGCGCCCATCGTCGGCACCAGACCGATCGAGCGTCCCGTCTCGCGCTCGACCGCGAGCGCGGCGCGCAGCTGCGCGATCGTGCGGATCGTGATCATCCGACCACCGGCCCCGGCGCGGCCGGTGCCACCAGCGCACGTGTGGCGATCGTCAGTGCGTCGAACAGATCCAGCACCTCCGGGGCCTGGTCTCGGACCGCCTCGCGCTGGCGCGCGACCGTGACCTCGTCGCCGCGTGCCACCGGTCCGGTGAGCGCGCGCTCGGCGCCCAGCGCCGCCCAGTTGTCGACCGTCGCTCTCACGAGCGGCACCAGGTCCGCGCGGGCGACGCCGGCGCTGGCCGCGACGCGCTCGGCGGCCGCCTCCAGCGTGACCAGGAAGTTCGATGCGATCGACGCCGCGGCGTGGTAGGCGGCGCGATCCTCGTCGGCGACCAGGAGTGGCCGCATCCCCAACGCGCCGGCCAGGACGCGTGCGAACTGCAGCGCGGCCGGATCGGTCGCGGCGATTGCGGCGGCGGCGCCCGAGAGCTCGGGCGAGGTGTCAGCTGTCACAGTCATCAACGGATGCAGCGAGAAACCGCTGCGCCCGCCGAGCACGTCGAGGCCCGTCGCTCCTGAGCAGTGGCCGAGCATCGGTCCCGGAGGCACCAGCGCCGCCGCGGCGGAGATCTCGGCGTCAGGTACGCACAGCAGCACGACATCGGCGTCGGCGAGCGACGCTCCGCGCCCTAGGGGCCCCCGCACCTGCACCTGCACCTGCGTGCCGCGCAGCGCGGAGCCCAGCGCGCGCCCAAGCCTGCCGGCACCGACGATCGAGAGTCGCGGCGCGGCGGTAGTGGGGACGGGACGGGTATTCCGTTCCAGTTCTCGCATCTGAGATACCGGTCGGTGCTGGGTGTGTGTCTCGGGTGAAGGGTCCGTCCCGTCGCCGGCGACGGCCCTCCGCAGACCAGGATACCCGTCGGCCCGGGGGATTACCATGATCTTCCGTGACAAGCGCCGCCGAGCGCCGCGAGCAGCTGAAGGTCGTCTACGAGGAGGCGCGAGGGTGCGTGCGCTGTGCTCTGCACCGCACCCGCAAGACGGTCGTGTTCGGCTCGGGCAACGCCGATGCGGAGCTGATGTTCGTCGGCGAGGCCCCGGGGGCGAACGAGGATCTCCAGGGGCTGCCGTTCGTCGGCCAGGCCGGCAAGCTGCTGGCGCGGCTGCTCGAGGAGATCGGCTTGTCCCGCGAGGACGTGTTCATCGCCAACACGCTCAAGTGCAGGCCACCGAACAACCGAGACCCGCAGCCGGAGGAGATCGACGCGTGCAGCGACTACCTGCACCGTCAGGTCCAGCTGATCGAGCCGACCGTGATCTGCACGCTGGGCAACTTCGCCACCAAGCTGCTGCGCGACGAGCCGACGGGGATCTCGCGCCTGCACGGCCAGGCCGAGGTGCGGTCGATCGGCGGTCGCGCGATTCGCCTGTACCCGCTCTACCACCCGGCCGCGGCGCTGTACACGCCGGCGACCCTGCAAATGCTGCGCGCCGATTTCCTGCGGATTCCCGAGCTGCTGGCGCTGGGGGCGCCCGCGCAGCCACGGCCCGCACCGGCCGTTGCCCCGGCCGAGCCGGTCACGCCGGACGCGCCGGACCGGCCGGGCGCTTCCGCTGCGGCGCAGCAGCGCGCGGCGCAGGAGCGCGCGGCGCAGCAGCTTGGGCTGTTCTGAAGCGGGCTCTCGGGAGCGGGCGCCGTCGCGCCGTCGCACGCCGCGTCAGACGGGCTCCGGGATCCGAGTCGGATCCCGGTCCATCGGCCCCGGCCGTCCGCCGCCGCCGGACCCGCCCGGCCGGTCGCTGTCCGGCCGCCGGCGTCGGGCGTGGTCGGGACCGAGGGCAAACCCGAACGCCACCAGCGCGCCGACCGCCTGGATCGCGAGCACGACGGCCGCGAAGCTGGTCGGCCGGTGCGATGCGTTGAGCAGCAGGATCGGCTCGGCGATCGCGACGATCGCCACCGGCACCAGGAACCAGGTGCGCCGCAGCGCGAGCAGGTACTGGATCGCCAGGTACGTGCAGGCAAGCACCGTGAACGCCAGCCCGAGAACGATCAGCGAGCCCGCCGCGCTCGTCTTCCCAGCCCCGAACGCCGCCCTGATCAGGATGTGGGAGCCGAACGCGTAGATCAGCAGCACGGGGATCGAGCAGACTGCCACGATCCCCAGCGCCTTGGCCAGGATCGGGCGGGGGTCACGGCCCTCGGCCTGCCGCCGCGAGACCTCGGGCACGAGGTAGTACCCAGCTCCCATCGCGACCCAGATCAGGACCTTGGCGGCGACGGCGACGGCCGCGTAGGAGCTGTCGACGTGGTCGTTGAAGCGGTGCTTGGCGGCGATGATGTCGATGTTCTGCAGCACCGCGATCACGATCAGGCCGCCGATCGGCGCCCAGGCATGCTTGATGTGGACCCACAGGCTCGGGGCGGTGCCGGCCGTGTCGGTGGCTCCGTGGGAGACCGCCTCGAGTGCCGCGATGTGGCGGCGCAGACGATGGATGCAGTACAGGCTCATGGCGATGAACGACAGCGGCGTGCCGAGGTAGGCGCCGGCGACACTCAGGCCGATCGCGGCGAAGATCGTGCCCGTCACCAGCCGGGTGGCCTGCTCGCCGATCAGGCTCAGCCCGACGCCCTTGTAATCGCCGACCCCCTGAAGCACGCCCCGCAGCACCGAGACCTCCAACCACAGGCCGGCGGCGGGAAGCCCGAGCGCGGCCGCCCATTGATCGTGCTTGACGCCGACCGCGTCGGCAATCGGACCCCGCAGCAGCACCGACACGATCGCGAGCGCGACCGTGAACAACAGCAGTCCCTTGGTCCAGCGCCTGACCGTGTCCATCAGGCCGTGGCCGACCCCCAGCTCTCCCAGCACGCCCTCGCGCGCGGTCGCCACCTGGAGCGCCTGCCCGACGACCGACAGGATCAGGAATTATATAATCAGCGCCGCCAGCGATCCGTAGCCACCGCCCTTGTTGTCTGGGAGGAGCCGCGCGAACACGATCGTCGACCCCAGCGCGATCAGGTTGTTGGCGATCATCGAGGCCGCCAGACCCGCGGCCTTGGCCGTCTCGGAGCCGCGCAGTTGCGCGAGCGATGTGGGAAGCTCGGCGCGGTTGCCGGAGGCGCGCGTCAGCAGCCGCGCGATCAGCCCCGGAGCCACGGGCGGGGGGTCGGTCATGACGCCCTGACGGTAGCGAACCGCGCCGGACGCGCCCGCGTCCCGGTTCTACAGTGTCCCGTGTGATCGGTCGCTTCGAGTCCGGGGCTGCCGCCGAGACCGAGGCTCTCGGCGGTCGTCTGGCGGGCTCGCTGGCCGACGGCGACGTGGTGCTCGTCGCCGGCGAGCTCGGCGCGGGCAAGACGACCTTCGTCCGCGGAGCCTGCCGTGGGCTGGGAGTGACCGTGCCGGTGACGAGCCCGACGTTCACCGTCGGGCAGCTGTACCCGCGCGAGCACGGGCAGCGGGTGGCGCACATCGACCTTTACCGGCTCGGGTCCCTGCGGGCCGAGGAGCCCGACCTGCTGGCCGACTACCTCGGGCCCGATACGGTCGCGTTCGTCGAGTGGCCGGACGAGCACGAGCCGGAGCTCGGCGCCCTGGCGCGGATCGCGGCGCGGGTGCGCCTCGCGCATGCCGGCGGCGACCGGCGTTTGGTTGAGGTCTCGTGAGGATCCTCGCGCTCGACACCGCGACCAGTGCGACGGCGGTCGCGCTGCTCGACGCCGAAACGGGTCAGGCGGTGGCGCTGCGCGACGATCCGCCCGCCGGCGAGCGACCCCGGCACACCACCCGCCTGATGGAGCTCGTGGTGGAGGCGCTGGAGCGGGCACAGATCGGGTGGGGCGCGGTCGACAGGATCGCGGTCGGCGTCGGCCCCGGGACCTTCACCGGCCTGCGGATCGGCGTCGCGACCGCGCGCGCGCTCGCGACGACGCGCCGCATTCCGCTTGTCGGGGTCTCGACCCTGCGCTCGCTGGCGGACGCGGCGAGCCACGAGCGCGGCGGCGAGGAAGCGGTGCTGGCGGTGCTTGACGCGCGTCGCCGCGAGGTGTTCGCCGCCGCCTGGGACGCCGACACGTCGCTGCTCGAGGTCGGGGCGATGGCGCCCGTCGAGCTGGCGGCTTGGCTCCGTGCCACCGAGCGCCGCTGGCTGGCGGTCGGCGACGGCGCCGTCGCTTGGAGGTCGGCGCTCGCCAGCGACGCCGTCCGGATTCCCGCCGATGGCTTGGACTGCCACGGGGTGAGCGCGTTGGCGCACTGCCGGATCGCGGCGGCGATCGCCCCGGGTCCGGTGCAGGCGGTGGTGCCCGACTACGTGCGCCGCCCCGATGCCGAGCTCGCGCTTGACGCCCTGCAGGCGGTGGTCGCGCCGAAGGTGAGCGCTCGATGACCGGATCGCCGTACGCCGTCCGGGCACTGGCGTACGCCGACCTGCCGCAGGTGATCGCGATCGAACGCCGCGCGTTCCCGACGCCCTGGTCGCTGGCGATGTTCGTACTCGAGCGCTCCAAGCCTGGAGGCCTATGCCTGGCGGCGGTGGATCGAGACGACCGGCTGGTCGGATACCTGATCTGCGCGCGCTACGACACGGTCTGGCACCTGATGAACATCGCCGTCGAACCCCGGCTGCGGCGGCGAGGAATCGCACGTGCGCTGCTGTCAGAGCTAATCGAGTGGGCCGGACCCGAGAGCGAGTTCACGCTCGAGGTCAGGACCTCCAACGCCGCCGCGATCATGCTCTACGAGCGCTACGGCTTCCGCTCCGCAGGCACGCGCCCGCGCTACTACCGAGATAACGACGAGGACGCGATGGTCATGTGGCGGACCACCGAGACCGCGAGTGCATCGGGGCCGGCGGCGTGATCCTGGCGATCGAGACCAGCTGTGACGACACCTGTGCGGCGGTTGTCACGCGCGCGGGCGAGATCCGCGCCAACGTGATCTCCTCCCAGGGGATTCATGACCGCTACGGGGGGGTGGTGCCGGAGATCGCCTCGCGCCACCATCTGGAGCTGATCGACGCCGCGGTCGCCGACGCGCTGGCGCGGGCCGGCGTCACCCTGGACGGGATCGACCTGGTCGCGGTGACGCGGGGCCCCGGCCTGGCGGCCTCGCTGCTGGTCGGTGTGGCCAGCGCGAAGGCGATCGCAGCCGCGCGCGAGCTGCCGCTGGCGCCGATCGACCACCTCCACGGCCACGTGGCGGCTGGCTTTCTGGCTCCGTCCGAGCTGGAGCCACCGTTCGTCAGTCTGATCGCCAGCGGCGGCCACACGTTCCTGGCCGCGGTCCTCGATCGCGGCCCGGACTACCGCGTGCTGGGCCAGACGCTCGACGACGCCGCCGGCGAGGCGTTTGACAAGGGTGCGCGGCTGCTCGGCCTGGGCTATCCCGGCGGGGCCGCGCTCGAGGCGCTCGCCGCCCAGGGCGATCCTGCCGCATTCGAGTTCCCCGCCGGCGAGCGCATGCCGGGGCTTGACTTCTCATTCGCCGGCCTCAAGACCGCGCTGCTGTACAAGGTGCGCGAC
>JBOGYE010000052.1:0-7716 GCA_050696635.1 Solirubrobacteraceae bacterium | reverse complement strand
CGAGGACAGGACCGCCCGTCCGAGCGTGAACAGCACCTGGTTCTGGCGTACCCTGATCTCCAACTGCTCGTCGCCGTCGTGGCTGACCAGCCGAGCCAACTCCTGCAGCGCCCGCGCCGGCACGTTGACCTCGAAGCCGGACGACAGCGGC
Organism: Solirubrobacteraceae bacterium; assembly: GCA_050696635.1. Lineage (GTDB taxonomy): Bacteria > Actinomycetota > Thermoleophilia > Solirubrobacterales > Solirubrobacteraceae > Palsa-465. The sequence continues at coordinate 7,565 of JBOGYE010000052.1, read as the reverse complement.
GCCTCCAAGGTTGTCTCCTTGACGGTGAGCCGGTAGGAGTCGGTGGCAACCATCCGCAGCTCGCGCTCGGACGCGGACACCAGGATCCCGGTCAATACGGGGCGCGTCTCATCGCGCGAGGCCGAGCCCGCCACCTTCTGCACCGTCGCGACGAAGGCCTGGGCTGAGATCGCCACCGCATCGGACGCGTCCGCTTCGGGGAACGGGGGGAAGTCCTCGCTGCGGAGCGTGCGGATATCGAACGTCGCATTGCCCGACACCAGCTCGACGTCCTGCTGCGCCGAGCGCAGCTCCAGCGTCACACCCGCGGCCGGAAGCGAGCGTACGACGTCGAGCAGAAGCCTGGCGGGGAGCACCACGGTGCCCTCGCGGACGACCTCGGCTTCGAGCGGCACGCGTAGGCCGACGTCCATGTCTGTCGCGAGCAGCTCGCAGCCGGACGCGGAGGCAGTCAGCTGCACGCCGGACAGGGCCTGGATCGCGCTGCGGGTCGAAGCGACGCGGCTGACGGTCTGCAGCTGAGCGAGCAGAGCGTCTCGCTGGAGCGCGATCTTCACGGTTGATCCCTCTGTATTGGGTTAGAAGTCATAGAGCTGACGATGGCTGTGGATAACTGCCTGATCGCCTGCGTGTAAGCGGAATCTAGCGGCGCGTGGCCGGAGTTGGAGTCTGTCAACAACAGCGGTCGTCTCTCAGTCGCAGCGAACCAGTTGCGCAAGCGCGGCCAGCTCGTCAACAACTTTATGGTCGCTGTTGAGGCGCTCCGAGACGCGCCTGCAGGCGTGCAGGACGGTCGCGTGGTTGCGACCGCCAAAGGCACGCCCGATTGTCGGCAGGGACGCGCCGGTCAGGTCACGAGCGAGATGGATTGCCACTTGCCGGGGCCAAGCCACGCCCCGGGCGCGGCTGGGGGAGGTCAGTTGCGCGACGGTCAGCTTGAAGTGATCGGCGACGATCGCTTGGACCTGTCCGATCGTCGGAGCACTGGATGAAGCTGCGGGATAGAGCGTGTCCAGGACCTTCGTGGTCAGCGCGAGGTCCAGCGACTGCTGTGTCATCGAGTGATAGGCGACGACTCGGATCAGGGCGCCCTCGAGCTTTCGAACGTTGTCGCTGACGCGTCCTGCGATCAGCTCGAGCACGCCGGGCTCCTGTGGGCGCACGCCGTCCAGGGCGGCGCGCTTACGCAGGATCGTGATGCGCGTGGCGAGGTCCGGGGGTGAGATGCTGGCCACGAGGCCGGCCTCGAAGCGCTCGCGCAGCCGTTGCTCGATCGAGACGAGCGCGCGCGGCAGGCGATCGCAGGTGAGCACCAACTGCCGGCCGGTCTCATACAGCGCGTTGAAGGTATGAAAGAACTCCTCCTCGGTGCGGGTCTTGGAGGCGAGGAACTGCACGTCGTCGATCAGCAGCACGTCGGCGTCTCGATAGGTCCGCTTGAAGGCCTGAATGGAGTGCGACCGCAGCGAGGCGAGGAACTGATTGGTGAATGACTCGGTGGTCGTGTAGCGCACGGTCGCGCCGGCGCCGTAGGCGAGCACGTAGTTGCCGATCGCGTGCAGCAGATGCGTCTTGCCCAGGCCCGGAGGGGCGTAAAGGAACAGCGGGTTATAGGCCTGGCCGGGGTGCTCGGCGACGGCCAGCGCCGCCGCATGTGCCAGGTGGGTGCCCTCCCCGATTACGAACTGGTCAAAGCTGTAACGCGGGTTCAGCGGCTGGTCGGCGACCGTCTGCTGGTCCGCGGGCGCGGAATCTCCGGTTCCGGCGTGGGGCGGGCCCGCGAACCCGACCGTCGCCCGCTCGCCCAGCGCTGCGGCGGCGGCGCTTTGAAGTAGCGGGCCGTAGCGACCGGTGAGCCAGCGCTGCGTCTCTGGCGGAGTTTGGAGCGACAGAAGCCTGCCATCCCAGGCGCACGGACGGATCCCAGACAGCCAGATCTCATAGGCGCTATCGCCGATGCGGCGGCGCAACTCGGTCGACATCGCCCGCCATGCGGCGCAGGCATCGGGGTGCTCGGGCAGCGCCAAGCGTCTCCCTCCCGGAGCGTCTGGAAATGCGATTCGGAGGCCCCCGGGCGCCGGCTGGGTGCCCGGGGCGGCGAATATACCAACGCCCCGGGTGGTCGGTTGCGGGGGACGGCTCGGCTTGACGCAAAGCGCGCAGAAAAGCGCCCCACCGGCCTGCGTATACTCGCCCTGGGCGGCCCAGCTCCCGACCGGCCGCTTTTGAGATGAAACGCACCTACCAGCCCAAGAAGCGCAAGCGTGCCCGCACCCACGGCTTCCGCGCGCGTATGCAGACCCGCGCCGGGCGCTCGACGCTCAAGCGACGGCGCGCAAAGGGCCGCAAGCGCCTGACGGTGTGATGGCCGCCGCGCGGGCGGGATCGGTGTCCGCGCCGAGGTCGGGGCGAGGGCGGCTGTCGCGCAGCGCGGAGTTCGACCATGTCTTTCGCCACGGAAGGTCCCACGCCGGGCGGGATCTGGTGCTGTACGTGTTCCCTCGCCCTGGCGCGGACGGCGTTCCACGGCTGGGTCTGTCGGTGTCGCGCAAGGTGGGCGGCGCCGTGGATCGAAACCGCGTCAAGCGACTGCTGCGCGAGGCGTTCGCGCGGGAGAGCGCGCGGCTGCCCGTGGGCAGCGACGCGGTCGTGGTCGCCCGTCACGGCGCTCGCGAGCTGGCGGCCCGCGAGGGGCTGGCGGGAATTCAACGGGCGCTGAGCGAGCTGGTCGATCGGATTCCGGGCGCCGTGTCGCCGCCTGGCTCGCCAGCTCCCCCGGAGGCCGCGCACCAGGAGGCCGCCCCCCCGGAGGCCACGCACCAGGAGGCCGCCCCGGACGGGACGCCCGGGGTGCAGTCGGACGACCCTGACGACGACGGCGGCGAGTCGTGACGATCGCGCGTCGGCTTGCGGTCGCGCCGATCCGGGTCTACCAGCTGGTGCTGTCCCCGCTGGTGGGCCAGCGCTGCCGTTACTACCCTTCGTGCTCGGAGTACGCGGTGCAGGCGGTGCAGCGATTCGGCATACTGCGCGGGCTCGTGCTCGCCGGCTGGCGGCTCCTACGTTGCAACCCCTGGAGCCCCGGCGGCCTTGACCCCATCGAGGAGCAGCGACTGTTCAAGGTCGCCGGACGCGCGCCGAACTCCCGACCATGCTGACACTCGCAGGCATCACGCAGATCATCCAGCCGCTGATCGACGTGTTCGAGGCGGTGCTGAAGTTCTACCACCACCTCGGCGTTCCCTGGGGCTGGGCGATCGTGCTGCTGACCGTGACGATTCGCGCCTGCATGATCCCGCTGACGATCAAGCAGATCGGGTCGATGGCGCGGATGCAGCAATTGCAGCCCGAGATGAAGGCGATCCAGGCCAAGTACAAGCAGGACAAGCAGCGCCAGCAGCAGGAGATGATGAAGTTCTACAAGGAGAACAACTTCAATCCGCTGGGCTCGTGCCTGCCGATGGTCGCGCAGTTGCCGGTGTTCGTGTCGCTGTATTACATGCTGCGGGACACCCTGCGCTTTGACATCTGCGGCCCCGTTCAGGCCGCGTATCAGCACCGGTACATGCTGAAGCACGGGGTCTCGGCTGCGACGGCCCATGGCCAGACGATCGCCTGCGGCGCCGGAGCCCACGGGTCGGCGAGCTTCCTGTTCATCAGCGACATCACGAACAACCCGCACGGGCTGACGCTGGTGGTGCTGGCGCTGTTGTACGTCGGCAGCCAGTTGGGGTCGAGCTTGGTGATGTCGGCCGCCACGATGGACCCCAAGCAGCGCAAGATCATGATGTTCCTGCCGGTGGTGTTCGTGCTGTTCGTGCTCCGCTTCCCGGCCGGCCTGCTCGTGTACTGGATCACGACCAACCTGTGGACCGTCGGGCAGCAGTACATCGTCAGGCGGCGCCTGGGGCCGATCCGGGCTGCGAACGCGGCCGCGGCCGCGGCCGTCGCCGATGGGGGCACCACCGGGACCGCGGGGGGCAAGCCTTCGTCAGGGGATCCGCCGCGACCGTCGCGTGGGCCCCGCAAGCCCGAGCCCAACGGCGCCGGCAGCGGTGGCCTCGGCGCGCTGATCCGCAAGGCGACCGGGCAAGAGCCCGAGCCGGTGGCGGCTGTGACGCGCGGCGGAGCGCCTCCCCGGTCACCGCGCAAGAAGAAGAAGCGCTCGGGGCGAAGGCGGTAGGGCGTGCGGGATGCCACGGGCGAGACTCCCGCCACGCGCGTGACCGAGATGCTGCGGCGGATCGCAGCCGCCGCCGGTGTGGAGGCGACGATCGACGTGCAGGCGATGCCCGACGGGCTGCATGCCGAGTACGTCGGTGACGACCTCGGGCTGCTGATCGGCCACCACGGCCAGACGATCGACGCGATCCAGCACCTCGCCTACCGGATCACCGCCCGCGGCGACGGCGACCGCACCCCGGTCGTGGTCGATGCGGCCGGGTACCGTGAGCGCCGCGCGACGACGCTGCGTGCCACGGCCGAGCAGGCCACGCAGACGGCCGTCCAAGATCGCCGGCCGGTGGCGCTGGAGGCGATGAGCGCGCTGGAGCGCAAGCTGATCCACGAGCACCTCAAGGATCGCTACGACATCGAGACCTATAGCCAAGGCCAGGAGCCAGACCGACACCTGGTGATCGCACCGCTGTCGCCGGCGGACTGAGTGGTCCGCCCCGCTAGCACGACGCCGAGGGTTGGGGCGTTTCGCACACCATGCGGTAGAAGGTCCCCAAGCCCAGACCGGCGGCGCCCGAGCGGGACCGTTTCACGTCGCTCTCCCCGGTGAAACAGCGATGAGCGGCGAACTGTCGGAGTTCGACCGCGGCTTTCTGATCGGCCTGCTGGTCGGCGAGGGCTCCTTCGGCGGCGACGGCCGCCAGCCACAGGTGGTGCTGCGGATGCACATCCGCCACGAAGCGCTGTTCCGCTGGCTCGAGGCACGGTTTCCGCGCTGCCGGCTGTATGGCCCCTATCACCACGGAGGCCGCTCGTACTACCAGTGGATGGCTCGCGGCCGTGCGCTGGTGCAGGACGTGCTCCCGCTGTTGGAGTCCGGGCTGGTGGACGAGCTCGACGGCCACGGTGCGCGGCGCCTGCGGATGATGTGCGAGCGCTACGCGCCGTTCATCGAGCGCGAGCGCCGCCGACTCGTCTCCGATCGTGGCGATGGGCCGGTCGACGGTCACGCTTAGCGCGCTGGCGCAGCGCCACGGCTTGGAGGCGGGGGCGCCGCGCCGGTTGGAGGCGCTGCTTCGCTGCGTGACCGACGACGACCGCGCCCCGACGGCGGTCGAGGGCCGTGACGCGATCCTCCGCGACCATCTCGCCGACTCGCTGGTCGCGCTGGACCTGCCGCAGGTGCGGGCCGCCACGCGGATCGCGGATCTAGGCTCGGGTGGGGGGTTCCCCGGCCTGCCGCTGGCGATCGCGCTGGCCGGCGCGGAGGTGGCGTTGATCGAGAGCAACGGGCGCAAGTGCGAGTTCATCGCGCACGCGATCTCGGCCTGTGGTGCCAGCAACGCCCGCGCCGTGCACGCGCGGATCGAGTCCTGGACGGAAGGCTTGGCGAGCTGCGATCTGGTGGTCGCGCGAGCGCTGGCGTCGCTGCCGGTGGTCGTCGAGTACGCGGCGCCGCTGCTTGGGATCGGGGGTGCGCTGGTCGCCTGGCGGGGACGCCGTGACGCCGCCGAGGAGGCGGCCGGCGCCGGCGCGGCCGCGCTGCTCGGGATGGCGCCCGGGCCCGTGGCGGCGGTCGCTCCGTACCCTGAGGCGCTCCACCGCCATCTGCACGTGATGACCAAGGTCGCCGCCACGCCCGACCGCTTCCCGCGCAGGCCCGGTGTGGCGCGCAAGCGCCCGCTCGGCGGCCCATCCGACCGTCGTCGGCGCTAGCTTCAGCGGATCGAGATGGGCACCGTCTACGCGATCGCCAACCAGAAGGGCGGGGTGGGCAAGACCACCACGGCCGTCAACCTGGCCGCCTGCATCGCCGAGGCCGGCTACGAGTCGCTGCTGGTCGACATCGACCCGCAGGCCAACGCCACCCTCGGGCTCGGGATCGACAAGCGCACGACCCCCACGATCTACGACGCGCTGTGCGGAACGTTGCCGCTCGCCGACGCGGTCGTCTCGACGGGGATCCCCCATTTGAGCCTCGTTCCGGCTGGCCCGGATCTCGCCGGAGCGACCGTGGAGCTGCCGCGCACACCGGGCTCGGAGGTCCGGCTGCGCGAGACGCTGGCGCCGCTGCGCGATCGCTACTCGTTCGTGCTGCTCGACTGCCCCCCGTCGCTGGGTCCGCTGACGGTCAACGCACTGGTGGCCGCCGAGCGCGTGATCGTGCCGGTCCAGGCCGAGTACTTCGCGTTGGAGGGGCTGGCCGGGCTGCTGGACACGCTGTCGCTGGTACAGCGCGAGCTGAACCCGCGCTTGACGGTGGCCGGGATGCTGCTGACGATGCACGACGGCCGCACGCGCCTGGCGCAGGACGTCGAGTCCGAGGTCCGTCGCCACTTTCCGGCCCTGGTGTTCGACACGGTGATCCCGCGCAATGTGAGGGTCGGCGAGGCCCCGAGCTTCGGTCGCCCGGTGATCCATCACGATCCGCACTGCGCCGGCGCCGATGCCTACTTCGAGCTGGCCAAGGAGGTGGCGGCGCGTGGCTGAGCGCCAGCGTGGAATGGGGCGCGGGCTGGCGGCGATCCTGGCGGTGGCGCCGCGCGACGAGGCGCAGGAGCTGCGCGAGATTCCGATCGAGATGATCGCGCCCAACCCCAACCAGCCGCGCCAGGACTTCGACGAGGTGGCGCTGCTGGGGCTGGCCGAGTCGATTCGCGCTCGCGGCGTGCTGCAGCCGGTGCTGGTGCGCCCGGTCGCCGGCGGCAGCTACGAGCTGATCGCAGGCGAGCGCCGCTGGCGCGCGGCCCGGCTCGCCGAGCTGGAGATGGTGCCGGCGATCGTCCGCCACCACGACGACGCGGGCTCGCTGGAGGTGGCGCTGGTCGAGAACATGGCGCGCGAGGATCTGAACCCGATCGAGGAGGCGCGCGCGTGCGCGGCGCTGACCGAGGAGCTCGGTCTCACCCGCGAGGAGGTCGGGCTGCGGGTCGGGCGCGGACGGGTTGCGGTCTCCAACCTGATCCGCCTGCTGGACCTGCCCGACGAGGCGCTCGCCGCGATCCAGGCGGGCGACCTGTCCGAGGGGCATGGCCGGGCGCTGCTGACGGCGCCCGACCACGCCGACCGCCGCGGGCTGGCACGTCGGGCCGTGGCGGAGGGCTGGTCGGTGCGAGAGCTCGAGCGCCGCGCCCGCGCGACCCGTCCGTCGGGCGCCGGCGGGGAGGTACGCCGGTCGTCGGGCGACGGCGCCGTCGGCAGGGCCGGGCGGCACCCCGACCAGGAGGCGGCCGTGGCGGAGATCGCCGACGCTCTGGAGGCGGCGCTGGGGTGTCCGGTGTCCGTTGCGCCGTCCGGCGACGGCTACCGCGCGCAGCTGCGGTTCGACAGCGCCGCCGAGGCGGTCGAGCTGGCGCGCCGGCTGGGCCGGCGCGGGGTCGGCTGAGTGC
>JBOGYE010000051.1:0-4067 GCA_050696635.1 Solirubrobacteraceae bacterium | reverse complement strand
CTGTCGCGCCGGATCGGCTGTCGCGCCGGATCGGCTGTCGCGCCGGATCGGCTGTCGCGCCGGATCGGCTGTCGCGCCGGATCGGCTGTCGCGCCGGATCGGCTGTCGCGCCGGATCGGCTGTCACTCCAGAGCGCGCGCGTCACCCGCGCGCGCGGCGCGCTGTGGATTGACAGCGGGCTGTCGATTTCGCGGCCCACGCTGATCACCCGGCCCGTGCGCGCTCCAGACTCACAGCGGGCTGTCGATTTCGCGGCCCACGCTGATCACCGGGCCCGTGCGCGCTCCAGATTCACAGCCGGCTGACCACCGCCGCGGCGCGGAGTAGATTCAGTCTGGTGTCCCTGGACGCCTTCAGCGCGCGCACGCGGGCGTGGTTTCAGGGGGCGTTCGCCGCCCCGACGGCGGCCCAGGAGCAGGCGTGGCCGGCGATCGCATCCGGCGAGCACGTGCTGCTCTCGGCGCCGACCGGCTCGGGCAAGACGCTGGCCGCGTTCCTGTACGGGATCGACCGGCTCGCGTTCGATCCCGATCGCGCCGCCGACCCCCGAGGGCGTCGGATCGGCCTCGTCTACGTCTCGCCGCTGAAGGCGCTGTCCTACGACGTCGACCGCAACCTGCGCACGCCGCTGCGCGGGATCGGGGCACAGCTGAGCGTGGCGGTGCGGACCGGGGACACCCCCCAGCGCGAGCGCGCGCGGATGCTGCGCGAGCCGCCGGACATCCTGATCACCACCCCCGAATCGCTGTACCTGATGCTGACCGGGCGGGCGCAGCGCCTGTTCGCTGGCGTCCGCTGGTGCATCGTCGACGAGATCCACGCGGTCGCCTCGACCAAGCGCGGCTCGCACCTGGCGCTGACGCTCGAGCGGCTGACCGCGGCCGCCGGCCCGGAGGTGCAGCGAATCGGCCTGTCGGCGACCCAGCGACCGCTCGACGAGGTCGGCCGCTTCCTGGTCGGTCCGCGCCGCCGCTGCCGGATCCTCGACACCGGGATGCGCAAGCAGCTGGACCTGAAGATCCACGTGCCGGTCGAGTCCATGGCCGCGCCAGGCGACACTCCCGGCGCCGACCTGGACCCGCTCGCCGGCGGAACCGAGTCAACCCGCAACTCGATCTGGCCGGCGATCTATCCCGAGCTGCTGGAGCTGATCCGCGCTCACCGCTCGACGATTCTGTTCGTCAATAACCGCCGTGCCGCGGAGCGGATAGCGATCCGGCTCAACGAGCTGGCGGGCGAAGCCCTTGCCCGCTCTCACCACGGCTCGCTGGCGCTCGAGGAGCGCGCGCAGGTCGAGGAGCAGCTCAAGGCCGGCGCACTGCCCTGCCTGGTAGCGACCTCGAGCCTCGAGCTGGGAATCGACATGGGCGCCGTCGATCTCGTGATCCAGGTCGAGTCGCCCAAGTCGGTGTCTCGCGGCCTGCAGCGGATCGGCCGCTCGGGCCACTCGGTGACCGAGATCAGCCGGGGGCGGATCTTTCCCAAGTTCCGCGCCGACCTGCTCGAGTGCGCGGTCGTCGCGCGGCGGATGCGCGAGGGGTCGATCGAGACGACGGTCGTGCCGCGCAACCCACTCGACGTGCTCGCCCAGCAGATCGTCGCGATCGCGGCGGCGGCCGGCGACGGCGACGGGGACGGCGACTGCGACGAGTCTGTCGATGTCGACTGGCTGTACGCGCTCGTCACGGCCACCCACACCTACTCCGAGTTGAGCCGTGCCCAGCTCGACAACGTGCTGGACATGCTCGACGGTCGTTACCCGTCCAGCGCCTTCGCCCAGCTGCGACCGCGGATCGTCTGGGATCGGGTCGCAGGCACGATCCGCGCGCGCTCGGGCGCGCGCCAGCTGGCGGTCACCAACGCCGGCACGATCCCTGACCGCGGGCTGTACGCGGTCACGTTGCCGGACGGGCGCCGGGTCGGCGAGCTGGACGAGGAGATGGTCTACGAGGCGCGGCCAGGCCAGACGTTCCTGCTCGGCGCCAGCACCTGGCGGATCGAGGAGATCGGCCGTGATCGCGTGATCGTCACGCCCGCGCCGGGGCTGCCCGGAGCGGTGCCGTTCTGGAAGGGCGACACGCTCGGGCGACCGCGCGAGCTGGGCGAGGCGATCGGCGAGTTCGCTCGATGGGCGGTCGACCAGCCGCCCGAGGCTCTGCAAGCCGACTATGACCTCGACGAGCGTGCGGCGCGCAACCTGGTGGAGTTCCTGTCGGAGCAGCGGCGCGCCACGCGCGTGATCCCGTCTGACCGGGCGATCGTGGTCGAGCGCTTCCGGGATGAGATCGGCGACTGGCGGCTGTGCGTGCTGAGCCCGTTCGGCGGCCGCGTGCACAGCGCCTGGTCGCTGGCGATCGGCGCTCGGATCCGTCAGCAGCTGGGCCTGGAGTGCGACGCGATCTGCTCAGACGACGGGATCATCGTCCACCTGCCCGACGCCGACGAGCCGCCGAGCGCGGACCTGGTGCTGCTCGAGCCCGACGAGATCGAGGACCTGATCGTCGCCCAGCTCGGCTCCTCGGCGCTGTTCGGCGCGCGCTTCAGGGAGAACGCGGCCCGCGCGCTGCTGATCCCCCGCGCGCGCCCGGGCAAGCGCACTCCCCTGTGGCAGCAGCGACTCAAGGCCCAGTCGCTGCTGGAGGTGGCGCGTGACCATGGGGAGTTCCCGATCGTGCTCGAGACCTACCGCGAGTGCCTGCGCGACGTACTCGACGTTCCCGGCCTGGTCGACCTGCTCACCCGTCTGCACCGACGCGAGATCACGCTGGTGGCGGTCGAGACCGCGACGGCCTCGCCGTTCGCCTCCTCGCTGCTGTTCGACTACGTCGCCACCTACATGTACGAGGGCGACACGCCCAATGCGGAGCGCAGGGCGGCGGCGCTGTCGCTTGACCGCGAGCTGCTGCGCGAGCTGCTCGGCCAGGAGGAGCTGCGCGACCTGATCGACGCCGGAGCGCTCGAGCGCGTCGAGGCCGACCTGCAGTGCCTGTCAGAGCAGGCGCGCGCGACCGGCCGCGACGGCCTGCTCGATGTCCTGCGCCGGGTGGGCGACCTGTCGCCTCGCGAGTGCTCGGCGCGGGTGCTCGACGGCCTGGACGCCGGTCCGATGCTGGACGAGCTGGCGCGCGAGCGCCGGGCCGTGCGGATCAGAGTCGCGGGCGAGGAGCGCTGGATCGACGCCGCCGACGCGGGGTGCTACCGCGACGCGCTTGGGGCTGCGCCGCCCGGAGGCCTGCCGGCGACGTTCGTGGCCGACGTGCCCGACGCGCTGGCGCGACTGCTGATCCGCTACGCCGCGACCCACGGCCCGTTCACGACCGCCGATCTCCGGGCCCGCTACGGGATCGACGTGTCGTCTGCGCTGCGCGAGCTGGAGCGGGACGGCGCGCTGGTTTTAGGGGAGCTGCGTCCTGGCGGCTGCGAGCGCGAGTGGTGCGACCCCGAGGTGCTGCGCCGGCTGCGGCGTGCCTCGCTGGCGGCGCTGCGCAGGGAGATCGAACCGGCAGACGCCAAGGCGCTGGCTCGCTTTTACCCGGCCTGGCAGGGCATCGACGGCCATCCCGCTTCGGGCGCCGGAATCGACCGGTTGCGCGAGGCGCTGGTGCCGCTGCAGGGCCTGGCGCTGCCGGTGGCCGCCTGGGAGGCCGACGTGCTGCCGCGACGCGTGGGCGCCTACTCGCCCGCCTGGCTCGATCAGCTGTGTGCGGCCGGCGAGCTGGTCTGGATCGGCGCCGGGGCGATCGGGCGCCACGCCGGCCGGGTGGCGCTGTACTTCCGCGACGACCTGGCGCTGCTGGGCCCGCCGCCATACCGCGGGGAGCGACCCGCGGGCGCCGCTCACGACGCGGTGCGCGAGCGGCTGGCCGCGGGCGCCTGTTTCTTCGGCGACCTGCTGCGCGACCTGGAGCTGGCCACCGAGGAGATCCAGGAGGCGCTGTGGGACCTGGCCTGGGACGGCGAGGCGACCAACGACGCGTTCGCGCCGCTGCGCGCGCCGCGGCTGTCGCTGGCGAGGTCGCAGCGCTCGCCGGCGCCGGGGCGTCGCACGGTCGGACGCTTCGCGGCCG
>JBOGYE010000050.1:0-30261 GCA_050696635.1 Solirubrobacteraceae bacterium | reverse complement strand
GCGCGATCTCGCAGGCCGAGCGGACCGAGCGCGGCCTGTCGCTGGCGACGCTGGCGCGGCTCAGCGCCGCCCTCGGGATCACGGTCGACGACCTTCTGCAGGGCGAGGACCCGGAGCCGTACCGGATCGGGCGGCGCCCGGCCGACCGATCCGGCGGCGCGCCGGCAGCGGCCACGCTGCTCCCTGAGACCTCCGGGCTACGGATCGACCTCGTGCAGCTCGGGCCGCGGGAGGCCGGCGGGCCGCGCGACGCGACCGCACCCGAGTCCGCGCGGTTCGCGCAGGTCTCCGGGTCGCGGGGCATAGTCGCGGTCGCCGATGGCCTCGTCCAGGTGCTGGTCGCCGGGCAGGCGCCCGCGGTCCGCGCCGGAGAGGTGCTGGTCGCAGACAGCGACCGGATCGCCGGCTGGCGCAACATCGGGCGAGGCCGAGCGACGCTGTTCTGGATCGTCGTCGCCGCGCCGACGATCGGCGGCGCCCCCGCCCACGCCGGTCGCTGATTTCGCGATCCGGAAATTCGTGAGCCGCGTCGCGAGTGGCAGTGGCTGGGCGCGGATGACACCGAATTTGTGGAGCTGGACGCTCGTTTCAGGCTCGCGCCGCCAGCGCGAGCCGCTCGCCGCCGCGCTGCAGCGAGCCGACCGTCTCGGCGGAGCGTCGATCGAGGTGACTGGCCAGCGCGACGAACGCCTTTGCGGTCGTCAGCGCATCGCCGAGTGCGTGGTGGGGATCCTCCGCCGGCTGGTTCAGAGTCGCCGCAAGCCGCGCCAATGGGAGGCCCTTCGGGGCGGCGCCGTCGCGTTGAAGCAGCCACAGCCGCCCGAGCGCCTCGGTGTCCGCGTCGCGGGGGAGTCGCAGTCGGCGCCGTCGGAGCTCCCGCCCGAGGAACGCGCGCTCGACGAACGCGGTGTGGAACACCGGCACCCGGCCCGCCAGCGTGTCGAGCAGCTGATCGATCGCCTCGTCGACCCGCGGCGCGTCGGCGAGATCGGTGAAGCGCAGCTTGTGTACCAGCACCGCCGCGTGCCGGGGCGGCCGATTCGGCCGCGCCAGCGTGTACAGCGCCTGACCGAGGATCAGCGCCCCGTCGCGGATCGGCACGGCACCGATCGAGATGATCTCGCCTGCGGGCTCCAGCCCGGTCAGCTCGAGGTCCACGGCGCACCACTCGGCCTCGCGCCAGGGCGTGCGGGGGCGAGGCGACGCCGCGCGCGCGAACCTGACGGCCGCGCCGGTGCGGCGCCCGATCAGCGTCATCGGCTCAGCGTCCGCGCGACGGCGCCGATGGCGCGGAACACGGACCGGAGATGGCCGCGTGTGAGCGAGCTCATCATGGCCGCATCGAGCAGATCGTCCGGCGGCCAGCCGGCGGCGATCTGTTCCAGCTGATGGACGATCCGCAGCTCGAGCGCGAGCTCGAACGCTTCGGCGAGCGTCTGGGCCTGGTCCGCGCTCAGCACCCCCGCGTCGGCGGCGGCGCGCAGCCGCTCCGGAGTGGATCCCTCGCCGGTCTCTGCACTTGCCGCGGCCCAGCAGGCGATCGAGGCAATCGGAACGATCGCCGCGTCGCGCACGTTCAGGCGGCTACGTCGCCCCTCGCGCGTGAGCACGGCATCGGAGTCGAACCCCGTCGGGAGCAGTTGCGAGAACGCTCTCCGTGCGAGCGCGTCCAGCAGCGCCTGGCGCGCGGGCCCCTGAGGGCTCGGCAGCGGCGCCACCGGCGTCCCCCACAACACTCGGCGGTCGGCCAGCACGGACTGCGCCAGCTCGTCGCTGCCGGCGAGCGCGATCCAGGCGCGGCCTGCGCGCGCGGCGACCGGCTCGCCGATCCCCAAGCGCGCAAGCGCCGGCTTCGCGGCCGCGACCCAGTCGCTCGACGGCTGAGCGCCCTCGCCGCAGATCAGCGCTCCGCGTCGGGTCGAGGCGGGCGTCAACTCGCGCCGCGCCTGACTTCCGACCGAAACCCACACAGCGCCGTCTGGCGCCGGCTGACAGCCGGCGCTGACGAGCTCGAGCGTGCGCCGAGTCAGCGCGTCGACCAGCGCCGAGAGCACGGGCGCCAGCTCCAGTGCCGGCACCGCCGAATGGTGCAGGTCGAGCATCAGGCCGGGGAGGCGGTCGGCGACCTCGTGTAGCGCGTCGAGGCTGCGGGCGCGGTCGATCGCGCGGCGCGTTCTCAGCCAGGAGCGCGGCTGCGAGGCGAACAGGTCCGCGTCCTCGACGACCCCGATCAGGCGCCCTTGGGCCGAGATCACCGGTGCGTGGCGCACGCCGCGCTCCAGCATCTCGTAGAGCACCTCGCCGGCAAGTCGATCGGGAGACACCACGAACGCCGGCGCGGTCATCGCGGTGTCGACCCGTACCGCGCCCGATCGCCCGACCGCCAGCACCCGAGCGCGCAGGTCGCGGTCGGTGATGATTCCGATCCCCCCGTCCTCGAGTTCCACCACGGCCGCGCTGACACCGGCCGATGTCATCCGCTCGGCGACGAAGCTGATGTTCTCCGACGGTCTGCAGGTCACGGCCGGTGCCCGGATCAGGTTGCCGACCGGCTGATGGGCATCCTTGGCGCCGACCTGAAGCTCGCGACGCCGAGCGCGGTCGAGCAGCGGTCGAGCGACGGCGACCGGGACCCGGTAGCAGAGCGTGTCCTCGGCCGCGCGCGCCTCGAACCCCGGCGGAAGCCCGGACAGCATCGCCGCGTGACCGAACGCGTCGCCCGGTCCGAGCAGGTCCAGCAGCTTGCCCTCGTGGGCGATATCGACGCCACCCGAGTGGACCACCCGCAGAACGGTGACCGGTCCGCCGTTCTCGGACATGATCACGTCGCCTGCCAGGTGAAACTCGATCGTCGACTCCGCGGCCACCTGAGCGAGCTCGTCGGGCGCCAGCGCGTCGAATGGGGGACGCTGTGCCAAGAACCGTGCGATCTCGCTCAACCGTGCGTCCATCCCCCGCTCCAAGCGCAGCTCGTCGCCATCGATCTCAGCGCAGCAGCCCCAGTCGCTGCGCGCGCTGCACGGCCTCGGTGCGGTTGCGCACGCCGAGCTTGCGGTACAGAGAGCTGGAGTGCTCCTTGACGGTGTGGCGCGACAGGTGCAGGGCCGTGCCGATCTCGGGGTTGGTCGCGCCCGAGGCGATCAACTCCAGCACCGCCCGTTCACGCTCGGACAGGCCCAGGGCTCCTGGGCGTGGCGCCGCGCCGGTCGGCTGCTCGAACACCGTCCCGCCCAGCCCGACGAGCCGCACCGCGCCGGCGATCCGCCGCGCCGGCCAGTCCTTGTAGGCGAAGCCGGAGGCTCCGGCGGCCCGCGCCGCCTGGGCCGAGATCTCGCCCGCGCCGGAGAACAGCAGCACCCTGGTGGCCGGCTCGGCCGCCCGCAGTCGCTCGCAGATCTCTGCGCCGGACTCCTCGCCGATGAACAGGTCCACGAGCGCCACGTGGGGGCGATAGCGGGTGACGAGCGTCACCGCCTCGCGTCCTGTGTGCGCGCTGACGCAGCGCTGCACCCACGGCTGCTGGCTGAGCATCAGCCGGAAGCCCCAGTGGACAACGTCATGGTCGTCGACGACCAGGACCCGCAGGCGCTCGGGGCTACGCTCGCCCGAGCCCGAGCCCGCGCCCGCGTCCGAGCCTGCGCCCGCGCTCGAGGCCCCGCCCGAGCCCGAGCCCGCCGCCTCACTCATCGCCGTCGGTCGGCACGACCAGCCGCACCTGCCATGTTCCCGGCTCTCGCTCGCCGAACTCGACCACGCCGCCCGACTGCAGCGCCTCCAGCGCAGCCAGCCGCAGCCCCATCCCCGCACGCCGGCGCGCGGATCGCACACCGTCGTTGACCACCTCCATCCAGAAGGCGCCGTCAGCCCGCCCCAGCCGGACGGCGACCCGCGTCGGTCGGGCGTGCTTGACGGCGTTGCGGACCGCCTCGATCAGAACCGACTGCGCCAGCGGCTGCAGCGCCGGCGGCACGTCGTCCGCGCCGCCGCGCTCGAGCACCAGCCCGAGCTGCGGGTGGACGACCGCCAGCCGCGCGATCTCGGCCGTGAGCGTCGTGCGAGTGGCGCGCGGCGCGCGGCCGAGCGGGCGCTGGAGCGCGGCGCGCAGCTCGGTCAGCGCCGCTTGGGTCTCGACCGCGCAGCGCTGCCGCGCCTGCTCGGGCAGCTCGCCCTCACCGTCGAGCGCCATCGAGACGCCGAACAGGCGCTGTATCACGCCCTCGTGGATCTCGCGCGCGAGGTCGATCCGCTGCTCGAGCTGGCTGGCCTTCTCGAACTGGGTCGAGACGATCCGCGCCACCGAGGCCAGCGCCGCCGCCTTGCCCAGGGTCCACAGGAGGCTGCGGTCGGCGTCGTCCAGCGGCGGCTCGGACATCAGACGGTCGGCCAGGATCACGCCTACGGCGCGATCGGCCGCGGTCATCGGCGCGCACACCAGCCGCGCCGGCTCGGCGACCAGTGCCTGGAACTCGTCCGGAACCTGGCCGCTGAGGTCGCCGACCACCTCGACGACTCGGTCGCCGCGGATCGCCGCCGCCGCGATCGGAGCCGAGTCGACGGTCACGTGCGCGCCCGTGAACTGATCGATGCCCATCCCGTGCGCGCCGGCCGCCCGGACCCGACGGCTGGCCGGGTCGTAGCGGAAGATCAGCGCGCGACGCATCCGCGCCAAGCGGCAGACCGCCTCGCACAGCCGATCGTAGAAGCCATCCACGCTCGCATCCGGGCTCGACTGCGACAGCACCTCGACGAACAGCTCCAGCGCCCCGATCCCCAGCCCCTCGCGGGCGACGTCGAGGCTCATCGCGGGGTGTGGACTTTGTCGTGGGCCCTCAAGCGACCGCGTGGGCGTGCATCAGCCCGAGCCGCAGCGCCTGTTCGGGCGTCAGGTAAACGCGCCATCGCGCCTGACAGGAGGGACATCGGCATCGGACCGACGGATCGTATCCGTGCAGGCTGTCCTCGCAGGTCACGCCCTGGGAGCGAAGACACAACGGGCAGGCGAGCGCCGCCAGCACCAGCGCGTCCGGGTCCTCAGGCCGAAACCGGGCCGTGTCGCACAGCGCCTCGCTCACGACGCGGCCCTCAGCGGAGGCGCCGGCGCCGCGCCGGCGGACGCGGCGAAGCGAGAGATCGAGCGCTTGCCCCAGCGGCTGCGAGTTGCGAAATCCAGCAGCCGGTGCAGGTACTCGGGCAGGGGCGCGGTGCTGATCCCGGCGCCCTGCAGCCGCGCGCGTGTGCCGGTGTCGTCAAACCGCCCCTCCATGCAGAAGTACGGGAAGTACTCGCTCCCAGCCTCCAGCGCCGCACGCTCGGCCGAGCCGAAGGTCAGCCCCGCGAACTCCTCGGGCGCCAGCACGCGCGGGACCGGGCGGCGGAAGTAGCGACTCGCCAGTCCGGCCAGCTCGGCGATCGACGAGCAGTGGGGGCCGGCCGTCAGATGATGGGTCGCACCGACGCCGGGCCCCGCATGCACGAGTTCGTAGATCGCGTCGGCCACATAATCGATCGAGACCACGTCGACCGGTGCCGAGGGGATCGCCGGCACTGCCGTGAACAGGCCCCTGGAGAGCGCGCGCAGCGGCCAGTAGAGCACGTTGAACGCCGCCGTCCAGCCGGTGTTGCGGTCGCCGACGACGATGCTCGGGCGCAGGATCGTGTGCGGCAGTCCCGCCTCGCGGACGAGCTGCTCGGCCTCGAACTTGGATCGCTCGTAGGAGTTGTGAAACGTCTGCCCGACGTCGGCGTCGCACTCGCAGAAGGCACCTCGGTGGGTCCCCGATACGAATGCGGTGGAGACCTGCGCGTAGCAGTCCAGACCGCCGCGGTCCGCTGCCAGCGCGGCCAGCTCGAGCATGCGCTGCGTGCCGGCGACGTTGATCGCCCTCGCCTGGTCGAGTCCGAGCGTGAACGAGACCGAGGCGGCGCTGTGGACGATTGTCGTCACGCGCTCGGCGATCCGCTCGCGCTCGGGGCCCGAGATTCCGAGCCCGGGCTGCGACATGTCAGCGGCCACCGCCTGCACGCGTCCCGCGTGCTCGCGCGCGCACGGCCCGAACAGGTTCTCGAGCACCGCGTCGATGCGGGCGCGCGCATCGGCACCGTCAGCGGCCCTGACCAGCGCCACGATGCGCCGATCGTCGTGGCGCAGCCACCGCTCAAGCAGCTCCATCCCGACGAAGCCGGTCGCGCCGGTCAGCAGCACCTCGCCACGGTTCACCGCTCCGGCCCCAGTGATCGCAGCGCCCACGAGACGCGGGCGCGCGTGTCACGCGGCTCGATCAGCTCGTCGATGTGGCCGCGTGCGGCGGCTAGCTCCGGCCGCAGCTGGGTCTCGGAGTACAGGTCGGCGAGCCGGTCGCGCTCGGACTCCGGGTCGGCGGCGGCGGCCAGCTCGCGGCGGTGGATCACGCCGACGGCCGGGCGCGCGCCCATCACGCCGATCTGCGCCCGCGGCCAGGCGAACACGTAGTCGGCACCGAGGTCCTTGGAGTTCATCGCGATGAAGGCTCCCCCGAACGCCTTGCGCAAGATCACCGTCACCCGCGGAACCGTCGCCTGCGCGAACGCGTGCACGAAGGAGGCGCCGAGCCGGATCACTCCTGCGGCCTCCTGACGCGTGCCGGGCATGTAGCCGGGAGTGTCGACCAGCACCAGCAGCGGAAGCCCGAACGCGTCGCACTTGGATACGAACCGAGCGCCCTTCTCCGAGCTGGCCGCGTCGAGCACGCCGCCCAGGTATCGAGGCTGGTTGGCGACCACCCCGACCGAAGCGCCGTCGACGCGCGCGAAGCCGCAGACCAGGTTGCGCGCCCAGCCGGGTGCCACCTCGAGCAGCCCGCCGCCGTCGACCAGCGCCGAGATCACGTCGCGCACGTCGTAGACGCGCCGCTGCTGCTCGGGCACCAGCGTGCCGGGATCGACGCCGCTCGGCGGGCGTCGCGCCACCATCGGCACGCCGGCCCCGCTGTGGCTGGGCAGGTGCGACAGCAGCCGGCGAACCAGCGCGCTGGCGTCGAGGTCGTCGGCGGCGACGAACTGGCAGACGCCGTTGCGCTGATGCACGCGGGCGCCGCCGAGCCCGGCCGCGTCGACATCCTCGCCCAGCACCTCGCGCACGACTCCGGGACCGGTCAGGAACATGCTCGAGCGTTCGGTCATCACGATCCAGTCGGTCAGCGCCGGCGAGTAGGCGCCGCCGCCGGCAGACAGGCCGGTGACGACCGAGATCTGGGGCACCCTGCCCGACAGCGCGACCGTGCGCCGGAAGATCCGCCCATAGCCGCCGAGCGCCGAGATCCCCTCCTGCATCCGTGCGCCACCGGAGGAGACGAACGACACCACCGGCGCCCGGCCGCGCGCGGCCAGGTCCAGCACCCTGACGATCGAGTCGGCGTGCGCCTCGCCCAGCGAGCCGCCGGCGAAGCTCGGGTCCTGGGCGTAGCAGAACACGCGCCGGCCGTCGACCGTGCCGGAGCCGGCGAGCACTCCGTCGCCGGGCCGAGCGCGATCGCCCATCGCCGAGGAGACCACGTCGGTTCTGATCAGCGCCAGCGAGCCGTGATCGCACAGCGCCTCCAGGCGCCCCAGTGGCGTCAGCTCCGCGGCGGCGGGCTCGGCGAACGCGAGGCTCATGCGCGGCCCCACTCGATCACGGTCGCTCCCCAGGTGAAACCGGCGCCGAACGCGCCCAGCAGCACGCGGTCGCCGGGCGCGATCAGACCCTCGCGCTGGCAGTGGTCGAGCGCCAGCGGCAGGGTGGCCGCGCCGGTGTTCCCGCGGCGGGCGATGCAGTCGGCGACGCGAGCCGGGGGCAGCCCGAGGCGCTCGCCGACGGCCGCAAGGATCCGGCCGTTGGCCTGGTGGTAGACGAACAGGTCGATCTCGTCGAGCGCCACGCCTGCCGCGCGGACCGCCTGGTGGGTGCAGAGCGTCAGCCGCGCGACCGCCTCACGGAACGTCTCGTGGCCCCGCATCCTGATCGTCTGATCGCCGCGCGCGACGTGGATGTGGTCGGCGCCGGCGCCGTCGCAGCCGAGCACGATCGGGCCGATCCGGCCGCCGTCCTGCGCACGTTCGAGCACCACGGCCCCGGCCCCGTCGGCGAACACGGCCGCGGTGGCGCGATCGTGCGGGTCGGTGACGCGCGACATCATGTCGGCGCCGATCACGACCGCGCAGCGCGCTCGCCCCGCCTCGATCTGCCCGGCGCCGACCGCCAGCGCCGCCAAAAAGCCGGTGCACGCCGCGCCGACGTCGAACGCCCCGGCGGCGGTGGCGCCCAGCGCGTGGGCGACCAGCGGCGCCGCCGCGGGCATCAGCTCGTCCGAGGTCGTGGTCGCGACCAGCACCAGGTCAACCTCGCTCGGATGCAGGCCGGCGCGGGCCAGCGCCAGCCGGGCCGCCTGCGCGCAGTGCTCATCCAGCCGCTCGTCCGGGCCCGCGACGCGGCGCTCACGGATCCCGGTGCGCCGTTCGATCCAGTCCGGGCCGACGCCGAGCCGTGCTCCGATCTGCTCGCTCGAAACGACCGTCTCCGGAAGGCTGACGGCGACCGACGCGAGCGCCGCGCCGGGCCGCGCGGTCACGTCGGACCGGAGCGCAAGCTCGGAGGTGTCGAGGTGCACGGGCGTGTCGAGGACGGGCGTGTCGAGGGGCACGGTCATCGCCATGTACACCGACGCTGAGCGATCGGGACGCTCGATGCCAGCCACGGGACGCCAATCACAGACATCCGGGGGGTCGGTCACCCGGACTAGCATCGAACCGGTGTTGCTCTCGATCCTCGACCAGTCGCCGATCGCCGAGGGGTCAAGCGGCGCGCAGGCGCTGCGCGACACGATCGATCTCGCGCGACTGGCCGACCAGCTCGGCTACCACCGCTACTGGGTCGCCGAGCACCATGGAAGTCCCACGCTCGCCGGTCCCAGCCCCGAGGTGCTGATCGGTCCGATCGCCGCCGCCACCGAGGCGATCCGCGTCGGCTCCGGGGGCGTGATGCTGCCGCACTACAGCCCGCTGAAGGTCGCCGAGTCCTTCACGATCCTGGCGGCTCTGTTCCCGGACCGGATCGACGTCGGCCTGGGTCGCGCCGCCGGCACCGACCAGCTGACGAGCTTCGCGCTGCAGCTCGACCGTCGCCAGCGCGCGCCCGACGACTTCCCGCAGCAGCTCGCCGAGCTGCTCGCCTACCTGGACGACGACCTGCCGGCCGACCACCCGTTCCGCCACCTCGCCGCGACGCTGCCGGGCCGCCCGGAGCTGCCGGTCCCGTGGCTGCTGGGCTCGTCGGATCAGAGCGCGATCTGGGCCGGCGAGCTGGGTCTGCGCTACGCGTTCGCGGACTTCATCAACCCGCACGGAGAGTCGATCGCCGCTCGCTACCGGGAGCGCTTCGCGCCGGTTCGCGACCTGCAGGCGCCACGGACCGCGGTCGCGATCTGGGCGCTGTGCGCGCCCGACGACGAGGAGGCGCAGTATCTGGCCTCGTCGAGCCGGATGTCGTTCACGCTCCTGCGCCGTGGGCGGCTGATCCCGGTGCCGCCGCCTGACACCGCCGTGGAGTTCCTGGCGGGCGAGGCGCGACAGCGCCCCCGGGGCGACACTCCGGGGCGGCGGGGCGTGGCCGGATCCCCCGAGGCCGTTCGCGCCGGGATCGAGCGCATCGTCCACGCCTACGGAGCCGATGAGGCGATCGTGGTCACGATCACCCACGACCACGGGGTTCGCCGCCGCTCCTACGAACTGCTGGCCGAGGCGTTCGGGCTCGCGCCGCGGGTGGGGCGGGCGTCGTCGCAGCCTGATCCTCGCGATGCCCTAACCGGATTCACAACCTCCGCTTCCTAACCTAGGATTGGTGGCAGCGTCCAGCCCCGAGCGCATCGACGGCCCCGACGACGGCGGCAAGAACGAGCGACCGCTGCGCCGCGATGCGGAGCGCAACCGTCTGCGGATCCTCGACGCTGCGCGGGAGCTGTTCGCGCAGCGGGGGCTGGGGGTGACGTTGAATGACGTCGCCCACCACGCGGGCGTCGGCGTCGGCACCGTCTACCGCCGCTTTCCGGACAAGAAGCGCCTGATCGACGATCTGTTCGACCAGCGCCTCGAGGAGATGGTGGCGATCATGCACGAGGCGTCGAGCGATCCCGATCCGTGGCGGGGGCTGCAGTGGGCGCTTGAGCGGATCGTGCAGCTGCAGGCGTCTGACCGGGGGCTGAAGGACCTGCTCACGTCGATGCCCGACGGTCTTGAGTGCGTCTCGCGGATCCGCGCGCGGATGCTCCCGCTCGGCGCCGAACTGGTCGCCCGCGCGCACGCCGCCGGGGGCCTGCGCGAGGACATCTCCCCCACCGATCTGCCGCCCGTCCAGATCATGGTCGGCGCGCTGATCGGGGCGGCGAGCGGGGTCGCGCCCGAGCTGTGGCGACGTTACCTGGCGATCTTCATCCGCGGCCTCGCCGCCCGTCCCGAACTGCTGGACCCGCTGCCCGGCCCACCGCTGCGCCCAGACCAGGTCGACCACGTCATGTCGCACCTGAAGGCGCCGCGGTGACGCGGTTACCCGCCGGTAGTTCGACATCGATCGGGTGTTGATGCGGAGGTGTCGGTGAGCGGTGCCCATCCCCACGGTCGGCTGCCCGGCGCGCACGGTCGCCTGCCGGCGCTCGGCGTGGTCGCGGCGGTGGCGGCGATCGCCGCGGCGGCGATCGCGCTGTTCGCCGGCTCATCCGGGCACCGAGCCGAGGCCGGCGCGCCGCATGTGCGCCCTGCGACGGCGGCCGCGCACACGCCCGGGGCAGAGCACCCCGGGGTCGTGATCGGGGGCCGGCCCGGCGGCCAGCCCCCCAACATTGTGTTCGTCCTGACCGACGACCTGTCGATGAACCTGCTCCGGTTCATGCCGGCCGTCCAGGCGCTCGAGCGCCGCGGGATGACGTTCGGCAACTACTTCGTCTCGGACTCGCTGTGCTGCCCGTCGCGCGCCTCGATCTTCACCGGCGATTACCCGCACGACACGGGGGTGTTCACCAACGTCGGCCACGACGGCGGCATGACCGCGTTCTGGTCTCACCACGACCAGAACCGCACCTTTAACATCGCCCTGCAGAGGGCCGGGTACAGGACCGCGATGATGGGCAAGTACCTGAACGGCTACCTGGAGCCCCACGGTCGCGACCCTATCCCCCACTCGCGGATCCCGCCCGGCTGGAACGAGTGGGACGTGGCCGGCTGGGGCTACCCCGAGTACGACTACAGGATGAACATCGACGGCAGCGTGTACCACTTCGGTCACGCGCCGCGCGACTACCTGACCTACGTGCTGGCGCGCCGCGGCGTCCGCTTCATCGACCGCGCGACCGCCTCGAACACGCCGTTCTTCCTGGAGCTGGCGACCTTCTCGCCCCACTTTCCCTACACGCCGGCGCATCGCGACAGGCGCCTGTTCCGCGGGCTGACGGCGCCGCACCCGCCCAGCTTCGACGTGTTGCCGACCGACCCGCCCGCCTGGCTGGCGGGACGCCACCCGTTCACCGACCGCCAGCGCCACCAGATCGACCGAGTCTTCCGCCTGCGCGCGCAGGACGTCCAGTCGATCGACCGCATGATCAGGCAGGTGATCGGCGCGCTGGCGCGCAACCACGTGCTGCACAACACATACATCGTGTTCAGCTCAGACAACGGGCTGCACACCGGCGAGCACCGGCTGATGCCCGGCAAGCTGACGGCCTTCGACACCGACATCCACGTGCCGCTGGTGGTCGCCGGGCCCGGCGTGCCACCCGGCTCCGTCAGCTCCGCGGTGGCCGAGAACGTCGACCTCGCCGAGACCTTCGCCGGGATGGGGGGCACGACGCTCGCCGGGGACGGCCACAGCCTGATGAGCCTGTTGAGCGGCGCGCCGGCGATCGGGTGGCGCAACGCGGCCCTGATCGAGCACCACGGGCCCGCCACCAGCATCTTCGATCCCGACCGCCAGAGCGACGAGAGCGGCAACCCCACCACATACGAGGCGATGCGCACCCCGGACCTGCTGTACGTGGAGTACACGGACGGCGAGCGCGAGCTGTACGACCTGCGCACCGACCCCTTCGAGCTGCACAACATCGCGCCGATCGTGCCCGCCGCACGGCTGGAGCGCCTGCATGCGCAGCTGGCCCGTCTGGAGATCTGCCACGGCGGCGCGGCGTGCTGGGCCGCCGGCCATGTGGCCGGTCCGTCGGGGGCCTGAGGCATCCCTAACGGGATCGCAACGCGCGCCAACCCCGCCCCTATTTACCGAGTGCTTACACGCCGGCCCGTACGGTCAGCTCCATAATCAGACCCCAACGAGGTCCGCTCTTTGCGGCGGACCTGACCGCCCCGGCCGGAGGCGGATTATCCCGGCTGCCCAGGAGGGAGCAAATGCAAGCATCGATCCGGCCCGCTCGCCACCCGTGGAGGAAGGGCGCCACGGCGATCCTGACCCTGGCCCTGATCGCCGCAGGCGCCGTGGCCCTGTGGCCCGGCGGCGCATCTCGCGCCGCCACCCCGACCGTGTACGTGTTCCCGATCCCCGGTGGCAAGGTGGCGGCCCCGCAGACGCAGATCACGCTGCGCGGGATCCCCACCTCGCAGTTCGGGACGATCACCGTCACGGGCTCGGCCAGCGGCGCGCACACCGGTCACGTCGAGGCCGACTCCGACGGCGACGGCGGCAGCTTCCTTCCGGACAAGCCGTTCGATCCCGGTGAGAGGGTGACCGTCCACACCGGTCTCAACATCGCCGGCGCCGGCGGCGGCACCTACAACTTCACGGTCGCCAACCCCGCCGGCGCGATCAAGATCGGACCGGGATTCGCCGCGCCGCCGCGCGTGAAGGGTGACGTATGGAAGTTCGCTTCCGCTCCGCAGCTGTTCCCGGCGGCGGTCCATGTCACCAAGCTGCCGCGCGGCGCCGAGTCCGGCGACCTGTTCGTCGCCCCCCAGCAGGGCCCGGTCCGGGTGGGACCCGAGCTGCTCGGGCCCTACGGCGGACTGATCTGGTTCAAAACCGTCCCCAAGGGGCAGGCCGCCACCGACTTCAAGGCGCAGCATTACCGGGGCAAGCCGGTGCTGACCTGGTGGCAGGGCACGGTCAACGGGGGCGTCGGCGCCGGCCAGGACGAGATCTACTCGAGCTCCTACCGGCGGATCGCGACCGTCAAGGCCGGCAACGGCCTGCGCAGCGACCTGCACGAGTTCAAGATCACGGGCAACAACACCGCGCTGGTCACCGCCTACTATCCGGTCTACTGGGACACCACCGGGATCAAGAACGGCGGCCCACACGACCTCGTGCTCGACGCGGTCGCACAGGAGATCGACATCCCGACTGGGCTGGTGCTGTTCCAGTGGGACAGCCTTGACCACGTTCCGGTCGCCGACAGCTACCAGTTTGCCCCGCCCAACAACGGCCATCCGTGGGACTACCTCCACATCAACGCGATCTCGGAGCCGGCCGACGGGAGCATCCTGATCTCGGGGCGCAACACCTGGGCGGCCTATGACGTCTCGCATCAGACCGCGGCGACCAACTGGATCCTGGGCGGCAAGTCGTCGACCTTCACGATGGGCCACGACACGCAGTTCATGTTCCAGCACGACGTGCGTCTGTATCCCAACGACGAGGTCTCGATCTTCGATGACGGGGCCGGGCCGCCGATCGTCCACAAGCGCTCGCGCGGCCTGGTGCTGGCGCTCGACATGGTCCACAAGACCGCCACGCTGGTGCTGCAGGACGAGCACAAGCCCGGCCTGCTGGCCGAGTACGAGGGCAGCGTGCAGCCGCAGCCCAACGGCGACAACCTCGTCGGCTGGGGCGAGCAGCCGTACGTCACAGAGTTCAACAGCCACGGCCGGCCCGTGTTCGATGCGCGCTTCGTCGGCGCGAACTCGAGCTATCGCGCGTTCCGTTTCCAGTGGACCGGGACCCCGGCCACCAGGCCGTCCGCCGCCGAGCTCGTCAGCGGCAACGGCGCCACCGCCTACGCGAGCTGGAACGGCGCCAACACGGTCGCGAGCTGGCAGATCCTCGCCGGCTCGAGCCCGAGCTCGCTGAAGGTCGTGGCGAGCAGTCGTCGGAAGGCGTTTGAGACCGCGGTCCGGATGCCGTCGGGCGAGCCGTACGTCGCCACCCGTGCGCTGGACGCGCACGGGCACGTGCTCGGCACCTCCAAGGCGGTCAAGGCGAAGACCGGCTGAACCCACCCGGGCAGGTCTGACGAGCGGTGCGCGATCCAGCGTCCGCCCGTCAGACCCGATCCAGCGCCCGCCCGTCAGGCGCGGACGGGCGCGGAGCGACCGAGCACCCGCCCGCCCGCGTCGAGCCCCTCGACGGCCACCCAGGCCGCCGGTGCGCCGCGCAGCGCGATCACGGTCTCGAAGCCCGTTACGGGTGCGACTGCATGCGGCTCGAGCTTGCCGCGACGCGGGCCGGCCAGGACGCGCCAGTGGCGCTGCTCGGTGGCGCCATTCCAACTCACGTGCACGCGGGCTCCGGTCGCCGAGTGCTTGATCGCCACCGCCGGGCGGCTTCGCGGGCTTCCGGTCCACGGCGCCTGGAAGGCGCGATAGGAGATGCAGCCGGGCGGCAGGCGGGCGTCCAGCACCACGCCGCCGTGCGCGTCGTACTCGGTGAACCAGCTCGAGTCGCCCCAGCCGATGAACATGTGGCCGTCGTCCAGCGGCTGCACCGAGCCAAGCGCGGGCGACATCTCGGCCGGCCGATGGTGGTACTGCCGGATGAAGCGGGCCCGCCGTGCGCTCTGGTCGAGCCTCAGCACCAGCCCACGCGACTGGTTGGCCTCGTAGGGCGGCCCGCCCTCGTTATCGAAGATCGTCAGCAGACCGCCAGGGTGCAGGGTGACGTGGTGCTGGAAGGCGAACCGCCCCGGACCCTCGATCTCGAAGTCGCTGCGCTTGCCGCCCAGGCGCCAGATCACCTCGCCGCTGTGGCGATCGACCTTGTACACGGTCCACGTGTTACGGCTGGAGATCAGCAGGTTGCCGTCGGCCGGGTCCACAGCGATCGAGTTGACGTGAAAGTAGTCCCACGGAACCTTCGGACTCGGCGGCGGCGGCATGTGGTATGAGTCCTGCACCTCAACGTGGTCGATGCTGCGCCACTGAAACAGCAGCTTGCCGGTGGCCACGTCGACCTCCTGCACGATCCCATACCAGTAGGCGCCGCGGCGGGTGCCGCTGCCCTTGTGAACGGGGATCTGACCCTCGGTCTGGGCATAGCAGGTAAACAGCGCCGTGCCGCGGTCGGTCAGCAGGAACTCGTGCAGATCGCCGATCTGGCCGTCGGCGGCGTGGACCTGCTTGACCCGACGGTAGCTCTGGTCCCACAGCTCGTAATGGCCCTCGCCGTGACCCGCCACCACGGCCCCCTCGAACCAGGTCATCAGCGGCCGGCCGCGGTAGGTCTGCAGGCGGACGTTGAACGCCCGTCGCCTGGTCGTGCCGTGGTCCGACACCGGCTTGAACCAGACCAGACGGCCGAGGCGGTCGATCACCAGCGGTCCCTGCTGGCCGGCGCCGCCGTGGATCTCGGTGAACACCAAGCTCGGCGGCGGGGCGTCCCGCGGCGCCTCAGCGGCGCCCCCGCTGGCGGCCGCGTGTGCCAGCACGGGGGCCGGTGGGCTCGGGCGCTGCGCGACCGTGATCCGTGGCGGCAGCAGGTCAGGGCGCGAGTAGTACCGCCGCTCGTCGGCGGCAGCCACCTCGGCGGGCGTCGGCCCTTTGGCGCGAGGGGGTCTGCGCTTGCGCTTGGGCTCCGCAGCGGACGCGCCGCACCCGGCAAGCAGGCTCAACGCACCGGCACCCGCCGCCGCCTGTCCCACCAGCGCTAGGAACTGCCGCCGCTGCACGCCCTCCCCGGGCGCCGGCGGCACTCCCCGGTCAGCCACCGATGGCCGCGGCCAACCGCGCGAGCACCTGCGCCTGGATCCGGCGCAGGCCGATCGGTGCGAACAGCCCCTCGAACAGCCCGCCGATCCCGCCGGCGCCGTTCCAGGAACTCTCGAGCGTGACCACGCTGCCCTCAGCGGCCGCCGCGACGGTCCAGATCGTGACGAACGAGGACAGCTCGTCGGCCTCCCTGATCGTGCCGGGACTCTCGCTGACCCGCAGGCGGTAATCGCGCTCACGCCCGCCGGCCGCGAAGTGGTAGGAGAACACGGTCCCCTCACCAGCGCCGCCCTGCTGGACGCGGTAGGCGCTGTAGTTGTCGGTCAGGATCCCGGCGCGCGCGCTCTGGTAGTCGCGCAGCGTCTCGAGCACTCGCTCGGGCGCCGCCGCAACTGTGCTGCTCGTGCTCGCAACCACCTTGGCCATGTGACTCGATTGTGACAGCGGCCGGCGACGGGTAGGGTTCCGCGGGTGCTCGCAGCTTATGCAGTCCTGATTGACCCGGACGACCCGCTGCGCGGGCTGGAGGTCGGCGAGCGCCCGGAGCCGGTGCCAAGCGACGGTTGGACAACGGTCAGCGTGCGCGCAGCAGCCCTGAATCACCACGACCTGTGGTCGCTGCGTGGCGTCGGCCTGCGCGAGGACGCGCTGCCGATGATCCTCGGCTGCGACGCCGCCGGCGTCGACCAGGACGGCAACGAGGTGGTCCTGCACTCGGTCGTGTCCGATGACTCGTGGCGCGGCGACGAGACGCTTGACCCGCGCCGCTCGCTGCTGTCCGAGCGCCACCAGGGAACGCTGGCGCAGCTCGTGACGGTCCCCGCGCGTAACGTCCTGCCCAAGCCGCCGCAGCTGAGCTTCGAGCAGGCCGCCTGCCTGCCGACCGCCTGGCTGACCGCCTACCGGATGCTGTTCACGCGCGGCGGCGTGACGCCCGGGATGACCGTGCTCGTGCAGGGCGCCGGCGGCGGCGTGGCGACCGCGCTGACCGTGCTCGGGTCGGCCGCAGGCGCACGGGTCTGGGTGACGAGCCGTTCGGAGGCCAAGCGCGAGCAGGCGCTGGCGCTGGGCGCCGACCAGGCCTTCGAGCCCGGCGCGCGCCTGCCGGACCGCGTCGATGCGGTGATGGAGACGGTCGGCAAGGCGACCTGGGCGCACTCGGTCCGGGCGCTGCGGCCGGGCGGGACACTGGTCGTGTCCGGCGCCACCTCGGGCGACGCGCCGCCCGCCGAGCTGACGCGAGTCTTCTTCTTGCAGCTATCGGTGGTCGGCTCGACGATGGGCACCCGGGCCGAGCTCGAGCGCCTGATCCGATTCTGCGTGGAGCGTGAGATCCGGCCGGTGGTGGACCGGACGCTCCCGCTTGCCCAGGCGGGCGAGGGCTTTGAGGCGATGCTCGCCGGCGACTTCGTCGGCAAGCTCGTGCTGACGACCTGAGCCTCCGCCCGCCTGGCTGCGCTGACGGTCGCCGAGGGCGAGCGCTGGGTGGCCGAGATGCTCGCGCGGCTACCGGGCGACCAGGCGGACGCCGTGCGGCGCCGCGTGCTCGATGAGCGGGCGTATGGCGAGATCGCGCGCGAGCTGCAGACGTCGGAGCTGGTGATACGCAAACGGATCAGCCGCGGCCTGGCGAGGCTGCGCAGCGAGATGGAGGAGTCGACATGAACGTGCTTCCCGAGGTTCGCCGGGAGATGGTGGCGGTCGCCGTCCGCCGGGCGGCGACGCCCCGCCGAAGGTGGTCTTTGCGACGTGCGGTATCTACGTATCGCTATGCGTTACTTAGATACCGGACGTCCTGGGCCACCGCGCTGGTGGCGCTCGCCAGCGCGGGGGTCGCTGTCGCCGTCGCGGTCGTCGTCCTCGCCGCGGGCGCCAGACGCCATCCGGCGCTCGCTCCGGCCGGCGGTGGGGTCGGTCGGGACTGGCGGCCTTCGAGGCGCGGTTGGCGGTCCTGCGCCGGCCGCAGACCGCCGCCGACCGCCACTACCCGCAAGTCCTGGAGCGCCACGGTCCGCTCGGCGTGATCGCCCGCCTGACGCGGCTGGCGACGACCGTCGATACGCCGACCGAGGGGCGGATGCGCGTGTACGTGATCGTGCACCGGCCGCCGGCCGGCCGGCGGCCCTATGTGGCCAATGCAGTCGGCGTCTCACATGAAGCCGGCAGGGGCCTCAGCGGCAGCCCCGGCGCGGTCGCGAACGAGCTCAACGCCCCCCGGCAACGCCGGGTCCGGCTTGTTCGTCGCCGGCAGGGGGTTCAACCCCTTCCTCGGGGTGACGATCGGGATCGTGCCCGACGGCGTCGCCCGCGTGCGCCGGGTGTTCTCCGGCGCGGGCTTCGGCGTCGCCCGCTCGCGCATGCAACCTGGTACGACGCGGCCGGAACGGTGCTCGCCACAGGGCGCGCGGGCCTCGAGGCACGCGCGCGCACGCAGAGCATCGCCGCAGTCAATGCCAGCCGGAGACGGCCCCTGGCGCCCGTCCTGCTGGCCCATTACAGCCTGTTCACCGCGGTGCCCGCCGACTCGCCGGGCCCACGACCCCCGGTTGCCCACCCCAGGCTCGCCAGCGCTGGCGCTGAACTACTGGCAGACGCGCTATGTCGCCTCCGTCACCGGCCTGGACGGTCGTGGTCTGTGGATCACGCCCGGCAGCCGGGGCCTCTGCATCAGCGATCCGCAGGCGGGCGCCTGCTGCCCCCTCACAAACCAAGCCACCGACGGGTTCGTCGGCGCCGGCACGTCCGGCGCCCACGAGCAGACCGTCGCCGGGCTGGTGCCGGACGGCAACCGACGGTCACGCTGGTGCTGGCCGACGGCTCGCGCCGGACGGTGCCGGTGGTCGACCACAACGTCTATGAGGCGACCGTCCGCGGCCGGGTGGTCGCGATCATCAACCGCGACGCCGCCGGTCGCACCGTCCGCCGGAAGCTCGACTGAGCCCTGACCCTCCGCTACGAGAACACGATCAGCGCGCGGCCCCGCAGCCCGCCGGCGTCCATCAACCGGTGCGCCTGCGCGGCCTCCTCGGGTTCGAACGTGCCGGCGACTCGCAGCGCCAGGCGGCCCGCCCCGGCCAGCTCGCGCAGCTGCTCAAGCCAATCGGTCCGCTCCAGCACCTCGAACACCATCACCGGGTGCACGACGATCCCGCGGTCGGGCTCCAGGTCGCGCGGCCCGCGCACGACGGCCAGGCCACCACCATCCCGGATCGCGCCGAGGGCATCCTCGTACAGCATTGCTGTGTCGAACACGCCCGCCACCCCGTCGGAAGCCACGGCGCGCACGGCGGCGCTGAAGTCGTCCGAGCGAGGCACCACCACGTCGGCGCCGAAGCCGGCGACCAGCTCCTGCTCGTCGTCGCGGGCGTCGGCGATCACGCGCAGCCCCTGCTCGTGGGCGATCGCGATCACGTAGGAGCCCAGCAGCCCCGCGCCTCCGCTGACCGCGAGCGTCTCTCCGGCGGGCAGGCCCAGCATCTCGAGCCCACGCAGCGCCGTCAGCCCGTTCATCGGAAGCGTCGCGGCCTGCTCGAGCGTGGCGCCATCGGGCACCGGCACCACAGAGGCGGCGGGCAACACGAGCAGCTGCGCCTGGGCGCCGCCGTCGGGCCGTCGCGGCATCACCGCGGCCATCACCCGCTCGCCCACGCGCAGCCGATCGACCCCGGGACCGAGCGACTCGACCGTGCCGGCAGCGTCCATGCCCGGCGTCCACGGCGGCGGCAGTGCCCCGGCGCCGGCGGACCGCAGTCCGATGTCGGTCGGGTTCACGGCGGCCGCGGCCACCGCCAGCCGCACCTCGCCGGGACCGGGCTCGCGCACTGGGCGATCGATCACCTCAAGGACCTCGGGACCCCCGGGCTCGTTGATGCCTATCGCCTTAGGGCTCACGAGAGAATTAGTGCGTGGATTTGACGAGTGGCTGGGCGTGACTGGCGATGCGCGTGGGATGAGCCGATGCCGATGCATCGGCGATTCCCACGCGTGGCGTCAGGCGCGGCCAGACGCCGTCGAAGACGGCAGTAATTCTTTCGTGAGCCCTTAGCCACGGACGCAAGCCTACCCGGACTGAAGGTCCGGCGAACCCTCGGCGGCGGCAACCCGCTCGATGTCCAGCTCGGTGCGCACGCCAAGTCCATGCAGCGCGTCGTTGGCCGCCTCCAGGCCGGGCGCGGAGGCGAGCGCGCGGGCGAGCCGGCCGGCCGACGCCAGCGTCGCCTCGACATCGAAGAAGGTCGTCTGGGCGGCCAGCGGCGTCAGCTCGAAGCTGCGCGTGCCGCCGCGGATCTGCACGGTCCCCGAAGCGCCGCGGAAGGCCCGCAGGGCCTGCGCGCTGGCCTCGGTGACAACCAGCTCGAGCGACTGCTCAACCCGCCGCGCGACCGGATCGGTCAGCCCGCGCGCGCCCACCAGCCCGCCGGCGGCGGCCACCAGCGCGATCCGCTCGAGCACCTCGTCGGTCGTCAGCTCGGAATCGCAGCCGGCGCCGAACACCCCCAGCAGCACCGGCTCGCCGGCGTCCGCCAGCCACCCCCCGGCCGCCAGCATCAGTGCGTCGCACAGCGGGCTGCGCAGGCCGGGCTCGTCGCCCTGCGCTAGCACGTCGCCGCCGACATCGACGAGCACGATCAGGTCGCGCTGCAACGACCGTGCCGCGGACGCGAGCGACGTCGCAACCGACCGCGGGCCCGCAGTGATGTCGACCAGCACCGTCGGACGGCCGAGGAACGCCGCCATCCGGCTCTCGGCAAAGTGGACGTCGCGGTCGCGCACGCGGGTGCGCGGACCGGCCAGCAGCACCCCCGGCGCCAGCTCCCAGGCGTCGACAATCTGGTCGGCGCTGCGCGGCCCGGCGACGGGGTCGATCGGGCGCCGCTCCCAGGTTAGTCCGCCGATCAGCGGCTCGGCGCCGTCATAAAGGCGCATCGCCTCCGCGGTCGCGAGTGCGCCGACGACATCGCCGCCGCCCCCGATCCCGAGCACCAGCGGACGGCGGGCCGCGCGCAGGATCGCCTCGGCGTCAGCCGTCATCGTCGAGCGGGGCGAGCAGGATCGACGCATGCAGCTCTCCCCCTTGGCCCACGATCCAGCGCCGCGCACCGTCGGCGAGCACGCGCTTGTCCCCCGGCTGAGCCGGCGCGTGGTACTCGATCTCGGCATCGATCGAGATCGGCTCGTCGCCGGCCAGCAACTCCTCCTCCAGCGGCGACCAGTAGGCGGCGTTGTTGACGTGATCCGCGAGATCGGTCTCCGTGCTGCGAAACCGCCACGCGACGCCGCCGTCTGACTGCGCCGGGGGCGCCGGGTGGCGAAGCCGCGCGCTGATCCGGCGGTGCGGCGGCGCGCCCATGTAGGTTCGCAGCTCGGCGTCGGTCAGCGGCCACGGTCGGCGGGCCTCCCGATCCAGGTGCACCCACAGCGACGCCGCCTCGATGTCCGGCCTCGATGCGCCGATCGCGCCGATGTCGGTGCGGCGCTGAGCCCACATCCGTCCGACGGCGCTGCAGAATGTGGTCAGCTCGAGTCGCTCGCCGAAGCGCGGGAAGCGCCGGACGCACAGGCGCGTCCTGCGCACGACCCAGAATGCGACCTCGTCCAGGCCCGCGTCGAGCACATCCGCGTAAGCGATGTCCTGGAGCCAGCGCGCGAGCGCGTCGAGGCGCACGCGGCCGGAGGGCGTGCAGTCAGCGAAGCCCGGGAGGAACGTCTGCGAGAAGACACGAAGCGACGGGTCGCGCGCGGGCAGCCGGTCGCGAGCCCCGGCCGCCGTCATCCGGTGCGGCGCATCGCGGCCAGCACCCATGCTGCGAACACGCCCTGGAACGG
The DNA here is from genome assembly GCA_050696635.1 of Solirubrobacteraceae bacterium. Lineage (GTDB taxonomy): Bacteria > Actinomycetota > Thermoleophilia > Solirubrobacterales > Solirubrobacteraceae > Palsa-465. The sequence continues at coordinate 8,508 of JBOGYE010000050.1, read as the reverse complement.
AAGCCGAGCCCAGAGACTGACCGCGCCTCCCGGGATGCGGGGATACGCGTCAGGGTGCAGCGCCATGTGGACGTTGGCGGGGAACACGGCCGCCAGCGTCGCCAGCAGCCACCACCCTGCCAGGCGGCGATGGCGACCCTGGGTGAGCCCGAGGCCCCCGGCGATCTCCGCCACCCCACTGGCGTACACGATCGCGCCCGGCGCCGGCACGTACGGCGGGACGATCCGCCGGTACGTCCGGGGGGTCACGAAGTGCATCGCACCGGCGAACACGAAGAACGGTCCCGCGAGGCGCTGTGCGATACGCATGGTCAAGACGCTAGCGAATGCATTGGCCCACGCGGCCCACGGCGTCACCCATGGCCCGCGGCGCAAGCTCGCTCGCGCCGCGGGCCGGCGGGTCAACGTGGCTGCTCGTCCTCTACGCCGAAGCCGACCGCGAACTCCAGCTCGAGGTAGTCGAGCCGGTCCAGGCGATCGCGACGGCCGAGCGCCGGAAGGCGCCCCGCGACGGCGACGCCCAGGCGCCTGACCCGCTCGCGGGGCCGCATCGGGCTGGCTCGATCGCGCGCCGGGCCGCCTCGCAAGCGGTGCGGCGTACGGCCCGCGCGGGCCAGCAGCAGGTACTCGTCTCTGTCTCTGTTCATCTCTGGCGTTCCTGTCAGCGTGGTGGCAAAGTGTGCGCGCGCGGAAGCGTCACCCCCGCGCGCAGGGGTCGGTAACCCACACATATGTGGGTGTCATTTGAGCGCCCAACTGCGGGCGCGCGGAACTCTGGCTGGTGACCGAGTGGCCGGCCGGCTAGCGAACTACCGGCCTACGGCGCGGTGCTGGTGATCGTGAACAAGATGTCCTCCTGAGATTGGCGGTGGAGCAAGAATTGGCACAAAAAAGGCGATCCCTGGGATCGCCCTTGCTACGGATCGGTGTTCGCAGTCTGCAATCAGGCTGCGTCCCTCCAAGCAAGGGCGGGCTCGGTGCCGAGATCGATCACGACCATCGTGGTGCCCGTGATCGCGCGGCCGCCGATGCACATCGACGCGGTCCCTTCGGCCGCGCTGCGCGCACGCGCGCGGACGCCGGCAGAGGCGGTCCGGTCGGTCGTGTGCGTGTCGAATGCGGTCTGCATAGAGTCACCCCCGTAATGGGGTCACGGTGAATGTAACCAAACGTCTCGGACGAATGCAAGCGAATCCATGGAACCGGTGACGGGATAGGCTGCAGCGGTGCTCCACGTCCACCGTGCCTGGAGGGCCGACGTGCTCGTCGACGCGCTGGCGCGGCTGCTCGCAGAGCCTCTGTCGGACGCGTTCGCCCCTGAGGTCGTGGCCGTACCGACACGAGGGATGGAGCGCTGGCTGGCGCAGCGAATGTCGGCGGTCCTGGGAGCGAGGGAGGGCCGGCGCGACGGAGTCTGCGCCAACGTCCTGTTCCCGACGCCGCACCGCCTGGTCACCGACGCGCTGGCGGCGGCCTCCGGGATCGAACCGGCGCAGGACCCCTGGCTCCCCGAACGGATGGTGTGGCCCCTGCTCGACGTCGTGCAGGGCTGCCTGGACGAGCCGTGGCTGGCGCCACTGGCCGAGTATCTGCGTGCCGAGGCCGACCCGCCCGACCCCGCGCGCCCGTCCCGGCGGCTCGCCGCCGTGAGCCGGCTGGCGGTGCTCTACCACCGGTACGCGCTGCATCGCCCAGAGCTGATCGACGCCTGGCGCGAGGGCCGCTGCTGCGACGACGCCGGCGCGCAGCTGGCGCCGGACCGCGCCTGGCAGGCGCTGCTGTGGCAACGACTCCGGGCGCGAATCGACGCGCCCGATCTCGCGCAGCGCGCCCAGCACGCGTGCGACCGGCTCGTCCGAGAGCCTGAGCTGCTGGCGCTGCCTGGGCGCCTGGCGCTGTTCGGACTCACGCGCCTACCAGCCGGCGAGCTCTCGATCCTGCGCGCGCTGGCCGTGGCGCGAGATCTGCACCTGTTCGTGCTGCACCCATCGCCGGCGCTGTGGGGCCGGGTGCAGACGGCGATCGCCGCAGCGCGCCCGCACGGCGCCGGTCCGCCGGCGCGCAGCGCCGACCCCACCGTCGAGCTGCCCGCCAACCGACTGCTCGCCTCCTGGGGCCGCGACGCGCGCGAGCTGCAGCTGGTGCTCGGCGCCGATGGCGGCGGGCGCGCCGACCAGCTCCACGAGCCCGCGGTCGACCGGCCGCGATCGCTGCTGGCGCTGCTCCAGGCCGACGTGCGCGCCGATCGCAGCCCACCGGGCACGCCGTCGACCGGACGTCAGGACACCAGGCCGATACTCACGCGCGACGACCGATCGGTCGAGGTCCACTCCTGCCACGGCCGCGCGCGCCAGGTCGAGGTGATCCGTGACGCGATTCTCGACGCGTTCGCCACCGACTCGACGCTCGAGCCGCGAGATGTGATCGTGATGTGCCCCGACGTCGAGACGTTCGCGCCGCTGATCGGGGCGGTGTTCGGCGCCGGCGAGCAGGGCGACGAAGACGATCGGGGCGCGGTCGACCTGCGCGTCCGGCTCGCTGACCGGTCTCTGCGCCGCACGAATCCGATCCTCGACCTGGTCGCGCGGCTGCTGGAGCTGGCGGATGGACGACTGACGGCCTCCGACGTGATCGACCTCGTTGATCGAGCTCCGGTCCGCCGGCGCTTCGGGCTCGACGACGACGCGCTGGAGCGCCTGGAGCGCTGGATCTCGCAGGCCGGGATCCGCTGGGGTCTCGACGCGCCCCGCCGCGCTCCGTTCCGGCTCGACACGCTTCACAGCGGCACCTGGCGGGCGGGGATCGATCGGCTGATGCTGGGTGTCGCGATGACCGAGGACGATCAGCGACTGTTCGCGGACGTGCTGCCGCTCGACGACGTCGACAGCCGCTCGATCGAGCTGGCGGGCCGATTCGCTGAGCTGGTCGCGCGGATCGGTGATGCGGTCGTGTCCCTAAGCGCCGCGCAGCCGCTGGAGCGCTGGGCACGGGCGATCGGCGAGGCGGCCGACGCCCTGGCGACCACCGCCGGACCTGACGCGTGGCAGCGCGCCGAGCTGGCGCGCCTGCTCGACGACCTGCTCGCCGAGGCGAGCGCAGAGGCCACGGCGCCGCCCGACTCGCCGGCCGGCTCGCCGCCTGACCGGGCGTCCGGCTCGCCGCCCGACCTAGCGCCCGCCGAGATCCGCGCACTGCTGGCGGGGCGCCTGGCCGGCCGTCCGACGCGCGCGAACTTCCGCACTGGCCATCTGACCGTCTGCACGCTCGAGCCGATGCGCTCGGTCCCGCATCGCGTCGTCTGCCTGCTCGGGCTCGACGACGGCGCCTTCCCGCGCCGGGCGCCGCGCGACGGCGATGACCTGCTGCTGGCCGACCCCCGCGTGGGCGAGCGCGACGGGCGCAGCGAGGACCGCCAACTGCTGCTCGACGCTCTGCTTGCCGCCACCGAGCGGCTGATCGTCGCCTACACCGGCAACGACGAGCGCACCAACGCCATCCGGCCACCGGCGGTCCCGGTCGGCGAGCTGCTCGACGCGATCGACGCGACCGTCCGCCTGCCCGAGGGGGCGACCCGGGACCGCGTCGTGATCCGCCATCCCCTGCAGCCATTCGATCCGCGCAACTTCACGCCGGGCCAGATCGCGGGCGCGGGGCCGTGGAGCTTTGACCGTGCGGCGCTGGCGGGGGCGCGGGCACTGCGCGGCGCGCGCGATCTGCCGCCGCCGTTCATCTCGGGGCCGCTGCCCGCCAGGCCGGCGGCGATCGTCGAGCTCGAGGAGCTGGTGCGCTTCCTGCAGCATCCGGTGCGCGCGTTCCTGCGCCGGCGGCTCGGCGTCAGCCTGTGGGACGACGACGAGGAGCTGGACGACCAGCTGACGGTGGCGCTCGACCCGCTCGAGCGCTGGGGGGTCGGCCAGCGGCTGCTCGAGGCACGCATGCGCGGCATCGACGAACGCCAGGCGATCCTGGCCGAGATCGCGCGCGGCACCCTGCCGCCCGGCGCGCTCGGGCGCCCCGTGATCGACGACGTGGCGCCGATCGCGACCGCGATCGTCCGCACCACGGAGCGGATCGCTTCGCGGGGGCGCGCGGCGGACCCGGTCGACGTCCGCGTCGTGCTCGCGGACGGGAGGCTGCTGACGGGCACCGTCGCGGGGCTCGCCGGCGACGCGCTGGTGGAGGCGACCTTCTCGCGCGTCTCGCCCCGGCATCGGCTCGCCGCCTGGGCGCGCGTCGTCGCCCTGAGCGCCGCCTGGCCACAGCGCCCGTTCAGCGCGGCGACGGTGGGACGCGCGAGCGGCGAGGACGACGTTCGCGTCGCACAGATCGCGGCGCTGGGAGACGACGAGCGTGAGCGCCACGCGATCGCCATCGAACAGCTGCAGCTGCTGGTCGACCTCTGCGACCGCGGCATGCGCGAGCCGCTGGGGCTCCCGTGCCTGACCGCGGCCGCCTATGCGACCGCGGTGCGCGACGGGCAGGACGCGGCCGCCGCCGCTGCGGGCGAGTGGGAGAGCGACTGGGCCCGCGACCGCGAGGACCGCGATCCCGCCCACCGACTGGCGTTCGGGAGGGTGCTGAGCTTCGCGCAGCTGGCCGCGATCGAGCCGCGCCCCGGCGAGGACGGCGACGGCTGGGAGCCCGACGAGCCCACGCGCCTGGGCCGCCTGGCACGCCGGCTGTGGGACCCGCTGCTGGCGCGCGAGCAGGTGCGGTCGCGATGACGGGCGACGAACCCGGCGTCGGAATGCTCGCCCCGGCGATGCACGGACCGCCGCCGTTTGACGTCTGCGGCCGGCTGCCGACCGGGGTCACGATCCTGGAGGCCAGCGCGGGCACCGGCAAGACGTACACGATCGCCGCGCTCGCGGCGCGTTACGTGGCGGCCGGGATCGGACTCGAGCGCCTGCTGCTGGTGACGTTCACGCGCCTGGCGACCGGCGAGCTGCGCGAGCGGGTCCGCGAGCGGCTGGTCAGCGTCGAGCGAGGGCTGGCGCGGGCGATCGAGGGCGCGCCGTCGCGCTCCGGCGACCCCGATCCGGTGGTGACACTGCTGGAGCAGGGCGACGCGCGGATGGCTCGCGACCGGCTCGCGCGGGCGCTCGCCGGATTCGACGCGGCGACGATCGCCACCACGCACTCGTTCTGCCAGGAGGTGCTGTTCGGGCTGGGGATCGCCGGCGATCTTGAGCCGGACGTGGCGTTCGCCGAGGATCTGTCCGAGCTGGTCTCGGAGGTTGTCGACGACCTCTACGTGCGCCGCTTCATGCGCGGCGATCCGCCGCCGTTTGACCGTCGGCAGGCGCTCACCATAGCCCGCGCCGCGATCGACAACCACGACGCGGCGATCGTCGACGGCGACGATGCCATCGGAGCGATGCGCGCGCGACTGGCGGGCGCCGCCCGCGACGAGCTCGGGCGGCGCAAGCGCGCGATGGCGGTGATGAGCTACGACGACCTGGTCTCCCGCCTGCGCGCCGTGCTTGAGGGACCGCGCGCGCCGGCGGCCATCGCCCAGCTGCGCGATCGCTTCGAGGTGGTCCTGGTCGACGAGTTCCAGGACACCGATCCGGCGCAGTGGGAGATCATGCGTCGCGCGTTCGGCGGCGGCGACGGCACGCTGGTACTGATCGCCGACCCCAAGCAGGCGATCTACTCGTTCCGCGGCGCCGACGTCTACGCCTACCTCGACGCAGCCCGAGCAGCCGGCACGCGCGCCACGCTGGAGGTCAACTGGCGCTCCGACCAGCCGCTGATCGACGCCCACGACGCGCTGTTCGCCGGCGCCGAGCTGGGACACGCCGGAATCTCCTACCGCCGCGTGCGCGCCGCCCCGGGCCACGAGCGCTCTCGCCTCGAGGGAGCCCCGGTGTCGGCCGCGCTGCGGATCCGCCTCGTCGGACGCGAGGATCCGTCCGTCTCGCAGACGCCGGGCGGATATGTCTCAAAGCCCGGCGCGCTGCGCCACATCGCAGCCGATCTGGCCGCCGACGTGGTGCAGATGCTGCACTCGGGCGCGCGGATCCCGGCGCAGCCGGGCCACGGGGCGCCCGACGCGCCGGTCGCGCCCGCCGACCTGGCGGTGCTGGTGCGCACCAACCGTCAGGCGACGACGATCCGAGACGCCCTGCACGAGGCACGCGTGCCCGCGGTCGTGTACGGCTCCGGGAGCGTGTTTGACACCGACTCCGCTCGCGAGTGGTTGCGCCTGCTGGAGGCGCTCGAGCGCCCCGCTTCGATCGCGCGTGCCCGCGCGGCCGCGCTCACGCGCCTGATCGGCTGGTCGGCCGAGCGGCTGGCGGCAGAGCGCGATGACGACTCGCCCGCCTGGGAGGAGGTGCACCAGCGCCTGCACGACTGGAGCCGGGTGCTGAGAGCACGAGGTGTCGCGTCGCTGTTCGAGGCCGTCACGCTCGCTCGGACGGCCGCCCGCGATGGCGACCGGGAGCGCGCGCTGGCCGATCGCGCGCTGGCGCAGATCGGCGGCGAGCGGCGGCTGACGGACCTGCGCCACATCGCCCAGCTGCTGCACCGGGCGGCATCAGAGCAGGAGCTCGGCCCGTCGGCGCTGACCGGCTGGCTGCGAGCGCGAATCGCCGACGCTCACCGCGACGCGGCCGACGAGGAGCGTAGCCGCCGCCTGGAGTCAGACGCCGAGGCGGTGCAGGTGCTGACGATTCACCGCAGCAAGGGGCTCGAGTTCCCGATCGTGTACCTCCCGTACCTGTGGGAGACCCCGTGGATGCCGCGCGACCCGGTGCCGGTGCTGTTCCACGATCCCGCGGCCGGCGACGCGCGAACGCTTGACGTTTCGCTCTCCGGGCGCGCCTACCGCGCCCACCGCGAGCAGCACGTGCGCGAGCAGCGCGGCGAGGACCTGCGGCTCGCGTACGTCGCGCTGACCCGCGCGCGCCATCAGGCCGTCGTCTGGTGGGCGGGCTCCTACGACAGCCGCGACTCGCCGCTGGGACGGCTTCTGTTCGCACGCGGCAGCGGCGGCGCGATCGCGCCGAGCGGATCCGCGGTGCCCTCGGACGCGGCGATGGCGGCGCGACTGGAGGAGCTCGCGCGCGGCGCCGGGCCGGAACGGATCAGCGTCGAGTCCGCGCGGCTGGGCGCGCCGAGCGCGTGGAGCCCGCCGCTCCAGGCGCCGGCGGAGCTGGCCGCAGCTGAGCTTGAACGCACGCTCGACTCGTGCTGGAGGCGCACCTCCTACACCGACATCACGGCCGGCGCGCACGAGGCGTGGGTCACCAGCGAGCCCGAGGAGCCGATCCTGGTCGACGAGCCGTCCGCTGCGCTCGCGTCCGAGGCGGCGCCCCCGCTCCAGACGCCCGCTGAGGATGCACCCCTGGCACTCGCGGATGCGCCGGCGGGGGTGCAGTTCGGCACCTTCGTGCACCTCGTGATGCAGGCGACCGACTTCGCCGCCGGCGACCTTGACGTGGAGCTTGCGACGCGGATCGCGGAGGCACGGGGGCGCGCGGCCACGCCGATCGCGCCCGAGGCCGCGCTCGTCGCCGGCCTGCGGGCGGTGATCGAGACCCCGCTCGGGCCGTTGTTCGGTGGCGCCCGGCTGCGCGATGTCGCCCGCGCCGATCGCCTGGACGAGCTGGCGTTCGAGCTGCCGCTGGCAGGCGGCGATCGCCCCAGCGGGACGGTCTCGCCGGAGCGGATCGCCGCGGTGCTCGCAGAGCACCTGGACGAGCGCGATCCGCTGGCCGGCTACCCGGAGCGGCTGACTTCAGATCGCGCCCTGCGCCACAACGTCCGGGGCTACCTGACCGGCTCGATCGACCTGGTGGTCCGGATCGGAGGACGCTTCGCGCTGCTGGACTACAAGACCAACCGACTGGCCGCGCCCGGCGAGCCGCTGACGGTCGCGAATTACGGGCCGGACGCGCTCCGCGCCGACATGATCCGCCACCATTACGCGCTCCAGGCGCTGCTGTACACGGTCGCCCTACACCGGTATCTGCGCTGGCGGCTGCGCGGATATGACCCGGCGCGTGACCTGGCCGGCGTCGCGTACCTGTTCGTACGCGGGATGCCCGACGCGGGCGTGTTCTCGTGGGCCCCGCCGCCTGAGCTGGTAACCGCGCTCGACGACGCGCTGGACGGCGTGCGATGACCGAGCCGGCCGCACACGACGGATTCGACGCCCGGCTGGCGGTGCGCGCGTCCGGGCTGCTGCGTGAGTTCAACCAGGCCGGCGTGCTCGACGCCGCCGACGTGCAGGTCGCCCGCACGCTCGGGCGGCTGGCCGGCGAGGCCGACGAGCAGGTGCTGCTGGCGGCGGCGCTCGCGGTCCGCGCGCCGCGCCTGGGCCATGTGCTGGTCGACCTGGCACGGATCGCCGCCACCGCCGCGGTCGACGCAGAGGAGCCCGTGGACCTGTCGTCGCTGTCCTGGCCCGAGCCGTCGCAGTGGGTGGCGCGCGTGGCGGCCAGCCCGCTGGTCGGCGCGGACGCCGGCGCACTGATCGGCGTCGGCGTCGGCGTCGGCGTC
>JBOGYE010000049.1:0-6962 GCA_050696635.1 Solirubrobacteraceae bacterium | reverse complement strand
CCCAACGGCGCCGCGGGCGCCGGCGGGCGGACGTCGCGGCGACCGACCGGCCGCCAGCCCGGCCGCGACGATCGCGCCCGCCGAGGTGCCGACGAACGCTTCGCACTCCCGCAGGTCCAGCCCGGCGCCATCCTCGATCCCGGCCACAACCCCGGTCAGCCACGCCTCGCCGAGCACGCCGCCGGCGCCGAGGACGAGCACGTCGGGCAGCCAGCGCACGGGCACCAGGCTAGCTGCGCGGATCATGGGCCGATCCACCGCTGTACGTGATAACGTACGCGCGTATGGCGCTGGCCGACCGGAGCGTTACCCCGCAGAGCCTCGGTGTCCGCGTGCGCGCGCTGCGCGAGGCGATGGACCTGTCGCTGCGCGACCTCGCGGCGCGCTGCGGCGTCAGCGCCCCGATGCTGTCCCAGGTCGAGCGCGGTGAGACCAGCCCGACGCTCCAGGTTGCCGCCCGGATCGCCCAGGGCCTGGAGCTGCGACTGTCGCAGCTGCTGCGCCTCGACGAGTCCGGCGCGGTCACGATCGTGCGCAGCTGCGAACGTCGAACGGGTCCGACCGGCGCCACGTCCGGGCACGCCTACGAGATCCTGACCCCGCCGCTGCCCGGCCAGCGCGCGGAGCTGAGCCGCCACACGCTGGCGCCGGTCGCGGTGACCGGGGGGCCAGGCGATCCCCCGATGCACGAGCCCGGCAGTCGCGAGACCGCGCTGGTCCAATCGGGCTCGGTCGTGCTGCACTGCGATGGGGTCGCGCACCAGCTGGCCGCCGGCGATTGCGTGACGTTCGACGCCGACCTGCCCCATCACTTCGAGAATCCGTCACCCAACCAGGAGGCCGTCCTGCTCGCCGTCGTGAGCGCGGGCCTGCGGAGGAGCTGAATGCCCCACAGCCTGTACGACAAGATCTGGGCGGCCCACGAGGTCTCGCCCGGCCTGCTCTACATCGACCTGCATCTGGTCCACGAGGTGACCAGCCCGCAGGCGTTCGAGGGACTGCGGCTCGCGGGCCGCGCGGTCCGTCGGCCCGACCGGACGCTCGCGACCGCCGACCACAACGTGCCCACCGACGGCACCGCGACAGCGCAGGGGATCCGCGACGAGCTGTCCCGCGTGCAGGTGCAGACGCTGGAGCGCAACTGCGCGGAGTTCGGGATCGAGCTGTACTCGGTCGGCTCTGAGCGCCAGGGGATCGTGCACGTGATCGGGCCGGAACTGGGCGTCACCCAGCCGGGGATGACGATCGTCTGTGGCGACAGCCACACCGCCACCCACGGCGCCTTCGGCGCGCTCGCGTTCGGCATCGGCACCAGCGAGGTCGAGCACGTGCTCGCGACCCAGTGCCTGGTCCAGTCCAGGCCGCGCTCGATGCGGATCGGGTACGAGGGCATGCTCGGATTCGGCGTCACCGCCAAGGATCTGATCCTTCATACGATCGGGCAGATGGGCGTCGACGGGGCGGTCGGGCACGTGGTCGAGTACGCCGGCTCCGCGATCGAGGCGCTGTCGATGGAGGGCCGCATGACCGTCTGCAACATGACGATCGAGGGCGGCGGTCGCGCCGGGATGATCGCTCCGGACCAAACCACCTTCGAGTATGTGATCGGTCGCCCCGGCGCCCCGTCCGACGTTCCAGACGAGTGGCGGGGGCTGCGCAGCGATCCCGGGGCCACGTTCGACCGGGAGCTCGTCGTCGACGCCGGCGCGATCAGCCCGATGGTCACCTGGGGCACGAACCCGGAGATGGTGATCGGCGTCGGCGACGCGGTGCCGGAGCCCGCATCCGAGCAGGACGAGCGGGCATTGGCGTACATGGGCCTGCAGGCGGGAACCCCGATCTCCGAGGTCCCGCTTGACCGCGTGTTCATCGGCTCGTGCACGAACTCGCGGATCGGGGACCTGCGCGCCGCGGCGGACATCGTGCGTGGCCGGACGGTCGCAGACGGCGTCTACGCGATGGTCGTCCCGGGCTCGGCACAGGTCAAGGCCCAGGCCGAACGGGAGGGGCTGGACGCCGTCTTCCGCGCTGCCGGGTTTCACTGGCGCGGGGCCGGCTGCTCGATGTGCCTGGGGATGAACCCGGACATCGCCGCGCCCGGCGAGCGCGTCGCCTCGACCTCGAACCGCAACTTCGAGGGCCGCCAGGGTCGCGGCGCGCGGTCGCACCTGGTCTCGCCGCAGATGGCCGCGGCGGCGGCGATCGAGGGACGCTTCGTCGACATCAGACAATGGGAGGCCGTCAAGCCGTGAAGGCAATCGAGACGATCACCGGGCGCGTCAGCGTGCTTGACCGCGACGACGTCGACACCGACCAGATCATCCCCAAGCAGTTCCTCAAGCGGATCGAGCGGACCGGCTTCGGTCAGTACCTGTTCTACGACTGGGCCAAGGAGCCAGACTGGGAGCTGCCGCCCAACCCGATCCTCGTCGCGGGCCGCAACTTCGGCTGCGGCTCCAGCCGCGAGCACGCCCCATGGGCGCTCGAGGACTACGGGTTTCAGGCGATCGTCGCGCCCAGCTTCGCCGACATCTTCCGCTCCAACTGCACCAAGATCGGTCTGCTGCCGGTAGCGCTGGACGCCGAGTCATGCGCCGCGATCGCGGACGCCGGCGAGGCCCAGGTCGATCTTGCGGCCCAGGAGGTGCGCTGGCCGGGAGGCAGTGCCCGGTTCGAGATCGACTCCGAGGTCAAGCGCCGGCTGCTCAACGGTCTCGACGACATCGCGCTGACGCTCGCGCAGGAGGACGTGATCGCCGACTACGAGCACGACCGGGAGCGCGCCGGCCCGGACACGAAGGCGCTGTGACGGCGTCCGCGCGCGGCGACCGCGACTGGGACGCGGCCACCTACGACCGGATCTCCGCGCCCCAGCAGGCGTGGGCGGCGGAGCAGCTGCAGCGCCTGCAGCTGAAGGGCGACGAGGTGGTGCTCGACGCCGGCTGCGGCTCGGGGAAGGTGACCGCCAGGATCTCCGAGCTCGTCCCTGACGGGCGGGTTTACGGGGTCGACGCCGCCCCGTCGATGGTCGCTCATGCCCGGCAGGCGCTGGGCGATCGCGCGATCGTGCTGTGCCAGGACCTCGTGCAGCTGGCGCTGCCCGAGCCGGCCGACGCCGTCTTCTCCAACGCAACCTTCCACTGGATCGCCGACCACGAAGCGCTGTTTGCGGCCCTGGCGGCCAACATGAAGCCCGGTGCCAGGCTCGTCGCCCAGTGCGGTGGCCGGGGAAACATCGACTCGTTCCGGCGCCTCGCCGATGCGGTCGCCTCCGAGCCGGCGTTCGCGGCCCACTTCTCCGATTGGCGCGGCCCCTGGAACTACGCCGGCGCGCAGGAGACAGCCAGGCGCTTGACGAACGCCGGCTTCACAGAGATCGATGCCTGGCTTGAGCCCAAGCCGACGCCGCTGGCGGACCCACGCCCGTTCGTCTCGACCATCTGCCTGGTGCGTCACCTCGACCGGCTCCCCCGGGATCTGCACGAGCCGTTCGTCGATGCCGTGCTCGCCCGCTCGCGCTCGCGCGAGCCGTTCGTGCTGGAGTACGTGCGCCTGAACATGACCGCGACCCGCGGCTGAGCCGCAGCGCCTCGAAGCTTCGTAAGGTGTGGCGCTCGATGCGCGCGCTGTCGATCAACTCCGCCTACGAGGCGCTGGGGCGGTTCGTGGTCCGTTTCCGCTTCGTGATCGTCGCCTTCTGGCTGGCCGCTGCGATCGTCACCTCGGCGACGCTGCCGTCGCTGAGCAGCGAGGTCAACGACAACAACAGCGCGTTTTTGTCGCCGAGCGCGCCGAGCGCCCGGGCGGCCGACCTGGCGAAGCCGATTCTCGGCGCGGGCGCATCAGGGAGCGTCAGCGCGATCACGATCGTCGGCGCGCGCTCAGGGCCGCTGACCAGCGTCGATCTCGCGGCGCTGGGCCGCGAGACCGCGCTCGCGGCGCGCGTGCCCAAGGTGGCCTCGGCGAGCCTGCTGGGCGTCTCCGCCGATCGCCATGCAGCCCAGATCCGGGTACGGGCGAACGTCTCCGCCGGCGACATCGCCAAGGACCAGGCGGTGATCGATGCGCTGCGGTCGACGTTCGCCAGGGCGGGCGCGCCGCCCGGGCTGCAGCTGCACCTCGCCGGCGAGATCGTCACCGCGGTCGCCAACCAGGCCAGCTCCAACAAGGCCGGCAACCAGGTCCAGACCTACTCCTTCCTGTTCGTGATCCTGCTGCTCCTGTTCGTGTTCCGGTCGCTGCCGGCGGCAATCGTGACGCTGCTGCCGAGCGGTCTCGCGCTCGCGATCTCAACCCGCCTGATCGGCGCGCTCGGGGCGAGCGGCCTGAAGATCTCGGTGATCACCGAGATCCTGCTGATCGTGCTGCTGATCGGCGCCGGAACCGACTACGGCCTGTTCCTGGTGTTCCGCGTGCGCGAGGAGCTGCGCGACGGGCGCGAGCCGCACGCTGCGGTGCAGCGGGCGCTGGTGCGTGTCGGAGAGTCGATCACGGGCTCGGCCGGAACGGTGATCCTGGCGCTGCTGACGCTGCTGCTGGCCAGTTTCGGGCTATACCACGACCTCGGCGTGCCGCTCGCGGTCGGTGTCGCCACGATCCTCGCGCTTGGGCTGACGCTGCTGCCGGCGCTGCTGGCGATCCTCGGGCGCCGCGCGTTCTGGCCGGCACGGATCCGGGTGGGCGAGCAGCACGAAGGGATCTGGGGCACGATCGCGGCGCGGCTGATGCAGCGTCCGGCGATCACGCTGGGGGCGGGGGTCCTCGTGTTCCTGGCGCTGGCCGCCGGCGCGCTCGGCTACAGGGCCGGCGGCTTCGGCGGTGCCACCGCAGCCCCCAAGGGGACCGACGCCGCCGCCGGCAACGCCGCGCTCGCGCGCCACTTCCCGCACACGAGCGCTAACCCCGCGAACCTGGTGCTGCGCTACGGCAGCTCCATGTGGTCGGACGCGCGTCCGATCCTCGCCGCGCGCCGGTCGCTTGACGGCTCGGGGGCGTTCGCCCAGCTGGCCGGTCCGCTGGACGCCAACGGGGTCAGCCTCACCCCGGCCGCGCTGCACTCGCTGCACGCGCGCGTCGGACCGCCCCAGCACCTGGCGGTCGCCGAACCACCGAGCGTGCACGTGGCGCCCACGATCTACAACGCCTACCGCGCCGCGGCCTCGTTCGTGTCGGCAGACGGGCGCACGATCCAGTTCGAGGCCACGCTCGCCGCGGGCGCCCAGGACTCGACCGCGGCGATGAACGCGACCCCGCGGATCAGGAGCGTTCTGCGCGCGGCCGCACGCGCCTCGGGCGCCCGGGACAGCGGCGTGGCCGGCGAGGCGGCCGCCGTCTATGACATCAACGCAACCGCCAACCACGACCTCGCGGTCGTAATCCCGGTCGCGATCATCGCGATCGGGATCCTGCTCGCGCTGGTGCTGCGTAGCGCGGTGGCGCCGCTGTACCTGATCGTCTCGGTCGCGCTCTCCTACCTGGCCGCGCTCGGGATCGCGACGATCGCGTTCATCGATATCGGCGGCGACGGCGGAATCAGCTTCATCCTGCCGTTCTTGATGTTCGTGTTCCTGCTGGCGCTGGGCGAGGACTACAACATCCTCGTGATGACACGGATCCGGGAAGAGGCCCGCGATCTGCCCCTGCGCGACGCGGTGGTCAAGGCGATCTCCCGCACCGGCTCGACGGTGACCTCCGCGGGGGTGATCCTCGGCGGGACGTTCGCCGTGTTCGCGATCGTCGGCGGCGGCGGCTCGGGCGGCTCGCAGCTGCGCGCGATCGGGTTCGGGCTCGCGGCCGGGATCCTGATGGACACCTTCCTGGTCAGGACGCTGCTGGTCCCCTCGGTGGTGATCCTGCTGGGGCGCCGCAACTGGTGGCCGTCGTCGCTGGGGCGTGAGCACGAGATCGGCTACCGTGCGCAGCCACCATGGCCAGGGTCATCGTCCTCCCCGGAGACGGAATCGGTCCAGAGATAGCCGCGCCGGCGCTGGAGCTCCTGCGCGCGCTCATGCCCGGCGAGCTCGAGTTCGAGGAGCACGCATTCGGCGGGGCGTCGATCGACCTGCACGGCACCGCCCTGACCGACGAGACACTGGCGGCGTGTCGCGGGGCCGATGCCGTGCTGCTGGCCGCCGTCGGCGGGCCGCAATGGGACACCACCGACCCCGCCCGGCCGCGTCCCGAGCAGGGCCTGCTGGGGCTGCGCAAGGGACTTGGGCTGTTCGCCAACCTGCGCCCGGTCCGCCCGCTGCCGGCGCTGTATGACGCGAGCCCGCTGAAGCGCGACGTGATCGAGCGGACCGATCTGCTGGTCGTGCGCGAGCTGACCGGCGGGATCTACTTCGGCGACAAGACCCGGACCGCTGACAGCGCCTCCGACGTCTGCGTGTACACGCGCGCGGAGATCGAGCGGATCGCCCGGGTTGCGTTCCGCGCCGCCCGCAGCCGCGTGACCAGCGTCGATAAGGCCAACGTGCTCGAGACCAGCCGCCTGTGGCGCGAGGTCGTCCGGGACGTGCACTCGCGCGAGTTCCCGAACGTCGAGCTCGAGCACCTGCTGGTCGACAACGCCGCGATGAAGCTGGTCGCCACGCCACGCCACTTCGAGGTGATCGTGACCGAGAACATGTTCGGCGACATCCTGTCCGACGAGGCGGCGATGCTGACCGGCTCGCTGGGGATGCTTCCGAGCGCCTCGCTCGGGGAATCGCACCCGCCCACCCCTGGCCTGTTCGAGCCCGTCCACGGCTCGGCGCCCGACATCGCCGGCGAGGGGATCGCCAATCCGCTGGCGATGTTCCTGTCGGCGGCGCTGATGCTGCGCCACGGACTCGGGCGGGAAGCGGAGGCGGCGGCGGTAGAATCTGCCGTCGATCGTGCGCTCGCCGACGGGTTGCGCACGCCGGATCTGGGCGGCGGCGCCACGACAGCGCAGGCCACCCAGGCAGTCCTCGAACATCTGT
>JBOGYE010000048.1:0-6259 GCA_050696635.1 Solirubrobacteraceae bacterium | reverse complement strand
GGCGGCGGAGGCTGAGCGCCCGCGCTCAGGCCAGCGGCGGCGGAGGCTGAGCGCCCGCGCTCAGCCAGCGGCGGCCGAGGCTGAGCGGCGTCAGCGCTCAGGCCAACGCCAGCCGGCGCACCGGCCGCGACAGATGTCGGCTGTCCGCCGCGCAGAAGCGCCATTCAAGCTCGACGGCCCGCGTGATCCCGATCCGGCGGTCGCGGGCGATCGACACCCCGCGCCACGCCTCGGGCCGCGGCGAGATCACGACCGGCCCGGCGCTCAGGTCAGCGCCGTTTACCTCCAAGCCGATCCCGAGTGCCTGTGTGAGCTTGCCAGGCCCCGAGCACAGCTCGCGCTCGAGCTTGACCCCCCGGCGCCCGAGCATCACGTCGAGCCCCCGCAGCGGCGCCAGCGCTCGGATCAGCACCGCGGCGCCGACCCCCACCGGCTCGCAGACCGCGTTCAGCAGCGCGTGGATGCCGTAGGAGCGGTACACGTAGGCCATGCCCGGAGCGCCGAACAGGGTCTCGGTTCGAGGCGTCAGGCCGACATACGCATGGCAGGCCGGCTCGGAGTCGTGGTACGCCTCGGTCTCGACGATCATCCCCGCCGCGTCACCGTGGGTGACCACGCAGCCGACCAGATCGCGCGCCACCTCCAGCACCGGTCGCGCATAGAAGCCCGGCCCCAGGGTCTGGCGGCGACTCACGCCAGCTCCGCGCGCGCGCGGAGCAGCTGCTCGCGCACGCGGGCGAGGCTGGTGCCGCCCTCGGAGACCTTGGTCTCCAGCCAGGCCCCGTCGCGCAGCAGGGCGTAGAACTCGTCGTCGAGCAGTTCCGAGTGCTCCGCGAGCTCCGACGGCGCCAGATCCGACAGCAGCCGTCCCTCGGAGAGGACCTGGCGAACCAGGCCGCCGATGACCCCGTGCGCCTCCCGGAACGGCATCCCGCGGCGCACAAGCAGATCGGCGACGTCGGTCGCGGCGAGGAACTCGTCCGAAGCCGCGGCCGCCAGGCGCTCGCGATCGAAGCTGATCGTCTCGAGCATCCCGATCGCGGCGTCGAGCGACAGCTCGAGCGTGTCGCAGGAGTCAAACAGCGACTCCTTGTCCTCCTGCATGTCCTTGTTGTAGGTCAGCGGCAGCCCGTGCATGACGCCGTGCAGCGCGACGAGGTTCGACACCAGGCGTGGTGCCTTGGCGCGCAGCAGCTCCGCCGCGTCGGGGTTCTTCTTCTGCGGCATGATCGAGGAGCCCGAGGCCCATGCGTCCGACAGCTCGCAGAAGCCGTACTCCTGAGTGCTCCAGAGCACGATCTCGGCTCCCAGCCGCGACAGGTGCGTGGCGCAGGTCGCCGCCGCCGACAGGTGGTCGAGCACGAAGTCGCGGTTGGAGACGGCATCGATGGAGTTCTCGGCGATCCCCGAGAATCCGAGGGCGATCGCGATCGCGCGCCGGTCGGTGTCGAAGTTGACCCCCGCCAGCGCGCCCGCGCCGAGCGGCATCCGGCCGGTCGCCAGGACAACCTCCTCGAACCGCCGGCGATCGCGCAGCAGCATCCACACGTAGGCGAGCAGATGATGGCTCAAGTAGACGGGCTGGGCGCGCTGCATGTGCGTGTAGCCCGGCATCGGCCAGTCGAGATGGCGCTCGGCCAGGTCGACCAGCGTCAACGCGAGCCGGCGGATCCGCGCCAGCGCCTCGTGCGCGTGAGCGCGGACGAACATCGCGACGTCGGTCGCGACCTGATCGTTGCGGGAGCGCGCGGTGTGCAGCCTCCCCCCGACCGCTCCGACGAGCTCGCTCAGCCGCCGCTCGATCGCCATGTGGATGTCCTCGTCGGAGTCCGCGAATGGGAAGCTGCCGTCCCCCAGCTCGGCGCGGACCTGCTCGAGGCCCTCGCGCAGCCGCTCGCCGTCCGGCGCCGAGATGATCCCTTGCGCCGCCAGCATCGCCGCGTGCGCCAGCGACTGGTCGACGTCATAGGGGCTCAGGCGCCAGTCGAACGAGATCGAGTCGTTGAGGCGGCGAAAGCCCTCGGCCTGGCGCTCCCCGAACCGCGACGAGCTCACCGGCCCAGCACCGCCCGCAGCGCGTCCGCCACCAGCTGCACCTGGGACTCGGTCATCGCCGGGAAGAACGGCAGCGCGATCGAGCGCGCGGCCACGTCCTCGCAGACAGGGAACTCCCCTGGCCGGTGGCCGAACGTCTCTCGGTAGTAGCTCATCAGGTGGATCGCGGGAAAGTAGGGCTTTGAGGGGATCGAGTGGCGCTGCGCCAGTTCGCGCACGGTCGCGTCGCGGTCGGCCCCGCGCGGCAACTGCACCACGTAGACGAACCAGCCGCGCCGGTTGCCGCCCGCGTCGGCGCACGGGAGCGCGAGCCCCTCCACGCCGGCCAGCGCCTCGCCGTACAGTGCAGCCACCGACGCGCGGGCGTCGAGCAGCTCGTCGAGGCGCTCGAGCTGTGCCAGGCCTAGCGCGCACGCGATGTCCGACAGCCGGTAGTTGAACCCGAGTCGATCGTGGTCAAGCCAGTCCATGTCGGGCGCGCGGCCCTGGTTGCGCTCCGAATCAAGCCGCTCGCGGACCGCCTGCTCCTCGGTCGTGACGATCCCCCCCTCGCCGGTGGTCAGCTGCTTGTTGGGGTAGAAGCCGAACACCGCCGGATGGCCGCGCGCACCGACGGTCCGGCCGTCGGCGTAGACGGCGCCGAGCGCCTCGCAGGCGTCCTCGACGATCGGCCGTCCGAGCCGCTCGAAAGCCTCCATGTCGGCCGGGTAGCCGAACACGTGGACCGGCAGCAGCGCGGCGGTCCGGTCGCCGATCGCCGCGGCGGCCGCGGCCGGGTCGAGGTTGAGCGTCACCGGGTCTATGTCGGCAAATACCGGCCGGGCGCGCTCGTAGACGGCCACGTTGGCGCTGGCGACAAACGAGAACGGGCTCGTGACCACCTCGTCGCCGTCACGCACGCCGACGGCCCGCAGCGCCAGGTGCAGCCCGGCGGTGCCGCTGGAGACCGCGACCGCGTGAGAGGCCCCGAGCCGGGCCGCGAAGACACGCTCGAACTCGCCCACGACCGGTCCCAGCGACAGCATCCCGGAACGCAGCACCGCCAGCACGCGCTCCTCCTCCTCGGGCCCCAGCAGCGGCTGGGCGAGCGGGATCGGCTGCACGCCGGTGGCGGTCACGAGCCGCTCGGCGCCGTCGTGCGCCCGCTCGGCGCCACGGTGCGCCCGCTCGGCGCCGGCGCCGCCGGCGCTGTCGGCTCGTCCTGAACCGGGGCGCTGAGCCGCATCCCGTGCTCGAGCGAGTCGACCAGCGCCTCCCACGAGGACTCGATCACGTTCTCTGAGACGCCGATCGAACCCCACACGCGCTCGCCGTCGGAGGCGTCCAGCAGCACCCGCGTGACCGCGCCGGTGCCCTTGGTCTCGTCGAGGATCCTGACCTTGAAGTTGACCAGCTCGATCTGGCGCAGGTGGGGGTGAATCTGCACCAGGGCCTCGCGCAGCGCCCGGTCCAGGGCGTTGACCGGGCCGTTGCCCTCTGCGGTGCGGACGTAGCGCTCGCCGCCGATCCAGATCTTGATCGTGGCCTCGGTCTCGACGCGCCCGTCGGCCCGCTTCTCCACGATCGCACGCCAGGATTCGAGCGTGAACAGCGGCTCGTAGGCACCGGTCTCCCGCCGGAGCAGCAACTCGAACGAGCCGTCGGCGGCCTCGTAGTGGTAGCCCCGATGCTCGAGCTCCTTGACGCGATCGGCAAGCCGCGCCGCGGTCCGGTCGTCGAGCTCGATCCCAGCCTCCGCCGCCCTGGCCTGCACCGTCCCCTTGCCCGACAGCTCCGAGATCAGCAGCTCGCGACGGTTGCCGACCAGCTCTGGCTCGACATGCTCGAAGGTCGCGGGGTCGGCGCTAACCCCGGCAACGTGCATCCCGCCCTTGTGGGCGAACGCGTTGCGACCCACGTACGGGGCATCGGGATCGGGGGTGAAGTTCAAAAGCTCGGCGATGTAGTGCGCGGTCTCGGTCAGCGAGTGAAGCTGCTCGGCGGTCAGGCACTCATGGCCGAGCTTGAGCTGCAGGTTGGCGATGATCGTGACCAGGTTGGCGTTGCCGCAGCGCTCTCCGTAGCCGTTGACCGTCCCCTGCACGTGGGTCGCGCCCTGGGCGACCGCAGCCAGCGCGTTGGCGACGCCGCAGCCGGCGTCGTCGTGGGTGTGGATCCCGATCCGCGGTCCGCCGGAGCTGACCGGCGCCAGCCCGCCGACGACCTCCCGCATCGCAGCGCGCACCGCGTCGGGCAGCGTGCCGCCGTTGGTGTCGCAGCAGACGACGGTGTCGGCACCGGCGCCGGCCGCGGCCCGCAGGCAGTCCAGCGCGTAGGAGCGATCGTGCGCCCAGCCGTCGAAGAAGTGCTCGGCGTCATAGATCACGCGCTTGCCCGCGGCCACCAGGAAGGCGACCGAGTCGGCGATCATCGCCAGGTTCTCGGCGCGGTCAACGCGGACGACCTTGTCCAGGTGCAGCTCCCAGGTCTTGCCGACCAGGGTGCAGACGGGCGCGAAGCAGTCGGCCAGCACGCGCAGCGCCGGATCTTGCTCGGCGCTCACGTCGCGCCGACGGGTCATCCCGAAGGCGGCCACCTGCGCATGGCGAAAGCTCTCGCCGGCCAGCAGCCCGAACAGCTCCAGCTCCTTGGGGTTGGAGCCGGGGAAGCCGGCCTCGATCAGGTCCAGCCCGAGCTGGTCGAGCCGGTGGGCGACGCGCAGCCTCTCGCCCGCGGACAGCGACATCCCCTCGCCCTGCATGCCATCGCGCAGGGTCGTGTCGTAGAGCTCGATCGCGCCGCTCATCCGGCGGCGGTCCCGGACGGGACCGGCACGAGGTCGAGCCACTCGCGGTAACGATCCGCGCGACCGTGGAGCGCGTCGGTGTAGACGTCCTGGATCGAGCCCGTCAGCGGCCAGCGGACGCCGTCGCCGATCCGGTGGTCGTCGATCTCGCAGACGGGGACCAGCTCGGCCGCGGTGCCGCACAGGAACACCTCGTCGGCGAGGTACAGCTCGGCGCGCGCGAGATCGCGCTGCACCACCTCGTGGTCGAGATCTCGCGCGATCTGGAGGATCGACTTGCGGCTGATCCCGTCCAGGATCCCGGCGGTCTGCGGCGGCGTGACGATCTGCCCGTCGCGGACGACGAACACGTTCTCGCCCGTGCCCTCGCAGACGAAGCCGCGGGCGTCGAGCAGGATCGCCTCCTCGTAGCCCGCCTTGGTGGCCTCGACCTTGGCCAGCACGCTGTTGAGGTACTGGCCCGACGCCTTCGCGTGCGGGATCAGCGAGTCCGACGAGATCCGCCGCCAGCTGGCGATCTTGGCGCGGATCCCACGCTGTGCGGAGTCCGCGCCCAGGTAAGCCCCCCAGGGCCAGACCGCGATCGACACCGACACCGGGCAGTCGAGCGGGTTGAGCCCCATCTGGCCGTAGCCGCGGTACACGATCGGGCGGATGTAGCACTCGGCCAGGCCGTTGGCCGCGATCAATTCGTGCGTGGCGCTGCGCAGCTGTTCGAGCGTGTAGGGAACGGGCATGTAGTACAGCTCGGCCGAGGCCAGGAGCCGGCGGAGGTGGTCCTGGTGGCGGAAGATCGCGGGGCCGTTCGCGGTCGAGTAGGCGCGCTCGCCCTCGAACACGCTGGTCCCGTAATGCAGGCCGTGGGTCAGTACGTGGATCTGCGCGCTCTCCCAGGCAACCAGCTCTCCGTTGTGCCAGATGAGGTCGGCTTGCTCCACGACGGCTCCTTGTGTTCGGTGCGCGGGCGCGCGCTACAGATGTTCGAGGACTGCCTGGGTGGCCTGCGCTGTCGTGGCGTCGCCGCCCAGATCCGGCGTGCGCAACCCGTCGGCGAGCGCACGATCGACGGCCGATTCTACCGCCGCCGCCTCCGCCTCCCGTCCGAGTCCGTGGCGCAGCATCAGCGCGGCCGACAGGAACATCGCCAGCGGGTTGGCGATCCCCTCGCCGGCGATGTCAGGGGCCGAGCCGTGGACGGGCTCGAACATCGACGGCGCGACGAAGTTCCCGTCGGCATCGCGGTCCGGGTTGATGTTTGCCGACGCCGCGAGCCCGATGCCGCCGATGATGGCGGCGGCCTGGTCGGTGATGATGTCGCCGAACAGGTTGTCGGTCACGATGACGTCGAAGCGGCCCGGGTCCTGGACCATGAAGATCGTCGCCGCGTCGACGTGCTGATAGGCGGTCTCGACGTCGGGG
>JBOGYE010000047.1:0-8005 GCA_050696635.1 Solirubrobacteraceae bacterium | reverse complement strand
GCACATGTGCGGGCTGGGCGGGGACCTGTTCGCCGTCGTGGTCGGTGCCGGAGGCGCCTCGCCACTCGCGCTGAACGCCTCGGGCCGCGCCGGCACGGGCGCGGACCCCGACGCGATGCGCGGCGAAGGCCACCAGCGGATGCCGTTCCAGCGCGACGCCCGCAGCGTCACCGTGCCCGGGTTCGTGGACGGTCTGATTGCGCTGCACGCGCGCCTGGCGACGCTGGGGCGCGACGAGCTGCTGGCGCCCGCGATCGAGCTGGCCCAACACGGCTTTCCGGTCTCCCGGGCGCTGGCGGAGGCGTCGCGCGAGCTGCCCGCGCAGGTGCGCGCGACGGGGTTCGGCGCCGACACCGCGCTGCGAGCCGGCCGCCCCCAGGCGGTCCCAGGAGTCGCCGCGGCGCTGCGCGCAGTCGCGAGCGGAGGACGCGCCGCGTTCTACGAGGGCTCCGCCGGAGCGGAGCTGGTCAAGCTCGGGGCCGGCCTGTTCAGCGAGCAGGACCTGGCCGCGTCCAGCGCGGACTGGGTGACGCCTCTGACGCTGGCCGCGTTCGGCGCCACGTTGTGGACGGTGCCGCCCAACTCGCAGGGCTACCTGGCGCTGTCGGGCGCCTGGATCGCCGACGCGGTTGGCGTCCCGGCTGACCCGGACGATGAACTGTGGGCGTTCGCACTGGTCGAGTCCGCGCGCCAGGCCGCGCGCGATCGGATCGCGGTCCTGCACGAGCATGCCGACGGCGCGCAGCTGTTGTCGCCGGCGCGCCTGCGCCCGCGCGCAGAAGCGGTGGCCGAGCGCGCCAGTCGCGGTCTGCCCGACGTCTACGGCCGCGGCGGCACCACCTACGTGTGCGCGGTCGACGCGGCGCGCATGGGCGTCTCGCTGATCATCTCCAACTGCGCGGGGTTCGGCTCGCAGCTGATCCTGCCCGAGCACGGGATCTTCCTGCACAACCGGGGCATGGGCTTCTCACTGACGGCCGGCCACCCGGCCGAGCTGGGGCCGGGTCGACGGCCGCCGCACACGCTGGCACCCGTGGCGATCACCGACGCGGCCGGCGGGTTTCGAGCGGTGCTCGGGACGATGGGTGGCGACGCCCAGCCGCAGATCCTGCTGCAGCTGCTGGCCCGCACGCTCGTCTGCGGCCAGGACGCCGGCCCAGCCGTCGCGGCGCCGCGCTGGTGTCTGACGCGCGAGGATCAGACCGGCTTTCGCGTCTGGGAGCTGGAGGAGCCGCCGATCGTGACCCTCGAGCACGCGGCCCCGCGCGGCTGGGCCGCCGGGCTGAGCCGGCGCGGCTATCGGGTCGCCCACAGCGGGCCGGGCGAGAGGGGCTTTGGTCATGCCCAGCTGATCGAAGTCGCGGCGGACAATATGCTGTGTGGGGCCGCCGACCCGCGGTCGGCCAGGGGCGCCTTCGTTGGGCGCTGAGGCAGACCGCGCCGACCACCGATGACGCCCGATCCACAGTCCCTGCCACGACCGGCCACGGTCGGCGAGCTGATCGCTCGGTCAGACGACCACCCGGCGCTGCTGGTCCCCGGCGGGCTCGCGCTCAATTACGCGGAGCTGCACCAGACGGTGGCGGCGCTGGCGGCGCAGCTGCGCGACGCGGGCGTGGCGCCGGGCGACACCGTCGCGCTGTCGGTCGGCAATGCCCCGCATGCGGTCGCCTGCTTTCTGGCGGTGCTGTCGATGCGCGCCGCCGCCGCTCCGCTGAACCCGGCCTACACGATCCCCGAAGCGCGCGGTTACCTCGACGACCTGCGTCCGCGGGCGCTGATCACCGAGCCCGGCGCCGAGCACGGAGCGGTCGGCGCCTGCCAGGAGAGGGGGGTCGCCCGGCTCGACGTGGCCCCAACCGAGCGCGCTGTCGCACGGTTCCGGCTCGACGGCGCGGGGGCCGGGACCGAGACCACCGCGACCGCCGCCGCCACCGGCACTCGTGGCTCGGACCGCGAGCGTTCCCGCCCGGACGACGTCGCGCTGGTGCTGCACACGAGCGGGACCACCAGCCGCCCCAAGGTCGTCCCGCTGCGCCAGCGCAACCTGGCCGCGTCGATCGCCGGGATCATCGACTGCTACGCACTGACGCCGGCGGACGTGAGCCACTGCGTGATGCCACTGTTCCATGTCCACGGACTGGTCGCCTCGACGCTTGCCACGCTCGCATCCGGCGGCACCGTGCTGGTCCCGCCGCGATTCAGCGCCGGCGCGTTCTGGGCCGACTGCGTGGCGCACGGAGCGACCTGGTTCTCGGCCGTCCCGACGATCCACCAGGTGCTCAGCCTGCGCGGCGACACCGAACCGATTCCGCCTCACGGGCTGCGTTTCGCGCGCTCGTGCTCGGCGGCGCTGTCGCCGACACTGGCGCAGCGAGTCGAGCGGCTGCTCGAGGTGCCGCTGCTGCAGGCCTACGGGATGACCGAGGCCGCGCACCAGATGGCATCAAACCCGCTGCCGCCCGGGGATCGCCGCGACGCCTCGGTCGGCCGCGCGACCGGTCCGCAGATCGCGATCCTCGACGACGACTGGCGCCCGCAGGCCCCGGGCGTCGCCGGCGAGGTGTCGATCTCCGGGCCGACGGTCGTCGACGGCTACCGAGACAACCCGGAGGCCAATGCGAGCGCATTCCGCGACGGCTGGTTTCGCACCGGCGATCTGGGACGGCTGTCGGACGACGGGTACCTGACGCTCGACGGGCGGATCAAGGAGCTGATCAACCGCGGCGGCGAGAAGATCTCGCCGTTCGAGGTCGAGGAGGCGCTGCTGACGCACCCGGCCGTCGACGAGGCGGTCGCCTACGCGCTGCCGGACGAGAAGTACGGCGAGGTCGTGGCAGCGGTCGTGGTGGCCCACGGTGCAGCCGGCGAGCGCGAGCTGTCCGAGCACTGCGCGGCACGCCTGGCGCCGTTCAAGGTCCCGACGGTGATCGCCGACCTCGACGCGATCCCCAAGGGCCCGACCGGCAAGGTCCAGCGCCGGCTGCTGGCCCAGCTGGTCAAGCAGTGAGGATCGCGGTCCTGGGCGCGGGCGCGATCGGCGCCTACGTCGGCGCGTCGCTGCACCGCGGCGGGGCCGACGTCACCCTGATCGCGCGCGGTGCGCATCTTGCCGCGATGCGCGCCAACGGGGTGCAGGTCCACAGCCCGCGCGGCGACTTTCACGCGAGCGTTCCCGCCACTCAAGACCCCGCCGAGGTGGGGCCGGTCGACCACGTGATCCTCGGGCTGAAGGCGCAGGACTATGCGTCGGCGGCGCCGCTGCTGGCGCCGCTGCTCGGGCCTGAAACGAGCGTCGTCGCCGCCCAGAACGGGATTCCGTGGTGGTACTTCTTCGGCGAGACGGGGCCATATGAAGGGCGCAGGATCGAGGCCGTGGATCCGGGCGGCGCGGTCAGCGCCGTGCTCGAGCCGCGCCGCGCGATCGGCTGCGTCGTCTACAGCTCGACCGAGCTTCAGGCTCCCGGCGTCGTCAGGCATCTGGAGGGGACGCGCTTCTCGATCGGCGAGCCGGACGGGTCGCGGTCGGAGCGCTGTCGCGAGCTGTCGGAGGCGATGGTCGCGGGCGGCCTCAAGTGCCCGGTCGAGCCCGATATCCGCAACGACATGTGGATCAAGCTGCTCGGCAACGTCGCGTTTAACCCGCTCAGCGCGCTGACCCGCGCGACGATGGTGCAGATCGCCACCGATCCGCTCGTGCGGGCGCTGATCACCACGGTGATGGAGGAGACGCTCGAGGTCGCGCGCCGGCTGGGTCGCGATCTGGAGATGTCGATCGAGCGGCGGATCGAGGGGGCGCGGCGCGTCGGCGCTCACCGGACCTCGATGCTGCAGGACCTCGAGGCCGGCAAGCGGCTGGAGCTGGCGCCGGTGATCGGCGCCGTCGTCGAACTGGCGGAGCTGGTCGGGGCCGAGATCCCGGCGACGTTCGCGCTGTACGCCGCCGCGTCGCTGCTCGATCAGGTTGCGGCGGCCGGGGGAGCCGCACGGTCCGGCCGAGGACCCTGAGGGCCGCCGCAGAATGCGCGCCGGTCCTCGGTCACGCCCACCACGCCGAGCAGGCGTCCGTCGCCGTCGACGACCGGAACGCGGTTGGCCTCCGTCTCGGTCGCGAGCTCGAAGCTCGCCCGCGCGGAATCGTCCGGCGCGACGATCGGGCCGGGGGATGCCAGCGCGGATGCCGGCGCCGTCAAGTCGATCCCGGCGCCGAACAGCGCGTCGCGCTCGATCGAGCCGGCGTAGCGGTCGCCGTCGGCCAGGAAGGCCATCCGCCGGTGGTCTGACTGCGCGAACCAGTCGCGCACATCGCCGACGGTGGCGCTCGCCGGCAGCGCGGTGAAACGTGGGTGGATCACCTCGGCGGCGGTCAGCCGCTCGGTCTGCTCCAGGGGAGTGCGCGCCATGGCGCTAACTCTACGCGGCTGGCGGGGACGGCCGCGCTCGTCCAGATGGGTAGCCTGCCCGCCAGCGAACACCGCGCGCGGGCACCGCGCGCGGCCAACCCGAGGAGCACCCATGGATGCCATCAACCATCAGGTCAGGCTGGCCGCGCGGCCGGTCGGACTGCCGAAGCCTGAGGATTGGGAGCACGGCTCCGAGCCGGTGCCCGAGCCCGGCGACGGGCAGGTGCTGGTGCGGGTCCGCTGCCTGTCGCTGGACCCGGCGATGCGGGGCTGGATGAACGACGCGCGCTCCTACGTGCCGCCGGTGAAGATCGGCGAGGTGATGCGGGCCGGCGGCGCGGGTGAGGTGATCGCGTCCAACCATTCCGCTCACCGACCCGGCGATCTCGTGACCGGGATGACCGGCGTGCAGGAGTACGCCGTGCTCGACGGCGCCGCCGCGACGCCGGCCGACACCGCCCTGGCCCCGCTGCCCACGTACCTCGGCACGCTGGGAATGCCGGGGATGACCGCATACTTCGGACTGCTCGAGGTCGGCCGGCTGCAGCAGGGCGACACGGTCGTGGTGTCCGGGGCCGCCGGAGCGGTCGGCGGAGTCGTCGGCCAGATCGCCAGGCTGAAGGGCTGCCGGGCGGTTGGGATCGCGGGCGGCGCGAGGAAGTGCCGGCACGTCGTCGAAGAGCTCGGCTTCGATGCGGCTATCGACTACAAGTCGCAGGACGTCGGAGCCGAGCTGCGGCGTGCCTGCCCGGACGGGATCGACGTCTACTTCGACAACGTCGGTGGCGAGATCCTCGACGCCTGCCTGGCGAGGCTCGCGCGTGGCGCCCGGGTGGTGATCTGTGGCGCGATTTCGCAGTACAACGCCACCGACGGGATGCGCGGTCCGGCCAACTACATGTCGCTGCTGGTCAACCGCGCGACGATGACCGGCTTCCTCGTGTTCGACTTCGCCGATCGTTACCAGGAGGCGGCGCGCGAGATGGCCGGCTGGCTGTCCTCCGGTCAGCTGCGCAGCTTCGAGGATGTCGTGACCGGTGGGGTGGACGTGTTCGGCGACACGCTGCTGCGGCTGTTCCGCGGCGAGAACACCGGCAAGCTGGTGCTCGAGCTCGGGTGACGCGGCTGCCGTTCACCGGCGCCGCGCTCGACCGCGCATCGACCGAGCGCAAGGACCCGGACTGGGTCGCGCACCAGCTGCGCGACCCAGCGGCTCGCGCGGTGCTGGCGGGCAGCGACGGAGTGCTGCTGAACGGCGACGGCGAGGGTGACGGCACCGGCGCGAGCGAGGTCGCACTGGCTCGGGCGCCCTTGCCGGCCGGCCATGGCGACGACCCGGTCCTGCTCGGACTCGAGCACGGCACGCCTGTGTTCGCGCTCGACCTTGACCCCCCGACGGTGTCGCTGCCGTCCGACCTCGCCGCGACGGCTCGGCTCGCCTCGCTGCGTGATGCCGGCACGACACTGCCGGCCGCTGAGGCGGGGCTTGCCGCCTACGCCGCGGCGATGCTCAGCTGGCACCGTCGCCACCGCTTTTGTGCCAACTGCGGCGCGGCGACGGTCGCCGCGGAGGGCGGCGCCACGCGCCGATGCTCGGCCTGCGGCGCCGAGCACTTCCCGCGCACCGATCCGGTCGTGATCATGACCGTGGAGCACGACGGCCGGCTGCTGCTGGGCCGGCGAGCAGGCGGACCGCCCGGCCGTCTGTCGGTACTCGCGGGCTTCGTCGCGCCCGGTGAGTCGGCCGAGGAGGCGGTCCTACGCGAGGTGGCGGAGGAGTCGGGGATCCACGCGCGCGCTCCCGTGTTCGTCACCTCGCAGCCGTGGCCGTTCCCGAGCTCGCTGATGCTCGGCTTCCACGCCGAGTCGCGCGGGGGCGCGCCTCGTGCGACCGACGGCGAATTGGAGGAGGTCGGCTGGTACCCACGCGAGGCGGTCGCCGCCGCATCACACGGGGACCGCGCTGCCGGCTTCCAGTTGCCCCCGGCCGTCTCGATCGCGAGGCTGCTGATCGAGCGCTGGCTGGCCGCCTGAGCTCGGCCGACCCCGAACTGGGGTAGGTTGGCGCCGGATGCCGCTGCCCCCACGCAAGCTCGGTCTCGCAGCGGCCTTCGCCGGCCTGGCGATCGCATGCGCGCTGCCGATCCCCACGGCGGATGCGTTCGTGTCCTCGCTCACCGTCACCTCGACCCAGCACGGCCGTCCACGCGCTCGCGGCTGGCTCGGTCTGGCGCTCGAGTACCGCTCGATCCCCGTCCTGGCCGGCGGCACGACGGCCGCGGGCGTGGACCCGGTGCTGGTTGCGCTGGTGCGAAGCCTCGACCCCGACGGCGGAACCGTGCTGCGGATCGGCGGCCAGAGCGGCGACCGCAGCTGGTGGCCGGTGCCCGGCATGCGCCGCCCGCTGGGCATCACCTACGACCTGACACCGTCCTGGGTCGCGTCGGCGGGCGCGCTGACGCAGGCGCTCGGCGCCCACCTGATCCTGGGGGTCGGGCTGGAGGCCAACCGGCCGCGGATCGACGCGCTGGAGTCAAGACGGCTGATCGACGGGCTCGGCGCACGCCAGATCGAGGCCCTGGAACTCGGCAACGAGCCGCTGCTGTACTCGCAGGTCCCGTGGTATCGCTTGCGCCACGGCGCTCCGGTCCCGTGGTACAGCAGGGTCGGCGCGCCCGTGTACGCGCGCGGGCAGGGCTACGGGATCAAGGACTACCTGCGCGACTGGTCGCGCGCGCTGGCGGTGCTGCCGCCGGTGCCGATCGCCGGGCCGGACGGCGGCGACGTTTCGCTGCTCGACGGCTTCGACGCACTGCTGTCGCCCCGATCGCGCGTGCGGGTGGTGACCTGGCACGAGTATGCGCTGAGCCAGTGCGACACCGACCCAGCTTCAACCGGCTACCCGAGCGTGCCGGACCTGCTGACCCTGGTCGCGTCACGGACGGTGCTGGGCGACGTCGGCCCCACGATCGCGCTGGCGCACCGCGACGGCGCCCGCTTCAGGGTCGACGAGATGGGCTCGATCAGCTGCAACGGCAGGGCCGGGGTGAGCGACACGCTCGCGTCTGCGCTGTGGCTGCTGGACGCGCTGTTCTACGACTTCGACGCCGGCGTCGATGGGGTCAACCTGCACACCTACACCAACTCGGTCAACGACCTGTTCGAGTTCGCCAGGCGGGGCGGGCGCTGGCAGGCGACCGTCGCGCCGCTGTACTACGGCGCGCTGATGTTCGCCCAGGCGGCGCCGCCGGGCTCGCGCCTGTTGGCGATCCGCGCTCCGGGCCAGGGTCGCCTGCGGGCCTGGGCGACGCTGGCGCCCGACCATCGTGTCCGGGTGCTGCTGATCGACGACAGCCTGACACGCTCGGCGCTGGCGCTGGTCCGCGTCCCGGGTCACGCGGGCGCGGGGACGGTCGAGCGACTGCGCGCCGGCAGCGCGTACGCAACCACCGGGGTCACACTGGGCGGCAAGAGCTTCGGAACCGTCACGACCACCGGGCTGTTGGCGGCACCGGCCGCGCAGACCGTGCGCTCGCGCGGCGCCGGCGCCACCTACGCGGTCACGCTGCCGGCGCGCAGCGCGGCGCTGCTGACGCTGGACC
>JBOGYE010000046.1:0-9274 GCA_050696635.1 Solirubrobacteraceae bacterium | reverse complement strand
GGCGCGGACAGCGCGTCTCGCGGGCGATCGCTTCGGTCATTCGGCAGGCCACGAAGCTGGTGATCGCACCGGCGACGTAGCGCGTCCCGACGTCCCCGCGGAGACGTCGTCCGCCAGCGATCGCATTCGTTGCCGCGCGACCTCGGAGCCGCACGATCGGATCGGCGACATGCCGTCCCTCCGCTGACGACCCCTGGCCACGCCTGAGCGCGGCCAGAGGCCTCAGCCGCCGGCGGGGTTCCTCAAACGTGAAGAGCGATCCGCGGGTCGGCGGGGATCATCGGCGCTGGTCGTTCGTGGACAGCCGCGATGATCTCGGTGTTGTCGATGCCGCGGAGGTATCTGGAGGTGATCGCAAGGTCCGCGTGTCCAAGCTGGCGCTGGATCACGATCAGCGAGATGCCCTCGCGTGACATCTCCACGGCGTGCGCATGCCGAAGCTGGTGCGGCGCGAACCGGCGCCGGACGCCGGCTGCCAACGCCGCGCGGTGCAGTTGCGCTCGCATCCCAGCCGGCAAGCACGGGCAGCCCCGGGTAGGACCACGCACCACACAGAACAGCCGGCCGGCCGGCAGGTCGCTGCGGATCTCAAGCCATGGCGCGAGGTGCGCCCAGGCCCACCTGTCCATGCCTACCTCGCGGCGCTTGTCGCCCCTTGCCGTGGCGGACCAGCACAGCACCGCGATCGGCGTCAAGATCGGTCTCGTTGAGCGCGAGCGCCTCGGTGATCCGTAGGCCCGCGCGCCAGAGCACGACGATGACGCCACGCAGCCGAACTCCCTCGGGGCCAGCGCCCGCGGCGCGCATAACGGCGATGATCTCGTCCACGGTCGGTGGATCCGGCGGGTAGCAGAGCCCTTTGTTGCGGGGCGGCACGCCTCGGTGAAAGCTGGAGGTGGTCGCTGGGGACCGGCGCCTGCCCGCGCGATCAAGCCACGGTACGGATTGCATGACGTCCTCCACTGGACGACGATTGACCTCACGATCCTGGCCGGTGGCGACCGTGAGGTCTGGCATCGTCGTCCTGGCATGAGCCCAACGGTCTTTCGCGACGGACCCTTCCGGTTCTTCTTCTTCTCGCGCGAGGAGGAGCGACTTCACATCCATGTCCAGTCGCCCGACGGGGAGGCGAAGTTCTGGATCGAGCCGCAGATCGAGATCGCGCGCAACTACCAGCTCAGCGGTCAGGACTTGAGCCGCGCCCTACAGTTGGTCATCGATCACGAGCAGGAGATCAGGCATGCCTGGAACCGCCACTTCGACCGCTGAGGTCACCAACATTTCCCAGCACGGCTTCTGGATGCTGATCGACGGCCAAGAGTTCTTTCTCCCCTTCGAGGAGTACCCGTGGTTCAAGCAGGCCACCGTTGAAGCGATCCTGCACCTCGAGCGCCCCAACCCGAGCCATCTCTGCTGGCCCGAACTCGACGTCGATCTCGCGCTTGACTCGCTCCAGCATCCCGGGCGGTACCCGCTCACATCCAAGCCCTGATCGCGGGCCTGCGGGCGCCCTCCCGCGTCCGCCAGCCCCACGAGCGCTTCCGTCACGATGCGACCTCCCCGGCGCGCGATCGCATCGGCGACGTCAGAATGACGCGGCTGGCCCGCACCGCGCGATTTCTCGTCGACGAGAGGAGTCACGACATCGCGGCTCAGTTCGTGGCTGAGGTTGCCCGACAGCGGCCGCGTCCGGCGGTGTCGCGCGGGGGGAGATCGTGGCCCCTTCCAGTCCCGAGCAGCTAGCTGGCCTCGGCCCTTCCGGTGACCGGAGAAGGGCTGAGCGGCGGTGGTTGTCCGACGGTGGCCGTGAGGTGGTCGGTGAAGCCGGTCCAGTCGTCGCCTCGGTCAGCAGCCCGGGTAGATCAGTTCGGGAGGCGTGGCCCGATCAGTTTCCGCAGCTCACCCTCCTGCGAGGTATCGCCGTCGTCGACGACAAGATCGTCGTCGACGAGCTGCGACTCCGCGGTCGTGTCCTGCTCGCGCGCGAGGCGATGAAGCAGCTCGTCCTGTCCCTCGCGGAGGGCGTCCAGTCACGCCGGGTCGTCGAGTGGCTACTCGACAGCCCGGGCGAAATGTCGCCCGGGCCGCTCGCCACTGTTCCGCGGGGAGGAGCAGATTCGCGGGTCGGCATGCCGGCGGCTTCCCGGCACCCAGACCCGGCCGTCGCGGAGCGTTGAGCAGAGCTCGTAATCGGGGGCCCCGGCCGCTCAACCCGCCATGCAGACCGTCGCCGTCCTGCTCGTGGAGCAGGGATTGGTCACGTACGGACCCTTTTGGACGGTCGGGCCGTATCCGACCCCGCCGCTTGGCACGGTCGCGCCTACGGCAGTGACGATCTGCTGGTTGACGGCCGCCTGGCCGAGATAGCAGTCCCACTGCGTCCCGTTGCCGTCGGTCGCTCGACAGCCGCCGTCGATCCGATCGTCGGCGCCGACAATCGGCACCACGACCCCCGTGAACTGCCCGGTGCCGATCCCGTCGGTTCCAGCGACCAGAGCTGCGTCATAGGCCTGCAGCTGTGCGTCGGTAAAGCCAAAGCTCTCAAGTAGCGCGTGCCTGGAGGCGGCGATCAGCGCCTGCTCGTGCATCCAGTCCGGGCGGCTGATCGCAGCGCCCTCGGCCAGATACTTCTCGATCCCGGGCGTCCTTGCCCCGGCGAGCTCGTGGGACTGCTCTGGCGTCAGCTGAGTCGTCGGATCCGCGGGCAGCGCCCTTGACAGCGTGCAGCTGTAGCGGACCCCGGCCTGCACCACCGTGCACGTTGGTTTCTGCTCGAGTCCGAGCATGACGTCGCTTGCCGGCAGCGACTTCGCCACGCTCTGCGAGCTTGTGAATACGCCGGCCGCGTACGCGACGCTCGGGGCCGCAATCAGCGCAAGCCCGGTCGCCAACAGCCACCGAGCCCGCCGCGTCGCGAACCGTTCGCGCCGCGGTCGCAGCTGAGTCATGGCTGGCTGCGCTTGCAGGTCGGCGGCGAACGCTGCTTGCAGCCTGTCGCCCAGTTCCCGTCGCTTAATCTCGGTGCTCATCAGGTTCCTCCTTCGATCCGCAGGTATTTGTGGCGAAGCGTCTTGAGCGCGCGGTGGACTCGCATCCGCGCGGTCTCGGGCGTGATCGCCAAACGCCCGGCGATGCCTTCGTAGCTCATGTCATCGAGCACGCGCAGCTGGACCGCGCGCCGCTGGTTCTCAGACAGACCGTCAAGCATCTCGTCGACGCCATCCAGCCAGCTCTGGTCCGGCACGACCTCGTCCGCTTCTGATCGCTCCAGCAGTCCAAGCCGTTGGCGTGCACCGTCCTCCAGCCGCTGACGGCGCACCGATTGCAACAGCACATTGCGCGCGATTCCGAACAGCCAGGGGGCGGCCGAGCCTTCGGTCACGTCACGAAACGCGCGCCGCACGATCCATGCCTGCGCGAACGTCTCGGCGACCAGATCCCAGGCGGCGTCCTGGTCGGCGCAGCGCTTCAGGTGATAACGGTAGATCCGATCCGCATATCGGTCATACAAGACGCGAAACGCGCCGTCGTCTTCTGCCGATGCGAACAGCAAGCGCGCGTCACTGTGCTTTGAACGATCCATATGTCTTTACCTGCATCGGTGGCGCCAAAACGTAACGCGGGCTGCCTCGACGAACAGATCTACCCCTGGAACTATGGGGTCTGCGGCTCGGACCGGGTTCCAGTAGCAATGCGCCGTTGCCACTGGAACCTCCGCTGTGCCGGTCGAATACTTCGAGGACCCCAATCGCACGACCTGCCGGGGGCTCGCGGCAGCGACGGCCATGCTGGCCGGCAGCTGCTCTGCCGCTGAGGGAGCGACGTCGCACGCTGCCACGACGTCGCTGCTCGGCGCGAAGAGGAGCCACCGCACTCGTTTGGCCCAAACAGGCGTCGACGGGTAGCGTTGGGACGGCGGCTGAGGCTGCCCCTCCGGTTGTTGCTGGGCTATGGGAGGAGCGGGAGGGGCCG
Source organism: Solirubrobacteraceae bacterium (assembly GCA_050696635.1). Classification (GTDB taxonomy): domain Bacteria; phylum Actinomycetota; class Thermoleophilia; order Solirubrobacterales; family Solirubrobacteraceae; genus Palsa-465. Next base: position 5,302 of record JBOGYE010000046.1, on the reverse strand, counting down.
GACCCGGATCCGGTCGGGCGCGATCACGACGATGCTGCCGGCCTGGAGCGCTTGCTCGAGCTGCGGCAGGTTGGCCCGGAGCAGCGCGGCCTGGTCGGCAGGTCGATGCTGGCTGCCGTGCCGGAACAGGATGACTGACGGCTTGGTCTGCTTACGCGTTGCCAGGAGCGTGCCGAAGTCGGTGTCCGCCGAGACGACCGCGCGACCCTCTTCAGCCGCGCGGTCGAAGATCGCCTCGTCGGACGCGGCCTGCATCCCGAGGTCCCGAACGTGGACGGCGTCATGGCCAAGTCCAGCAAGAGCGTGCGCGAGGACCGGCGAGAGCGCGTTGTCGATCAGGAACTTCAACCCGCGAGTGGCAGCTCACGCTCACGGACGGCCTCGGCCGCGTACCGGAGGGCTTCCTGAACATCGGCAGCTTCGAGGTCCGGGTAGGCGGCGAGGATCTCGTCAGTGCTCATGCCTTCAGCGACCATGCCGACGACGGTCGCGACCGGGATCCGCAGACCGCGGATGCATGGAACTCCGTCCATCTGATCGGCGCGTACGGTGATGCGCGTGAACGTCATCCCGGCAGCGTACCGCGACCCCTGGCGTCCGCATGGGTCTCGTGGGACGCTGGGCCGACTATGCAAGCGCCCGGTGTGTGGGCGCCGCCGCGTTCCGGGCCGACCTGATGGAGGACATCATGTCCGAGCAGAGATTGGTCGACGTCACCGGCCGGCTGCGGTCGCCGGCCGCGACGCCGGGACACTCAGCGGGGTGCGCGCCGCCGAACAAGGGGCTGCGCTACCCGGCCGACCCGCCGACGGTCGAGGAGATCATCCTCGTGATGCGCCAAGCCGGACCAGGACCCTACGCCGACCGGATCCGCGGGCTGATCGCGATCCTGTGGCGCGCTGGGCTACGGATCAGCGAAGGGCTCGCCTTGACCGAGACGGACCTGGACGCGAAGACCGGGTCGGTGCTGGTCCGCTCAGGGAAGGGCAAGCGGCGCGAGGTTGGGATGGACCGCTGGGCGTGGGAGCAGCTCGAGCCGTGGCTTGAGATCCGGAGAGAGCTCCCGATCGGCGCGGTGTTGTGCGTGATTCACGGGCCGACCGCCGGGCGGCGCTGGGAAGCCTCAGCCGCCCGAAAGCAGGTGCATCACGCCGCCGCGGCGGCAGGTGTCCGCCGACGATTCGCGCCGCATCAGCTCAGGCACGCTCATGCGGTGGAGATGGCCCACGAAGGCGTCCCTCTCGTGGTTATCCAGCGCCAGCTCGGGTATGCCAACCTGGGCATCACCAGTATCTATCTCCAGGGGATCGACAGCAGCGAGATCATCAGCACCGTCCACGGACGGCCGTCGCCGACGATCTCCGCCAACGCCGGCCTGCGAATAAGGCGATAACGCAGCAACATCGGCGATAACGCAGCAACATCGGGTCGGCCGGCTCGTTCCGACCGACCCGCCGCACCTTCGGCTGGCGAACAGCAGGTGCGCGACCCAATCGGCAGCGCACCCGCTTTGCGGTCGCGACGCAATTCGGGTCGTCGCCTGACGGCGCCGGCCGCCGTGCCGCTGCCTTCGTCGTACGCCGTGCGCTGATGGGCGCACGGCAACGAACAAGAACGTGAAACCCGCCTCTATCACCCGGCTGTGGCGTAGGCCCCAGGCGCAGCAAGAGTGTTGCAACCACCGATCCGCAAACGGGTAGGATGCCGAGTCGCGGTGGAGCGTCACGGTCAAAGGAGAAAGACTATGCGCCGCATCTTGCTCGTCTCACTCGCCGTGGGGGCCTTCGGAGCCGCGAGTGCAGCGGCCACGAGCACCAACAGCATCCATATCGGCCTTCCCAGGCATGCGCGGGTGGGGCAACGGCTGCGGCTCACCTTCTCCGGCCACGATTCAGCCCCGTCCAACACCCTAGGTGCCGACGTCGACGCGCTGCTGGCCCTCCCGCGGGCGGGCGGCCCGCTGCGCTGTCGCTCGGATCTCGGCCTTACGGAGCAGAACCATCCGGGCGCCTACATCGAGCTTGCCCGCGAGCGGCCGGTGGACCGTGGCCACCGCGGCTACTACACCGTGCACCTCTACAGGAAGCTGCACCGGCCCGGTCGCTGGCGGATCTGCGCCTGGCAGTACAACAATGAGGGCATCTCCACCACCAGTTCCCCGGCGTCGCATGCCGTGCGGACCATGTTCGTGCTGGGCGGCATCGGCTGACAGGAAAATGACGTTGGGATCGCGACCCCCTTTCGGGAAGGGCCGTTGGGGTCGCGGGTCGGCTCAGGCGGCGATCGCGTCGTTGAGGGTGACGATGTGGCCGAGGCGTTCGAGTTGAGCGACGAGCCGCTTGGCGGTCTTGGCGGGATCGCGACGCGCGAAGTAATCGCCGCCGAGGTCGTTGTAGAGCTCGCCGGTGCTGAGCATGTGCCAGCAGGCGACGATGATCGAGTGTTTGACGGCGCCGAGCGCTTTCTTGTGCCCGCGGCGCGGACGCAGGCGGGCCTATTGGGCAGCGAGGTAGGTGTCCTTGGAGCGAGTCGCGGCCAGCGCGGCTTCCTCGAGTGCCCAGTCAAGCCATTTGGAGCCGTTGCGGGTCTTGCCGGAGCGGCGACGCCGCATCGCTGGAACTCGGCGACCTTCGCGAACCGAACGAGGGCCGTTTCGGCAAGCTTCGAGCGTGGCACGCCGAGCGCGCTCGCCAAGCGACGACGGATCGCCTGGACGGTCCGCTTCCACAACTCGGGCGCGAAGCGGTTCCAGACGACCTGGTCTGCGTAGCGGTAGCGGGCCGGGTCGAGCGGCGTGCCGAGCTTCGGATCGTCGCCGTCGTGCAGACGGCCGCACCTGCACGGCCGTCCGTTGTCGCGGTTGCCGTGGACCGGCCCAAATGACGGCGCGGTCAAGGTCAGCATCACGGCCGGGTGCGAGCCGACGCTGGCGGGGACGCTCTTGCCACCGCGCAGGCCGGCCGCAAGCAGCTGGTGGGCGTCACGCTCGTACAGGCGCGAGCAGGACGGCGGCGCCGCGGTCACCCGCGACCCCGCCAACCGGCACATCGCACAACGGCGCATCGACGTGGAAGACGGCAAGGCCCTGACCGGACTGGCCTGTCCGACGCGGTCGCAGCGCACGGCGACCGACGACGACGGGACGGCGATCAGCTTCGACGCGCTCACCTGCCAGCGGGTGCTGCGCGTCAAGGTCGACGCCAAGGTCGGTTTCGACGCCCCCTCAGGCACATCGGACCACGAGCTGGACGGGATCGCCTGCCACGGCACCCAGTCGTGCGTCGCCGTCGACACCCTCGGTGACATCGTGCGCTTCGATCCCCGTTCACGCCACGACGCCCGCGTACGCAAGATCGACGCGCGTCTGCTCGGTATCGGCGAGCGTCTGCTCATCCGCAAGATCCGGACTGACGGCAGGCACGCTCCGCTGCTGCCGCTGTCCATCGATCGGCCCGTTCCCCACGGGCGGATCGCCTGACGGCAAATCGCTTACACCCCGGTCCCTTCAATGGACTGAACGGCGAGCCTCCACACGAGGGGATCGTCACGCCCTGCCGTTGTTCTCATGTTGCGTGGCGGATATCCGGGCGCGGTGGGCTGGTGGTGCGCATCCGGGGTCGTCCGGGTTGTGGGGGTTGGTTGGGCGTTTCGGCTGGTCCTGGGTTTTGCAGTCGTACGCCGATCATTTGCCCGTGATCTCGGACTCGCTCGATGCGATATCCGTTCAGCTCCAGTTCGGCGACAACGACCGCTGGGAAGGCGACCCCGCCGGTGCGCAGCTCGGCGAATGGGATTGGTCGGCCATCGGCGTGGCGGAGCTGATCGAGGAGCCGCAGTTGCTGGTTGTCGGCGATCTTCATGGACTGGACTTGCCCACCGATTGCCGTCGCGCTTTGGCTTCGGTCACGTGCGTATCGGCGCGCTCCGCAACGTGTTGGAGCTGCTGCCGCCGCCGTGATGAGCCCGGGCTGGCTGCGTGGTTGTTGGCGTCATGCTCGTCGAGCGCGCGCTGGCGTTGACGCGCGATTCTGCGGAGGAACCGGAGGTGGACGTCGGTCATGGCCGGTGTCCGCGTGGGTCGGGGGCCGGGAGCGAGATCGCGACCGCGGTTGGCAGCGGGTCGTTGACCGGTTCCGGGGTGTAAAGACGGAAACCGACGATCTGCTCAGGGTTGGCGAACTGCGCCATCGGCTGAGCGCAGTGCGGGCAGTTGCCGAGGTGGGCGGCCTGCGCCCGAGTGAACCGCAGCCGACAGCCGGCGCAGCCGATGCTAGACATGGAGGATGAGGAGAGCGGTTTCGACGGTCATGCGTTCTTGCCGGGTAGGCAGCGCCCGCAGTCGGGGCAGACCCGGTCCATCACCGGGTTGTCCAGCGCGGTGATGCCGGGCTCGAAGTAGACCCGGTGACGGCCGCCGCCGAAGACCGGGAGCGGGTGTCCGCATTCCCAGCGGTAGGTCCCGCTCGCCATAGGTTCCGCCGCCTGCTCGACGGGTGCACTGAGCGTGCAGGTGCTCATCGTGCCGGCTCGGCGCGGTCCTGCTTTGGTGCGGTGGCCATGGCCAACCGCCTTTCTGCCCTTCTGACAATAGACGCCGCTCGGGAGCGAGAAGAGCTGGGACTCACTGAGCTCACCACCGAGGCTACCACATGATTCCGACCATTCAGCTCGGAAATAGCCGGTGGACCGCTATGCTCCATTGTGACGCCATTGGGCCTGATGCTCGGCGGCAACCGGTTCGCTCGGTCCTTGATCGACCTCTCTGCCTCGCGACCGCAGCCCTTTAGAGGCGCGCGAGGAGTGCCGTGGAATCCGTGACTGCACGAACGGGGCGGGTGCGCGACAGCGGGCCGCGCGTGCTCGACATCGAGCCGTTCCGATCGCCCAAGGTTGCGGTGCCGCTGCGGATCGCGATGCTCGCACCGCCCTGGATCCCGATCCCGGCGCCCGGGTATGGTGGCGTTGAGTCGGTCGTCAGCGCACTCACCGAGACTCTCGTCGAACGCGGCCACGAGGTGACGTTGTTCTGCGCGCCAGGGTCACGGTCGGCCGCGCGGGTCGTGACGCTGTTGGACGAAGCGCACCCGGACGAGATCGAACGGTCGCTGTATGAGGTAGATCATGTCGCTCGAGCCTTTGAGCTGATCGATCGTGCTCCACCGGGCCGGCGGTTCGACGTCGTGCACGACCACTGTGGGTTTACCGCGCTGGCGATGGCCGATCGGATCCAGACGCCCGTGATCCATACGCTGCACGGCAATTTCACCGCGAGTACCGCCGCCTTCTACGCCCAGCACAGCCA
>JBOGYE010000045.1:0-4153 GCA_050696635.1 Solirubrobacteraceae bacterium | reverse complement strand
TTGCGTGCAGCACCGCGTCGATCAGCGGATCCACCGCCGGCGGCCCGGCACCGGAAGATGTTGGCATACATCAAGTATTGCGCATAGCAACTAATCTCGGGCGCACCGCTTCGTGATGGCGGTGTGGGCAGCTACTGGGGCCACGCCCTCCAGGCCCGACGCCTACAATTCCTCACCGCGCGGCCGTAGCTCAGTTGGTATAGCGTCGGCTTCCCAAGCCGAAGGTCGCGGGTTCGAGACCCGTCGTCCGCTTCACAGGATTACGTGCGGCGGCGGGGATTGTCGGCAAGCTGGGGATCGATGGCATGGCCGCGCTTCGAGAACATCATTGGGGAGCGCCGCGCGCCGGTCTCAGACCTGCCGGTCGACCATCCGCGGGTCTGCTCCAGCTTCTGTGGGAGAGCGGTGCGTGAGGGTGTCGCTCGCCGGCGTCGCTGCCATCACGCACGAGCCTTGATGCCTCGATGCGCACGCGTCCCGCGCCCGCGCTGTCACAATCAACCGGCGCCCACGAGACGACGCGGTCAGGATGAAGCATCGGACCCTCAGACTCCGAGACCCGAGCCCACCGATGAAGACGAGCCGCAACACCTACACGGCGTACAGCATCGGCTGCGCCGGCGTCTGGGCCACCATCCTCCTCCTGGGACGGCGCCGGCTCGAGTCCGAGGCACGGAACACGCTTCAACTCGTCTGCGGCGGGTGGTGGATGGGATGGACGTCGGCCACCATCGCCCGGATCGGCTATCCACCGCCCATGCCGCTGACGCCCGCTGGCGAGAGGAGGCTCCGCATTGTGTCGGTCGGGCTGATCGCGCTCGGCCTGGGCAGCACGATCCGCGTACTCGCCACTGGCAGGCGGCCGCGGAAGAGCGCGCCGGGTTCCTGAGACAGAGATTCCGAACGCACGCGGACGCCTCCGTTCGCACAGCGACGCGAACCTCGTCCGACGGGACGGGCGCCCCAATTTCCCGGATATCGTCTCGTAGTCTCGTAGGTTGCGCCCCGGTGCCCAGCGCTCCGCGGCCTTCTCCACACGGGTCACGAGCGCGTGATCGCCGGCCAGCCGGGCGACCGCCGACACCAGTGCCGGCACGTCCTCGGCGACCAGGGCAAGGTCCCGGCGGACCATTTCGTCGGTTGACGCCTTGCCGTGCCCGGCGGGCGGACGGAACGCGATCACGGGACCTGGCGTGCACAGGGCCTCCAGCACAGTGACGCCGGCACCGTTGGTAACGATGGCGTCCGCTGCGCCGATCGGTCGGCCGTCGAGACGCCGTTGGGGAAAGCGCGCAATGGCGCGCACGAGGTTGATCGCGCGGGTGAGAGACCGAGTGCGCGGATCCCTCACATCGTGAGCGCATCGGAATGTATGGTGAGTGGATGCTGATCGACTGCGATATCCACGTGGGCTACGACTCGTTGCGTGACCTACTGCCCTACCTCGACGGCGCCACCGCCGAACTGGTGCAGCAGTCCGGTACCAACGGACTCGGGATGCCGTCCTACCCCTGGTATCACCCCAGCGGCTGGCTGCGCCAGGACGTCTACGATCGGGCGGCCGCCGGCGAGGGTGTGCTGTTCGTCGGCCAAACGCTTGAGCGCGTCCGCTCGCTGGTGCTCGATCCCTTCGACGTCAGCTACGGGATCCTCACGCCCGACGAAGGCGCCGCGTTCGCAGTCCTGCCCAACCCGCACCTGGCCGCGGGCCTGTGCCGCGGGTATAACGATTGGCTGCTGAACGAATGGCTGGTCCGCGAGCCCAGGCTGCGCGGGCTGCTGATCGTCACCCCACAGCATCCTCAGGCCGCGGCCGAGGAGATCCGCCGCCTGGGAGGGCGCGAGGAGATCGCCGGCGTGTTCCTGCCGGGCGCGGCGCGCATCCCGTACGGCAACCCCGTCCATGACCCGATCTGGCAGGCGTGTGACGAACTCTCTCTCCCCGTCGCGATCCACACCCACTTCGAAGGAGTCGGGATCGCCGGACCGGTCACCGCCGCCGGACTGCCGGACTTCTATACCGAGTATCACGCACTGTGCGGCGCCGGCATGCTCGGTCACCTCGCTTCGATCCTCTGCCACGGGACCTTCGAGCGCTTCCCTCGCACTCGCGTGATCATGATGGAGGGCGGACTCGTCGCGTTCGTCGGCCTGCTCTGGCGCCTGGACACTGCCTGGCGGGGCTGCCGCACCGAGGTGCCGTACTGCGTCCGGCCGCCGTCGGAGTACGTGCAAGACCATGTCGCCTGGACCACCCAGCCGCTCGAGGAGCCTCCGGATGAGCGCCTGCTCGCCCCGGCCATCGAAGGTCTACAGCCATGGCGGACGCTGTGTTTCGCCAGCGATTACCCGCATTGGGACTTCGACGATCCCCGTCAGACGCTGCGTCGACTGCCGGCCTCCTACCGTGACGCCGTCGCCGGCGAGAACGCCGCGCGGTTCTTCTCGCTCCGAACCGCCGTCACGGCGTGAGCCGCCTGGAGACGCGCATCCCGCTCGCCGATGCCCCCGGGCCGGGCGAGGTGCGCATGCTCTGTCTGGGTTCCCATCGCGTGGGGCTGTTCTGTGTCGAGAACCGCTTCTACGCTCTGGCGGACCGCTGTCCCCACCGCGGCGCGCCGCTGTGCTCCCACGGGCAGGCCATCCGCGGGATCGTGTTGCGCGACGGGTTGCCCGCGCGAGGCACTCGCCCGTCGCTCGTTCGATGCCCGTGGCACAAGTGGGACTACGACATCGCGACCGGAAGGTGCCTCGTGCATGCTCGTCTGCGAGTACGGAGCTACCGCGTCGAGGTCGATGAGAACGAGATCGTCATCACCGACCGCCACCCCGCACCGCCGTGCTGAGCGAGCTGCAGCGGGCCGCGATCCGTCACCTGTGGCCACAGTTCAACACCGTCGGAGCCCCGGGGCGCGTGTTCGTGCGCGGCGAGGGCTGCCACGTTTGGGACGAGGACGGCAACCGCTTCCTGGACGGTCTGTCGATGCTGTTCTGCGTCAACGCGGGACACGGTCGTTCGGAGCTGGCGCAGGCGGCTGCCGACCAGGCGCGACGACTGGCCTATGCCACGACCTGGGGGCCGGCGCATCCGCCGGCGATCGAGCTCGCGCAACGGATCGCGCAGCTCGCGCCCGGAGATCTGGACCGGGTCTTCTTCACCTCGGGCGGCGGCGAGTCGGTCGACAGCGCGATCAAGCTCGCCCGGGCGTTTCATCGCCTCAACGGCGAGCCCGGGCGCTTCAAGCTGATCGCGCGCGAGCTCGCCTACCACGGCACGACTACCGGGGCGCTCGCGGCGACCGGGCTGACCTACGTCCGGACGCCGTTCGAGCCGCTGGCGCCCGGCGGCTGTCACGTTCCCAACACGTACGCGTACCGAGCGCCGGCCGGGCGCGATCCACTGTGGGCGGCGGACGCCTTCGAGGAGCGGATCGTGTTCGAGGGTCCCGAGACCGTCGCCGCGGTGATCGTCGAGCCCGTGCAGAACTCGGGCGGCGCCATCACCCCGCCGGGTGGCTACTTCGCCCGTCTGCGCGAGATCTGCGACCGCCATGGGGTGCTGCTGATCTCCGACGACACGATCTGCGCGTGGGGAAGGCTGGGCACGTGGTTCGGCGGTCAGCGCTACGACTACGTGCCAGACATGATCACCACCGCCAAGGGGATCACGTCGGCGTACGCGCCGATGGGAGCGGTGATCGCGTCGCCGCGGATCGCCGAGCCGTTCGTCTCGAAGCGAGCGACCTTCGACCACGGGCTGACGTTCGGCGGCCACCCGGTCGCCGCGGCTGTCGCGCTGGCGAACATCGATCTGATCGAGCGCGATGACCTGCTCGGCAACGTGACCCGTAACGAGGGCCGCTTCGAGTCCGCGCTGCGGGGGCTGCTGGACATTCCGCTGGTCGGCGACGTGCGCGGCGCCGGATATTTCTGGGCGATCGAGCTCGTCAAGGACGCCGACACGCGCGAGCAGTTCGAGTCCGGGGAAGCCGAGCGGCTGATGACGGGTATCGGCTGTGCGCTGGAGGAGCGCGGGCTGATCGCGCGCAGCCTCACCCGCGGCTACCCGGTGATCCAGCTGGCGCCGCCGCTGATCGCCTCAGCCGAGGAGATCGAGGCGATGGTGCAGATCGTCCGCGACGTCCTCACTGAC
>JBOGYE010000044.1:0-8396 GCA_050696635.1 Solirubrobacteraceae bacterium | reverse complement strand
CCGGATGCTGCGCAGGACATTGCCCTGTTCGTCGCCGATGACGACGGCACCATCCTGGAAGGGCCGATCCACGCCGTGCCCGCGCCGCTCGCCGAACCCGCGTAGCTCAGGACTGCGTGCCGCGCGGCCCCGCCGCGCGATCCACGCCTCGATGTCCTCCGGCCGGTAACGAACCTCACGCGAACCAATCCGCACCGTGGGGATCTCCCCGCGGTGGCTCATCGACCACACGCGCGTCTTGGGCACCGAGAGCAGCTCCGCCACCTGTCCAGCGGTCATCAGACGCGCGGACACCGCGGAGTAGGAGGCGAGATCGGGATGCGTCGGCGGCAACTGGGACGATCCGTGGCGATTTCCGTAGCGCTCAGATGTGCGGATTCCAGCTATGATAATGCAATTGTGCTCTTTGCACTAGAGGCTATTTGGGATGGTCGGCTTGGCGGACGATGATCGGTCCGACCGGGACGATCCCTGGCTGACCCCGATCGAGATCGCCAAGGAGATCCGCGTCAACGCGGCGACGATCAGACTCTGGATCTCCAAGGGATTGCTGCCGGCCACCCGGGCCGGGCAGCGCAAGCTTCTCGTCCGGCGCTCGGACGTGATGCGACTCCTGGCTAAGAACAGCTCCGCGGGAGGCGTGCAGCCCCACCGGCGCCCGCAGCACCCCCGTTACGCGGGCATCGCCGACTCCGGCGCGTCCATCAAGGGCGGCTGGTCGACGAGCAGCCTCTTCGCCCGCGAAGGCGATCCCGAGGAGCTTCTCGCGGCCGCACAGGCGCTCCTGGAGGCCGACCGTGTCTGGGGCGAGGCACAAGCGGCCAGCGACAACCCTCCTCCGGATCCGGGGTTCGGCTCGCGCGTGCGGGCGTTGGCGGAGACGTGCGAGCAGCAGGCCCGGTGCCTGAAAGCGGCGGCCGACGTGCCCGGGTTGGTCTGGAACCCGGAGCCTGACGCACGCGAGATGGTGCTCTCCTACGAGTTGCGCCCTGGGGCCAACCGTCCCGGGCCGGCTCGTCTGTGGCAGCGGTTTGACGCGGCGGTACAGCTGCTCGGCATCGCCAGGGAGGGCATGACGATGAGCCTCGTCGCGGCCGGCTACGCCGAGGTCGCGATCGTCATGCACGAGATCGCCGAGGCGCTCGAAGCGCAGGCCGGGCCCCGGCGGCGGCGCAAGAGCGCATGACCATCGCCAGGCGCCTCACGCCGCACGCGCCCGCTGGGGTGCCGCGGGCGCACGAGGGCAGCCGAGCGCTGGACGCTGGCTCGGGCCGGTCCGCGAGGTGGTCCGGGGTTCGTGGACCAGGCCGGTCTGGGTTGCGGACCATGCGCGGCCGCCGTCCGTCCCGCCACGACTGGCATCGATCACGCCAATGGAGCTCTTGGTGGCAGCTGACTACCCGCCCCCCACGTGCAAGCACAATTGGGTGGGGTTCGGGTAGTCAGCTGCCAGTCGGGTCCAGGGGTTCTGTCTGGGTAGGGGCGGGCCGGCGACGGTCGGTGGTCGGCAGGATCAGGAAGCAGGTTGTTGATGGGCAGGCAGGTCGTTCTGGGGCCGAGAACGGTGCGGGTCGGACGGTTCATCGCGAAGCTGGGTGTCGTCTCGATGCCAGCAGTGGATGCGGAGCTTGATCTCGATCAGCGGGTCGTGAGGCGTCATGTCGCAAGGCTTGAGGCGGCCGGCTGGCTGGGCAGGGCGCCGTGGGTGTGGGGCGAGGGATCTGTGGCCTGGCTGACGGCCGCCGGGATCCAGGGCGCCGGCCTCGGCGGCATGCGAGCCGTCAAGGCGCCACCGTCACCGACCACGAGGCCAGGACGCCCGTCGCCGGCGCCAAGCTCTGGCCAGACAAGCTGGCGCTTCGAACAGCAGCAACGAAGGCGAGGTAGCGGCGAGCGTCGGTAGCAGGCCGCGCGATGGAGACCGCCGGCTGTCGCCGGCTCTCGCTTTCGACCTCGCTGCGCTCGGTCAGGATCACGCGGCGGACTCGGAGGTCCGCGCTCGGAGACCGGCTCGACGGCAATGGTTCCGAGCAGCTCGCCGGTCGCGGCATTGGCGAGAAGGAGCGCGCCGGGGATGTGCCGTCACAGTCCCGCTTCGCTCCGGACTGGAGGGTAGCGCCCTCGGTGCCGCCACTCGATCGAGGCCGTGACGCCGGCGCTTCCGATGGCTACGAATAGACGTGACCCGTGCGCGACCGCGGCATTGATGCCTCGGGGATGCGCATGCTGCCAGCGCCGTGCATGCTGATGCGCCTCGACGACTCAGTCAAAGCGCAGCGCTTGCCCACCGCTCGATGGCGTCGACAACTTCGCGCGGGCGCGTCAACGTGGGAACATGGCCGGCCTCGGGAATCACGACCAACTCGGAGCTGGGGATGGCGGCGGCGACAGCTTCGCCGAGCGCGAGCGGAACGATGGCGTCGCATTGCCCGTGAATGACGAGGGTCGGCACGGAAACGGAACTCAAATCTGCGGCGACACGCTGCTGGTAGTGGCTCTCTAACAACCGTGCGGCGGCTTCGGGATGCGCTCGGAGCAGGATCTGCTTGCCCCAGCGGCGCACATGCTCGCTGTTGGGCTCGGGTACACAGGCGTCCACGAAAGCAGAGACTGTGCGCGGATAATCAGCGCGCGACCCCTCCACCAGCGGACGCTGCCGCTCCTCATTGGCCGCCGGAACTCCGTCGACCAGTACCAGGCCCCTGAACCTAGCCGGGTCCCGCGCCGCGGCCAGCAGGCACGTCAGAGCCCCCATCGATTCACCGGCGAGCACGCAGGAGTCGACCCCATAGAAGTCCAAAACCCTGAACAGGTCGTCGACGAGACCTTCAGGGGTGATTGCCTCGGGCGGGAACGTACTCGCCCCCGCGCCACGATGGTCATAAGCGATGCACCGCCATCGCGACTGCATGAGCTGAATCGGTTCTTGCCAGAGCTCCCAGTTGCCGACCCACCCTCCGTGCGCCAGGAAGGTCAGCGGCCCGGAGCCGAACTCCACCGTGTTTAGAAGATAGCCATCTGCTGCGACGAACATCGGCAGCAATTATCGCCTGCGGAACAACGCTGGACGATTAGTGCCTGCTTTCCCATTGGAACAGGTGCCCGGTCGCCGTCAGCGACTTCCCCGCAACGCGCGGACATCAGGTCGCTGCCGGCTGAGCGCCTGCTACCGCGAGCGCCGTAGCGTCGCGTCGATCTCGGCGGTCAGGAGATAGAGGTCGAGTTGAACGGGCTCATTGGGATCGAACGGGTGAAAGCCGAGTCGTTCCCACCAACCGCGGGCTCGTTGGGTGAGCGCGGTCACGACGATCGCGCGGCATGCCGCCTTCTTGTTGAGCTCGACCGCGGTGGCAAGCACGTGGACTGCGAGGGATGTCCCTATCCCGAGGTTCGCACAGCGGCGGTCGACGGCGAGCCGGCCGAGCAGCAACGCGGGGACAGGATCCGGTGCGCCCTTGGCGAGCGCCGGTGGTGCTGCGGAGCGATCGATGGCGGTCATCGCGACACTCGCGTACGCCACGACGACGTCGTTGGCGTCGGCTATCACCCAGGTCGCGGCGGTATCGCGGCGCCGGTTCTGGCCAGCGTAGCGTCGCAGCCACTCGTCGAGTACCCGCTCTCCGCTGTCGAACGGTTCGCGATCGTGTCGACGTGGGTCGAGCAGCGTCGGCCGGCGCAGCTCAGTCAAGCCAGCTGAACTTGCGCTTGCGCCGCAGCGCCTGGGCGAGACGGTCGTTGACCTCCGCCGGGCGCTCGAGCGCTTCACTAAACGCCGCCGCGGCTTGCGCCGACAGTCGGATGCTGGATCGTTCGGCGAGGATCTCCTCAGCCTTCGACGCGGCGGCTTGGACCACGAACGCTGAGACGTTCAGGTGCGAGGCCGCGGCTGCCCGTTCGAGAAGCAGCTTGTCTGCCGGATCGACCCTGATCTGAAGCCGATCTTCCTTGGTCGTTGACATGTACTCACGATGGCAGTACAGCAGCCCATTGTCAAGCCATCCCAACCCAAGGGAGGATTCATGGAATCCGTTCTGCTGGACGCCGCCCGGCCACCGCCGCTCGCCGGCGACCATGCCGGGCTACCACCGCGGTCGCCCGCCTCGGAACCAAGGTGAGCTGTACCCGGCAGACACGCCGACGGTCGAGGAGATCGTCGCTGTGATGCGCACGATCGGCGACCGCCCCGAGGGCCACCAACTGCGCGCTTTGATCGTGTTGCTCTGGCGCGCTGGCCTGCGGATCAGCGAAGCGCTATCACTACGAGAGAGCGCGCCCACCTCGGCATCACGAGCATTTACCTGCAGGGCATCGACAGCAGCGAGATCATCAGCACGGTCCACGGACGACCATCGCCGACCATCTCGGCCACCGCAGGGCTCACGATCAACCGGTAGACCGAGGAGCGATCGGGTCGGCTTGGTATTCGTCGGGCCGACCGGGCGCCATGCCCGCGCCTGGCGAAAGGCGGGGACGCGACCCGTGGGTGACTTTAGACCTGCTTCTGCGTTGGGAGGTGACTCGGCCGAACGGCGCAACGAGGGCGAGCAGGGACGCCTCGGGACGCTGTCGGAGGGAAGGCCCGGCGACGCTGTGTTCAGCGCGTGACGTTGTAGTGCGTCGACGAGGCGGGTCGTCTTTCTATGTGCACGGTCGGTCGCTATGCGAGCTGAAGCCAAGTCTCATCGGCGACACTGCGTCCATGGAATACGTTGGTCGGGTGCCCGCTCCTCCGCTTGACCGGTTCGTCGACGACATCTACTGCCTGACCGGCGTGCCGGGGCACCGCCGGATGAATGTCCCGCCGATGCCGTCGGCCCACCTGTTCGTCAACTTGGGCGGGCCCGTCCGCTTGTGGGATTCGGATCCCTCGGTGTCGCCGTCAGTGCTCACGGATGGGTGGTTCATGGGGGTTTGGACTCGGCGTTTTGTCGTGGAGTACCCAGCACGGGTGCGGGTCGTGGGGGTGCATTTCAAGCCGTGGGGCATGTCGCCGTTCGTCGACGTGCCGGCGAGCGAGCTGCGGGACCGATGGGTGCCGGTCGACGCCGTTTGGCAGCGGTCGTTGGAGCGGCTTCGCAACCAGCTCGGCGATCTCGCTTCGCCGATGGAGGCGCTGCGGGTGGTGGAGGAGGAGTTGCGCGCGCGCCTGGCCGAGGCACCGTCGCGCGGTCTCGAGCTGGTCATGCACACCGGCGAGCGATTGGAGAGGCTCCACGGCGCGGTCCGGGTCGGTGCGCTGAGCGATGCCGCCGGCGTGAGCCGGAATCACCTCGCCACGCGGTTCAAGGCTCATGTCGGCCTCACCCCGAAGCGGCTGGCGCGGATCTACCGATTTGCGCGGCTGATCCTGTCCATCGACGCCTGCGGTCCGGTCGACTGGTGGGAGCTGGCCCATGTGGCGGGCTACTTCGATCAGGCCCACTTCTGCCGGGAGTTCAAGGACTTCACCGGCCACACCCCGACGGGATACCTGGCCCTGCGGCAGCGATTCCCCGCCCAGGCGGGGTTCCCGCCGGACCACGGTCCGATGCCGGCTGATTGATTTTCTACAAGACAGCCGCGCTTGGGGGCGCCAAGATCGGAGCCGTAGGCGCAACCCCGATTCGAGGAGACCTGTTTGGGCACCGTGATCATGCACAACGTGGTGTCGGTGGACGGCTTCATCGCCGATGAGAACGACGACGTCGGGCCGCTCCACGACTGGTACTTCAGCGGGGATACCCCGATCCGCGAACGCGACGCGCAGCAGTTCGATCATTCCGGAACGGGAACACGCTTCAAGGTCTCTCGCGCATCGGCAGAGTATGTCCGGTCGATGTGGGAGTCGATCGGCGCGATCGTGATGGGCCGCAAGCTGTTCGATCTCGTGAACGGCTGGGAGGGTCAGCCGCCTGCAGGGGATCATGTCGTCGTGGTCTCCCACCGGGGCAAGCCCGAGGGCTGGCACCCCGAGGCCTCGTACCATTTCGTCGATGACGTAACGGCCGCGATCGAGAAGGCCCAGGAGCTCGCCGGGGAGCGAACCGTCGCCGTGAACGCCGGCGAAGTCGGTGGGCAGATCCTCGCGGCCGGCCTCGTGGACGAGGTCGCGATGGACGTCGTGCCGGTGGTGTTCGGGTCGGGCAAGCGCTACTTCGGGAGCATCGATCGCCAGCACTTGCTGGAGGATCCCCACGTGTTCATCCAGGGCGAGCGGGTGCTGCACCTGAGGTTCAAGGTATGCCGCTAGGCCAGGTGGGGCGGCAGCGGCCACCGGCCGACTCGGGTGCCTCAGCCGCGAGCGATAGCAGAACTTTCCTGAGACGCGCTGCCAGGCACCGGCGAGAGCAAGAAGCGATGATTCGCGGTCGCACCGACGGTGTTTGGTTGTCAGGCAGGTGACGAGCGACTCTACGAGGAGCGTGCGATGGCGCAGCAGACCGACAATGCCGCAATCGACCGGTTGGCCGTGCTCGTCGGCGAGTGGGGCATGGCGGCGCAGTTCAAGGACTTACCGCCGGCCGACATAGGCGCACGGGTCGTGTTCGAGTGGCTGCCGGGAAGGCGATTCCTTATCCAGCGCTGGCAGGTGCCGATTCCGGAGGCGCCCGACGGTATCGCCATCATCGGCGCCGATCCCGGAAGCGACGGCAACTTCCTCCAGCACTACTTCGACTCGCGCGGCGTCGCCCGCGTCTACAAGATGAGCGTGAGCGATCGGGACTGGAGGCTGTGGCGCGATGAGCCGGACTTTTCGCCGCTCGAGTTCCCGCAGCGCTACACCGGCACGTTCGGCGACGATGGCAGGGTCATTACTGGATCGTGGGAGATCTGCCACGACGGTGCAACCTGGGAGCACGACTTCGATCTGACCTACACAAAGGTCATGCGACCGCCCGAAGGCGCTCGACCTGACTGATGACCTCGCGCGTCACGTGTCGAACAGGCGCGTCGAAGCCCTGCGGCCCGTTCAGCCCTTGCCGGCAACCGATCGACGCGTCCGCGTGGCGCAAGGGGAAGAGATGACTGACTTCAGTGACATGGCGAGGGGGATCATCGAGTCGAATCGCTACATGGTGCTCGGCACCGCCGACGAGGACGGGGTGCCGTGGGTGACCCCGGTGTGGTTCGCGCAGTCCGACTACCGGCGGTTCATCTGGGGCTCCTCGCCCGACCGCAGGCATTCCCGGAACATCGGGGTGCGCCCGGAGGTGAGCATCGTCATCTTCGACTCCCAGGTCCCGGTGGGCAGCGCGCTGGCCGTGTACATGTCGGCGCGCGCGGAAGAACTGTCGGGCGAGGAACTCGAACGAGAGGTGGTCTTCTTTGACACGGCTGGCCAGGCACAGGGTCTGACCCGCCGTTGGGTGTTGCAGGACATGCTCGCTCCGGCGCCCTACCGGTTGTATCGGGCGACCGTGTCGCAGCATTGGGTCCTCGATCCCAACAGCAGTCCCGACGACCGAGCCGACGTCACGCCCTAGCACGACGTGACGCACGTGCGCTACCGCGTGGGCCGCCGCGCGTGATCTTGATGGCGGCCGCTCGATCTCAGAATCTGCGCGTGCTCGAGGGCCGCTTCGTACTCGCGCGCGTAACTGACGTGCGTGCAGTCGCCTTCGAGCCCGATCTACTCGCGCTCGTACTCGGTCCCGACGGGGGCGCGGCGATGCGACGCGACGATACGGCCGAGGACGCTTGGGTAGCGCTGTGGAACGGAGATGACGCGCACGACCCCGACGCGACGGGAATGCTCAGCGCCATCGTCGTGCCGCTTGCCGCCAGCGAGATCCCGGTCTGGACCGCGGCCAGCTACGACGGAGACCTCGTCCTCGTCCCGGCCGCCCGGCTTGACGAAGCCGTCGACACGCTGCGCCGTGCCGGTCACCAGGTGACAGTGTGAGCAGTCTCCGCGGCATCCGCTGCGCACGCTGGCCCAGCTCCATCTAGCCGCTGGCCGCGATCAAGCGCCTCGACGTCGCCGGCGAGCTCCCGGCCGAGACCGGGCGCGCCGCCCGGTCTCCCACCCACTCAGGGATCGGCTTACGGGACACCCGCTTCCGCGATCGCACGGGCATCTTGGAGCTCCCGCGGGTGGTCTCGCAATGCGCGGATACCAGTGACGGGCGCGTACCGGATCTGGCGAAGGGTTGCCGTCGATCTCGGACGTGAGGAGATAGAGCTCGAGCCGGTCAGGTGCGCCCGAGGCGAACGGGTGAAAGCTGAGTCGTTCCGACCATGTGCGGGCTCTGTCGGTCAGGGCGGTCACAACGACGTCTCGGCATGCTGTCTTCTCGTTGAGCTCGATGGCCGTTACGAGGACGTGGGCGACGAGCGAGGTCCCCCGATCCCTAGGCCGAAGTTGCGGCTATCGGCCTAGGCTCGCGTATCGGTGATCGACTGCGAGCCGGCCGAGC
>JBOGYE010000043.1:0-8626 GCA_050696635.1 Solirubrobacteraceae bacterium | reverse complement strand
CTCCTGCTCAGGGTCGCGATACCCGTAGCGCCGCTCGTGCAGATCCTCAAAGGCCGACCGCAGCTCGTCGGGCGACGGCGCCGGCGGGCCGGCGACCGCGAGCTCAAACGACTGCCCGGCGTAGCGCAGCTCGTAGACGGCGCGCAGCTGCGCGTCCGCATCGCGCAACTGCGCGCGAGCCCGGTCTCCGAGCTGCGCGACGTGCTGCGCGACCGCGACGCCGCTCAGCGCGTCCCCGCGCAGCATCACGGTCCGCTGGGCGTCGCGCCTTCGCGGCGCGACCAGCAGCCCCAGCGCCGCCAGGACCCCCGAAGCGCGCGGGCAGATCACCTTCGAGATGCCCAGCTCGCGCGCGACCGAGATCGCGTGCAGCGGTCCGGCGCCGCCGAAGCAGAGCAACGCGAACCGGCGCGGGTCGATCCCGCGCGCCACGGTCACCACGCGCAGCGCCCGCACCATCTCGGCATCGGCGACCTGCACGATCCCCTCGGCGCAGCGGGCCACACTGCACCCGAGGCTGCGAGCAAGTGGCTCGATGGCGCGTCGCGCCGCCCTGAGTGCCAGCGCGGGGCCGCCGGCCAGGCGTGCGTCCGCTGCCAGACGGCCGAGCAGCAGGTTCGCGTCGGTGACCGTCGGCTCGGCGCCGCCGCGGCCGTAGCAGGCCGGCCCGGGGTCCGATCCGGCCGAGCGCGGCCCGACCCGCAGCGCGCCGCCCCCGTCGCGCCAGGCGATCGAACCGCCCCCGGCCCCGACCGTGTGCACGGCGACCATCGGCAGTGCCAGCGGCCGCCCCGCCACCATGCCCGAGCCGCGCTCCTGCACCGCGTCGTCCTGCACCACGCAGACGTCGCACGAGGTGCCGCCCATGTCGAAGCAGAGCGCATCGGGGACGCCGCTCGCGCGCGCCAGGTGAGCCGCGGCCGCCGCGCCGCCGGCCGGGCCTGATAGCACCGTCCAGGCCGCGTGGCCCGCGGCGGCCTCGAGGTCGACCAGGCCGCCGTTTGACTGCATGATCGACGGCCTGGGCAGGCCCGAGGCGGCGCACTGTCGAGCAAGCCGCCCCAGATAGCCCGCCAGCAACGGCGACAGGGCCGCGTCGACCTCGGTGGTGGCCGCGCGCTCGTACTCGCGGAAGGTGCCGGCGACCTCGTGCGACAGCGACACGTGCACGCCTGGCAGCGCGTGCGCGAGCGCCTCGCGCAGCGCCAGCTCGTGCTGCGGGTGGCGATAGGCGTGCAGGAGCGTCACCGCGACCGACTGAGGCTGCACGGCGGCGATCTCCCCTGCCAGGCGCCGCGCGGCGGCGACCGACAGCGGGCGCAGCGGCCCCTCGGGGGTCATTCGCTCGGGGGCGCCGAAGCGGTGGCGCGACAGCGGGGCGGGGCGACCCTCGCACAGGCGGTACAGATGCGGGCGATCCTGGCGCCCGAGGGCGACGATGTCCTCAAAGCCCTCGGTGCCGACGAACGCCGTCTCCGCCCCCCGGCCCTCGAGCAGCGCGTTGGTCGCCACCGTCATCCCGTGCGACAGCTCGGTCACCTCGGCGGGTGCTGCCCCCGCCCGCTTCAGCACCGCGTCGATCGCCTCGATCACGCCCCGGGACTGGTCGTCCGGCGTGGTCGGCGCCTTGGCCGACACCAGCGCGCCGCCGTTGATCAGCACGGCGTCGGTGAACGTTCCCCCGACATCCACGCCCAGTCGCATCGGTAGACGGTACGGCACGCGTGGCGCGCCGCTTGGCCGGCCGCCGCGGCCCACGAGACGAGGCCCGCGAATGCGGGCCCTGCCAAAATCTTCCTCAGGCGGCCAGCGGCGCTTCGGTATCGGCCAGGTGGCGGTGCGAGGGGCAGTAGCCGCTCGGCGCCAGCGGCGCGCGCTGGCAGGGGGTGCCGCGGCGCGTGGAGGCGCGGCAGTGAAGCGGGTTGCCGTACACGTCGCAGCCGGTCTCCGGGGCACCGGCCACAAACGCGTCCGCGCACTCCATGTAACGCTGCACGACCCTCAGCACTCGCTGCTGAGCGCTCATCGGGAAGTAGGCGCGAATGTCGCAGAACAGCGTCCGAGCGGGACGCGCGAAGTAGTGGCGATCGGTCGCCAGACGTTCGACGGCCGCCTCGCAGGAGCGCAGCACCCGCTCGTGGTTGGCGTAGGGACAGTCCGCGTGCGGATCCTCAGCGATCTCGTCCGCCAACTCGCGGTAGATCGCGCGGCTGAACTGGTACACGGGCCTCCTCTCCTCGCTGCTTGCGCCTCGATGATCGCCCCGGCATGTGAAGCTGGCTGCGCAGGAGTTGTTAATTCCACGTTAAACGGCAGCCTAAACGGCGGCAGCTTCGGCCAGCAGCGGCTCGCCGTCGGCGCCCAGCGTCACGTGGCGGCCGTCCAGGGCCGGGTCCAGGCGCGGAAAGTCCCGACGCTGATGGGCGCCACGGCTCTCGGGGCGGGCCAGCGCGGCGCGCGCGATCAGTCGCACCAACGGTTGCTCGTCCTCGGAAGCGAGGCGGCTCAGACCGTCCGCGTCGCGCTCAAGCCCGGCGTGAGCCCACAGCGCGGCGCGCGACTGCGGGGTCAGCGCCGGCGGCCTGGAGCCGTGGGGAGGGTCGACGTCGGCGACTTCGTGGCCGGCCCGGACCTGGAGCTGGGCCTCGGCCTCGCCGACGGCCGTGGCGGCCGCGCGCGCGCCGAACACGAAGCACTCGCTGAGCGAGTTGGACGCGAGCCGGTTGGCGCCGTGCAGCCCGGTGCACGAGCACTCGCCGACCGCGTACAGACCCGGGATCGAGGCGCGGCCGACCAGATCGGTGGCGATCCCGCCCATCATGTAGTGCGCCGCCGGCGCGACCGGCACAAGTTCGGCGCTCGGATCGATCCCGGCCTCGCGCAGCGCGGCGACGACGTTGGGGAACAGGCTCTGATCGACCTCGCGCATGTCCAGGCCGACCGATGCGGCGCCCGTCTCCTGCATCCGGCGCCCGACCGCGCGCGCGACCTCGTCCCGAGGGGCCAACTCGTCCACGAACCGCTCGCCGTCGCGGTCCAGCAGCCGTGCTCCCTCGCCGCGGACCGCCTCGGAGACCAGGAAGCCGTCGGCGCCGTTGCCGCCGACGACCGCGGTCGGATGAAACTGCATCAGCTCCAGGTCGGCCAGCTGCGCGCCGGCGTAGTGGGCCAGCAGCATGCCGCCGCCGGTCGCGCCCGGCGGGTTGGTCGTGCGAGCCCACAGCGCCGCGGCGCCCCCGGTCGCGAGCACCACCGCATGAGCTCGGTAGAGCGCGCCGTCGGCGGTGGCGACGCCGATCGCGCGTCCGTCACCGGTCAGCACGCGAGTCACGCGCCGCTTCTCGAGGATCGTGATCAGAGGGTCCTCCGCGGCCAGCTCGGACAGGCGGTGGATCAGGTGCCGGCCGGTCTGCGAGCCGCCCGCGTGAACCACTCGACGGCGGCTGTGGCCTCCCTCGAGGCCGAGCGCCGGCCGCCCATCGTTGCCCTCGTCAAACTCGATTCCGAGGCCGATCAGGTCCGCCACGACCCGCGGGGCGTCGTCGCACAGCACCTGCGCGGCCGACTCGCGCACCAGGCCGCGGCCGGCCCGCAGCGTGTCGGCGAGATGCTCGGCGGGGCTGTCATCGTCGGCCAGCGCCGCGGCGAGGCCGCCCTGGGCCCAGAAGCTCGAGGCGCCGGTCAACGGTGTGGCGGAGATCAGCGTCACGCGCGCGCCCAGCCGCGCCGCCCGGTGCGCGGTGTAGAGCCCCGCGGCGCCTGCGCCGACGATCACGACCTCGGTCTGGCCTTCGATCACGTGCCGGTACGGTACTGCGCCATGTCGGCGACGCCCGTGCTCCTGTCGCATCCGTCCTCACTGGAGCACGAGACCGGCGCGCATCCAGAGCAGTCCGGGCGGATCGCGGCGATCTCGGCGGAGCTTGAGGGGCGGGGCTGGCTGGGCTGGGAGCGCGTGGCATCGCCCGCGGTGCAGGTCGAGACGCTGACCGCGGTGCACACCGCGCGCCATGTCGAGCTGGTCCGGCGCGCGGCTGGCGCCGGCGGCGCGCAGCTGGACCCTGACACCGTGGTGTCGGCAGGGTCCTACACGGCGGCGCTGCACGCCTGCGGCGGGGCGGTGGCGCTGGTGGACCTGCTGCTGTCCGGGTCGGCGCCGACCGGCTTCAGCGTCGCGCGCCCACCCGGACACCACGCCGACGTCGGCGCCGCGATGGGCTTCTGCCTGTTCAACAACGTCGCGGTGGCTACCCGGCACGCGCTGCAGGCCCACGGTCTGGAGCGGGTGATGGTGCTCGATTGGGACGTGCACCACGGCAACGGCACCAACGACATCTTTCATGACGACCCGCGGGTGCTGTTCGTCTCGATTCATCAGTCGCCCCTGTATCCGGGGACGGGGGCCGCGTCGGACGTGGGATCGGGTTCTGGGCGCGGCTTCACGGTCAACCTGCCGGTGGCGCCCGGCAGCGGCGACGAGGTGTTCGTGTCGCTGGTGGCGCACGTGGCGCTGGCGCTGGCGGGCCTGTTCGCGCCGCAACTGGTGCTGATCTCGGCCGGATTCGACGCGCACGGCGAGGACCCGCTGGCGCAGTGCTCTGTGACCGAGGCGGGGTTTGCGGCGATGGCGTCGGCGGTGGTGGGGCTCGGTGACTCGGTTGGCGTGCCCTTCGGCGCGGTGCTGGAGGGCGGGTACGCGCTCGGCGCGCTGGCGCGGTCGGTGGCGGCGACGATGGAGGCCCTGGGGGGTGGTGGTGGGGCTGCGGCAGCCGGCGCGGGGGGCGCGGGCGACGCGCTGCCGGTTGCCGAGGAGTCGGAGCTAGCGCTGGCGCGGCTGGCGGCGTTCTGGCCCGGGCTGGCCTGAAGCGGCGCCGGCGACCGCGCCGCGCGGCCGCCCGGGATCGGTGAGCGTCACTGCAGCAGTCCACGCCAGGCCGCCATTACGCGCTCGGCCATCGCGTCGGTGCTGTATCGCTCGGCCCGTGCGCGGCCCTCCACGCGCGGGTCGCTGCTTGCGAGGTGGGGCGCGAGCGCGGCCTGCCAGACCGCTGGGTCATACAGCGCGCTCAGCGTGCCGGGGATCCCGCCCAGCGCCTCAGGATGGACGCCGACGGGCGTCGCCAGCACGGGCACATCGCAGGCCAGCGCCTCCAGCACCGCCAGGCCAAAGCCCTCTCGATCGGAGGGCACCAGCACGGCATTGGCGGCGTTGACGTGCAGCGGCACATCCTCGGGCGCGACGGCTCCGAGCGTCAGCAGCCGCACGTCGCCCGCGATCGCGCGGGCGCGGTCGAAGCGCTTCTCGGCGCGCGCCGGGTCGGATGGGAACAGCAGGTAGGGCCCGGCCGGGTCGAGGCCCAGGCGCCGCCGCGCCTCGCGGCGGTCGATCGGCCCGAAGCGACGCAGATCGACCCCGCAGGGGAGCACGGCAGGACGTCCGCGAGCGGCCCAGCGGGGGACGGTCGCTGCCAGCGGCTCGGACACCGTCGCGACGAGGTCGTTGACGCGCAGCCCGGCCAGCGTGATCGCCCGCGAGCGCGGATGGACGAGGTCGGTGCCGTGCAGCGTCACCAACCGCGCCCGCGCGGAGGCGGCCAGCGCCGGCCAGCAGGTGAGCCCGAAGTGGGCGTGGACGATCTCGTAGCGGGGGCGCTGGCGACAGTGGACGCGCAGCCGGCGCGCGGCCCGTGCGTATGCGCCGGCGCCGCCAGGGTGAAAGGCGAACACCTCGACCTCGGCCTCGCCGGTGCGACGGAGTGCCTGGACCTGATCGGCGACGAAGCTTCCGAGCGCCGGCCGCGCCGGGCTCGGGTACATGTTGGTGACGATCAGCGCGCGCATCCGGTCCAGCGCGAATCTAGTGCGGGCGCGCGCACCGGGTGGTGGGCGCGCCGCCGCCTCTGGCACCATGGGCCTAATGTCGCTCCAAGCGCAGCTGCCGGTCGCCGTGTTCGACTCCGGTGTCGGCGGCCTGACCGTGCTGCACGAGCTGCTCGTGTCACTGCCCGGCGAGGACTACGTGTACCTCGGGGACACGGCGCGCTTCCCATATGGCAAGCGCAGTCAGGAGCAGCTGCGGGCGTTCGCGGTGCAGGTCGCCGATCACCTGTTGGCGTCCGGCGCCAAGCTCCTGGTGGTGGCGTGCAACGCGATCAGCTCGGCGGCGCTGCGCGTGCTCGAGGACCACGTCGAGACGATCGGCGCGCGCGTGGACGTGATCGGCGTGGTCGCGCCCGCCACTCAGCTCGCGGTGGCCGGCAGCCGCAACGGCGCGATCGGGCTACTGGCTACGCCCGCGACCGTCGCCAGCGGCGCGTACGCGCGCGCCGTGTCGGCGTCCGATGCGCACGTGACGCTCGAATCGGTCGCCTGCCCGGATCTGGCGCCGATCATCCAGGGCGGGTTCCCGTTCGACGAACGGGTGGTGGCGACCGTGCGCAGCTACTGCGCGCCGCTGCAGGCGGCGGGCGTCGATACGGTGATCCTCGGTTGCACCCACTATCCGCTGGTGGCGCCGATGCTGCAGCGGATCCTGGGTCGCGGCGTGACGCTGGTGTCCTCCGGCGCCGGAGTCGCTCGCAGCGTCGAGCGCGCGCTCGCACGACG
Source organism: Solirubrobacteraceae bacterium (assembly GCA_050696635.1). Lineage (GTDB taxonomy): Bacteria > Actinomycetota > Thermoleophilia > Solirubrobacterales > Solirubrobacteraceae > Palsa-465. Next base: position 2,020 of record JBOGYE010000043.1, on the reverse strand, counting down.
CGGCCTGCTGAACCCGCGCGAGGGCGAGGGCAGCTATCGCTTCTGCTGCACCGGTGACGCGGACGCCTTCCAGGCGCTGGGGACTCGCTTTCTGCAGATGCCGCTGGGCGAGGTCCGGCGGGTGACCGTGCACGGCGGCGCGCCGCTCGTGGCTGGTGTGGCCGCGTGAGCGCGCCTGCCCGCAGCTACGACCGCCCGTCTGACGGGCTGCGGCCGGTGGCGATCGAGCCCGGGTTCGTCCGTACGGCGACCGGCTCGGCGCTGATCTCGATCGGCGAGACCCGCGTGATCTGCACCGCTTCGGTTCAGGAGAGCGTCCCGCGGTGGATGGCCGGCTCCAAGCGCGGCTGGGTGACGGCCGAGTACGGGATGCTGCCCGCGTCGACCGGCGAGCGCAAGCAGCGCGACGTGAGCAGGGGACGCCCCGATGGGCGCACGGTCGAGATCCAGCGGCTGATCGGCCGCTCGCTGCGCGGGGTGGTCGACTTCGAGGCGCTCGGCGAGCGGACGATCTACATCGACTGCGACGTCCTGCAGGCCGACGGCGGCACTCGCTGCGCATCGATCACGGGCGGGATGGTCGCGCTGGCGCTGGCGTGCGAGTCGCTGGTGGCGCGGGGCATGCTCGAGCGGCTGCCGTTGACGGGCACGATCGCGGCCGTCTCCTGCGGGATCGTGGCCGGAGTGCCGCTGCTCGATCTCGATTACTCCGAGGACTCGACCGCCGAGGTCGACGCCAACGTGGTGATGACCGGCGGCGGCGGTCTGGTCGAGGTCCAGGCGACCGCCGAGCGAACGCCGCTGTCGCGAACGCACCTGGACGAGCTGCTGGCGCTGGCCGCCGGAGGGATCGCGTCGCTGCGCGAGTCCCAGCATCAGGCGACCGAGCCTGGGTAGGTGGCGATGGCGGGAGCGGGCGAGGGTCGGGCGGCCGGGGCGGCGGGCGATGGTCCTACGTTCACCGCCGGGGGACGCCCGCCGCTGTTGCTGGCGACGCGCAACCCCCACAAGCTGCGCGAGTTCGGCCGGCTGCTGGCGCCGGCGGGGATCGCGGTGGTGGCGCTGCCTGAGGCGATCGTGCTCCCGCCCGAGGACGGCGAGACGTTCGCCGACAATGCTCTTCCCAAGGCGCGGACCGCCGCCGCGGCGACCGGGCGGGTGGCATTCGCCGACGACTCGGGGATCGAGGCCGCGGCGCTCGGCGGCCGGCCGGGGGTCCGCTCGGCGCGGTACGCGGGCGACGGCGCCTCGGACGAGCGCAACCTGGCCAGGCTGATGGCCCAGGCGCCGGTCGGGAGCGCGCTGCGCTACGTCTGCGTGCTCGCCTACGCCGACCCTGCCGCCGGCATCGAGCGTCTGTTCTGCGGCGAGTGCCGCGGCGCGCTGGCGGCGGAGGCGGCCGGCGATGGGGGATTCGGCTATGACCCCGCCTTCCTGCCCGAGGGAGAGTGGGGTGGGCGCACGATGGCGCAGCTGACCGACTCCGACAAGGACGCGATCAGCCACCGAGGTCAGGCCGTCCGGCGGCTGCTTGCGTGGCTGAGCGCGGATCCCGGCTGAGGCGCCACGCGATGGCCGAGGCCGCCGTGCGGCAATCCGACCAGCGGGTCAAGACGCGCGCGGCGGCGCTGTCGCTGCTGTCCAACTCGTCGCTGATCCTGATCAAGGTGATCGCGGGCACGGTCACGGGGTCGGTCGCGATCCTGACCGAGGCGATGCACTCGAGCATCGACCTGGTCGCCTCCGCGGTGGCCTACTTCTCAGTCCGTAAGGCCGACGTTCCCGCCGACGAGAGTCACCGCTACGGGCACGAGAAGATCGAGAACTTGTCGGCCGCGATCGAGGGGATCCTGATCCTGGTCGGATCGGCCGCGATCGCGTTTGAGGCGATCCGGCACCTGGTCAACCACGGTCAGGTGCACAACGTGGGCCTGGGGATCGCGGTGATCGCTGCCTCGCTCGTGGTCAACACGGCGGTCTCCGCGCGGCTGGCCCGAGCCGCTCGGCGGACGGGATCGCC
>JBOGYE010000042.1:0-6223 GCA_050696635.1 Solirubrobacteraceae bacterium | reverse complement strand
AACCCGCCACCGCGCGAGAGCATCAGCGATCTAACTATGAGCAACCCGCAAGTTGCTGGTCATGCCCGATCTTAGACAGCTTGGCTCTCACGACGAAAACCGGTCTTGCGGCAGTTGAACCGCGTATAAGAGTCTGACCGCGCGTCGCGCACCCAGCTGTTCACGGCCAGGCTCGCCGCCCCCCTCGACCGACAACGATGCCCGCCCTCGCCGCGGGCATCTGGCGTTGGCGGCTTGACAAACGGCTCTCCATAAGAGATTAGCTGTCCGCCGCCAGCGCGACGATCTCGGCGGGCTGCCAGCCCCGCAGCAGCTCGGTGATCTCGTCGGCGCTGAGCGCCGGCGAGAACAGATGGCCCTGACCGAACTCACAGCCCAGCGCGCGCAGGCGACGAAGCTCCGCGACGGTTTCGACGCCTTCGGCGATCACCGGCAGCCCCAGGCTGTGCGCCATCGCGACCGTGCTGCGCACGATCACGTCGCTTGCCTCGGTGGTGCCGAGTGCCAGCCCGGCGACGAAGCTGCGGTCGATCTTGATCGCGTCGACGGGGAACCGGTGCAGCGCCGCCAGCGAGGAGTAGCCGGTCCCGAAGTCGTCCAGGTGCAGGCCGATCCCGCCCTCGCACACGTCGGCGAACACGTGCGGGGCGCGCTCGAACTCGGACACCAGCGTCGACTCGGTGATCTCCAGCTTGAGCGCGTCGCGGGGCAGCTCCGCGCGCTCGATAGCGGCCCGCACCTGGTCGGCGAGCGCCGGGTCGTCAAGCTGGCGCCCGGACAGGTTGACGCTCATGCAGACCTGCTCGGAGACGAGCCCGGCCCGTCGCCAGCTCGCCAGCGCCGCAAGCGCGGCGCGCAGCACCTGCTGGCCGAGCGCGGCGATGATCCCGGTCTCCTCGGCGATCGAGATGAACTCCGTGGGCGAGACCGCGCCGAGCTCGTCAGGCCAGCGCGCGAGCGCCTCCAACCCGGAGATCCGGCCGTCCTGAAGGTCGACGATCGGCTGGTAGTGGATCGTCAGCATCGAGCCCTCGACGACCTGGCGCAGCTCGTGCTCGCGCGCGAGGCGGTCGACGACGCGCCGGCGCATCCCCTCGTGGAACAGCGCGCTGCGCGCGCGCCCTCGACGCTTGGCGTCGTACATCGCGATGTCGGCGTTGGAGATCAGCTCGTCGGCCTCCTGGCCGGGCGCGCCGATCGCGATCCCGATCGAGACGCTGGCGAACAGCTGCCGGGCGCCGAGCTCGAAGGGTGCGTCCAGCGAGCGCAGGATCCGTTCGGCGATCAAGCTCGCGTCCGAGGTGTCGGAGAGCTCCTCCAGCAGCACCGCGAACTCGTCGCCGCCGAGCCGGGCGACGGTGTCGCCGGGGCGCAGCGCCGATGCGATCCGAGCCGCGAGCGCGACCAGCAGGCTGTCGCCGACGGCGCGGCCGAGGCTGTCGTTGATCGGTTTGAAGCGATCGACGTCGAAGAACATCACTCCGCAACCGGCGCGCGGGTCGCGGCGGGAGCGCGCCAGGCTCTGGTTGACACGGTCGCCGAACAGCGTGCGGTTGGGCAGGCCCGTGAGCAGGTCGTGCAGTGCGTCGTGCGCGAGCCGCTGCTGCGCGAGCCGTCGGTCGGTCACGTCTGACAGCGACCCCGCCATCCGCGCCGGGGCGCCGTCCGCGCCCCGGATCGCGAGCCCGCGCACGACCACCCAGCGCCAGCTCCCGTCGGCGTGGCGCATGCGGTGCTCGACCAGCAGGTGCGGAGTGCGGTCCTCGAGATGCAGGCGGATCGCGCCGCGCAGCCGCTGCAAATCGCCCGGGTGCACGAGATCGAACCACGCCGATGGAGGCAGCGCCAGGCCGGGTTCGGCGTTCGCGCGCCCGAGAATCGCCGACCAGCGGGGCGACAGATCCAGCGTGTTGGTCACCAGATCCCAGTCCCAGATGCCGTCGTTGGCGGCGCGCACCGCGAGCGAGTAGCGCTCCTCGCTGCGCAGCAGCCGCGTGATCGCGCGGTGGTGGCGGTGCACGGAGCGGATCGCGCGTTCGAGCGCCGGCAGCGCCAGCTGCTCGAGCGGAAGCTGGTCGATCACACCGAGCCCGAGGCCGTCGAGCGCCAGTTCGTCCTCCGCGCCCCCCAGCAGGATCACCGGCGCAGACCGGCGGCCGGCGAACCCGTCGCGGACGAGATCAAGGCCGCTGCGAACGCCGAGGCGGGACTCGATCAGGTAAACGTCGTGGCGGCACTCGCGGATTGCGTCCAGGGCGTCCGCATAGCGAGCGCGCCACTCGACCGCGAGCTGGGCACCTGCGCGCGTGGCGAGCAGTTCGCGCACGTTCGGGCGCTGCTCGTCACCGTTGCAGACCACCAGCACCCGCAGCGGACCGTCCTGCTGTGGGCCGGCTATGCCGGACGGGCGATCGGCAGCGGGTTCCATGCAGAGCCGATCAAAACACGGCCGGAGGCGGCGTGCAGCCAGATGCGCTGCATCTCGGGCAAATCGGTCGCCCAAACCTCCAATTTGCTGTGCAAGTTGCGCTATCCGGGTCCGTGACGGACCCTATTCGATCCCGAGCCGATCGAGCACGCGCGGATCGGCGCGCCACTGGCGGCGCACGCGGACCGACAGCTCCAGGTGCACCCGCGCGTCCAGCTCGCGCTCGATAGCGCGCCGCGCCGCGGTCCCGATCGACTTGATCATCCGGCCACCGGAACCGATCAGGATTCCCTTCTGGGACTCGGTCTCGGTCAGCACGATCGCCTCGATCCGGATCAGATCGGGACGCGGGCGCTCGATCTCAGCCACCTCCACCTCGACGGCGTGCGGCACCTCCTCGCGGGTGCGCGCGAGCACCTGCTCGCGGACCAGTTCGGCCAGCACATGCTCCGGCGACTGGTCCGAGCGCTGCGTTGCCGGAAAGTAGGCCGGACCGGCGGGGAGCAGCGCCACGAGGTGGTCGACCAGCGCGGCGACGCCGGCGCCGGTCTTGGCGCTGACTGGGAAGATCTCGGCCTGGGGCGCGAGCCGCGCCGCCTGCGCGAGCGTCTCCGCGGTCCGGGTCCGGTCGGCACGGTCGACCTTGTTGACCGCGATCGTGACCGGCGGCGCGGCGGCGGTCGCGCCGGCATCGGCGGCGCCGAGCAGCAGCTGCGCGATGAACCTGTCGCCGGGGCCGACGCCCTGCTGCGCGTTGAGCATCAGCAGCACGCCGTCGGCGTCGGCCAGCTCGCTGCGCACCCGGTGGGCCATCCGCTCGGTCAGCGCGTCACGGGGGCGCTGCACCCCGGGCAGGTCGACCAGCACCAGCTGCCAGTCGGGTCCTGTCGCAACGCCCCGAATCGCGCGCCGGGTCGTCTGCGGCTTGTCGGACACGATCGCGACCTTGGCGCCGACGACCGCGTTGGCGAGCGTCGACTTGCCGACGTTGGGGCGCCCCGCGAGGGCGATGAACCCGGAGCGGGCGATCGCCTCCGACCGAGCGCTCAGGGGCGCGCCACTTGGACCACTCAGGTCGACGCCGCTCAGCTGACCCATCGCATCAGCTCGGCCTGCAGCGCAAGCATCTCCCCGTCGTCTGTCTCGTGGTCCATCCCCGACAGGTGCAGGGCGCCGTGCACGACCGCCTCGCGCAGGTCCTCGGTCTGCGGCGGGCAGATGACAATGTCGCCCAGCTCGCGAGGGCCGGCGCTGTCGCCGTCCTCGTCGATCCCGAAGGAGAGCACGTCGGTCGGCTCATCGATATTGCGCCACTGGCGGTTCAGCTCGCGGCTGCGCTCCTGGTCGACGAACTCGATCGCGACGTGACCCTCGTCGATCCCAGCTGAGGACAGCGCCAGCGCGCACAGCTCCTCCAACTCGACCGCCGTCGGACGGGCGGGATCGGATTCCGCCGCCTCGATACCGATCACCTCTACGTCGAGCATCGCGATCCCTAGGGGTTGACGCGCCTGCGGCTGTGCAGCTGCGGCGCCGCTCGCTGAGCGTGCTCGTCGTAGGCGGCGACGATCCGGCGCACCAGCTTGTGGCGGACCACGTCGGACTCGTCGAAGCGCACGAACTCGATCCCCTCGACCTGGTGCAGGATCTCCGACACGACGATCAGCCCCGAGTCCTGTCCGCTGGGCAGGTCGACCTGAGTGATGTCTCCGGTCACGACCATCTTTGACCCGAACCCCAGCCGCGTCAGGAACATCTTCATCTGCTCCGGGCTCGTGTTCTGCGCCTCGTCGAGGATGATGAAGCTGTCGTTCAGCGTCCGGCCGCGCATGTATGCAAGCGGGGCGACCTCGATCGCTCCGCGCTCCAGGTGCTGGGAGACTCGTTCGGGGTCGAGCATGTCGTGCAGCGCGTCGAACAGCGGCCGCAGGTAGGGGTCGACCTTGGCCATCATGTCGCCCGGGAGGAACCCGAGCCGCTCCCCGGCCTCGACCGCCGGCCGGGTGAGGATGATCCGGTTGACCTCGCGCCGGCTCAGCGCGCCGGCCGCCAGCGCGACCGCCAAAAACGTCTTGCCGGTCCCGGCCGGCCCGATCCCGAACGTGATCGTGTTGGCGCGGATGCAATCGACGTAACGCTTCTGATTGACCGTCTTGGGCGCGACCCGCGTGGCGCGGTGGCGCCAGACGACGTCATCGAGGATCTCCGACGGCGAGGCCGACGCGTCCAGCGCGCGCGACACCGCCTCGACCGTCCCCGGGACGATCTCGTGGCCCTGGTCGATCAGCGCCGTCAGCTCGCGCACCACCGCGCCCGCCGCCTGCACCGCGACCTCGTCACCATCGAACGTCAGCTGGTTGCCGCGCAGCCGTACGTCGCAGTCGAGATGCCCCTCCAGCGCGTGCAGCACCACGTCCTGGCTGCCCGCCAGCTCAGCGGCCGTGGCGTTGTCCAGCTCGATCGTGGCGCGCATCGACGGCGGCGTCAGCCGCTCAGCGCCTCCCGCACCCGTGTGGAGGCCCGCTTGCCATCGGCGCGCCCCTCAGCGGCGGCCATCACCGCCTTCATCACGTTGCCCATGTCGCGCGGACCGCTCGCCCCGGTCTGCGCGATCGCGGTCTCGATCAACCGGTCGAGCTCTGAGTCGGGAAGCTCGGCGGGCAGATAGGCGGCGATCAGCTCCGCCTCGGACTCCTCCTGAGCGGCCAGCTCCGGTCGGCCGCCGTCGCGGAACTGCGCCGCCGCCTCGAGCCGCCGCTTGCGCTCGCGACGCAGGACCGCCAGCTCGTCGTCGCCGCCCTCCTTGGCGGCCTTCTGCAGCTCCGACAGGACCAGCCGCAGCGCGCCCACTCGGACCTTGTCGCCGGCCTTCATGGCGCTCGTGATGTCGGTCCGCAGCAACTCGGTGAAGCTCATCTTCCTGCGTTGAGGATACCCCCGCCCCGCGTCAGCGGGTGGGGGCAGGCTCGCGCTGGCGGCCGGCCAGCGTCTCGCCGGCCCCCGACTCGGCAGGTGGCGTGCCGATGCCCGTGCCCGGGCCCGCGGCCGCCGACACGACCGGCTCGACGTGGAAGTAGATGCCGCCCCGCAGCCAGGAGGCGATCGCCGCCAGCACGCAGCAGCCTGCCGCGAAGTAGAACGCCTCGTGGATCCCGGTCGCGAACGGCTGCGACACGAGCTCCGGGAAGAAGCGGTGGCCAGTGAGGTAGGTCGCGGTCGCGTGCGGAAGATGATGAAGCGTCGGGCCGAGCAGCGTGCCGATCGGGTTGTATCCGAGGAACGACGCGAACAGGCTGCCGACCGGGGGCAGGTGCGAGATCCGCACCGCGTCCGCGTGCGGGACGCCGTGAGCGGACAGGCCGTGGTAGAGGACGCCCGGGAGGCTGCCGGACAGCCCGACGATCACGAGGCTGAAGAAGATCCCGATCGACAGCACCATCGAGCTGTTCTGGAATGTGGCCGCCATGCCGGCGCCGGCGCCGCGCTGGTCCGGCGGCAGGCTGTTCATGATGCCCGTCTGGTTGGGCGCCGCGAACAACCCCATCGCCAGCCCGTTGACGAAGATCAGCGCCGCGAAGCCGATGTAGGGGAAGTCCACCGGCAGCGCGATCAGGCCGACGAAGCTGAGCGCCGCCACGATCATCCCGCCGGTGGCGAAAGGCCTCGCGCCGAAATGGTCGGCCAGGCGTCCGGCGAATGGGCCGGCCAGCAGGAAGCCGACCGACAGTGGCAGCATGCAGATCCCCGCCCACAGCGGCGTCGAGGAGAAGCTGTAGCCGTGCTCGGGCAGCCAGA
>JBOGYE010000041.1:0-22083 GCA_050696635.1 Solirubrobacteraceae bacterium | reverse complement strand
GTCGAGCATCGCCGCGCCGGCGGCGGCGGCGAGCCCGTCGGCAGCGGCGACCCCTGCATTGGCCGCGGTCCCACTCGGCGCGCCGGTGGCGGTATCAGCGCTGCTCATCGCCCAGCGGTCGGCCGTGCCACCGCACCAGGGTCCGCGACCAAAGTGGCCGCACCCGGAACCACTAAGGGTCCGCGACGAAGCAAGTGGTGGGATCGGATGGTCGGCTCGTGGATGTCAGACGACGCACGCGAGCGGAGTCATAGCAGCGCTATGGCGAGCGAGCGGGTGGCGGCTGGCGCCGCGAGACGACCATACGAGATCGTCAATTGCTTCGTCGTGGGCCCTAAGCGACCCGATCGAGCTCGTCGAGCGACAGCGTGTGGTCGAACCCGGCCCGCCCAACCGCCCGCTGAAGCGACGCGAGCACCTGCTGCGGGTTCTCGTAGGGGCCGTTGACGTAGTGGGGCCGTCCATGGCGCCCAAAGCGGACCGCGCTCGGACCGCGCCAGGAACCAAGAGCTCGACGCGCCTGCCAGAAGTCACGGTGCGGCTCGAACCCAAGCCCGCGCGCGTAATGCACCGCACCGAGCACCAGGTGCTGGGCGAGCTCGAGTGACACCAGGATGCCGTCGCAGTCCCACGGCGAGTAGGCGCGCCGCCGTAGCGTCTCGAAGTCGTGCCAGATCATCGACCGCGGCCCGGCCGCGTTCTTGACGCCCAGGCACCAGGTGTCGATCAGGAACACGCACACCGACAGGCGGTCGCCGCGTCCTCGGGCGGCGACGAACACGACGGCGACGCCGCTGTCCCCTTCCTGCAGGGGCGTCCAGGACCCGTCAGGCCAGTCGGGATGGCCGTCCACTGCCAGTCCGTGACGCCATCCGGGGTTGACCCAGCAGGCCGGCCCTCGGTCGGGCGTGCGTTGGGCGGGACTCATCACCGCTTTGTACGCCCCGGCGCGGACGGAGCGACGACGCTTCAGCCCGGCCGGGCGACCGCCCGCCGTCGCCCAGGGCGATCCGAGCCGATCAGCTCTCGGCCGGCAGCGGCTGCACGGACGCGTGCTCCAGGTGCGGGGCATGCGGCAATTGGATGTCGCGCCCGGTGATCGCGACATAGGCGACCAGCGCGACGAACACGACCAGCGCCAGGGCGCTGACGGTTCCATCGCCCCAATGCAGACCGCCACTCGTCGGCTTGCTGAAGCCGTCGGCGAACGAGGCGCCAAGCGGCCGGGTGACCACATACGCGGCCCAGAAGGCGAGGGTCGGATTCAGCTTGCCCCGCCAATACGCGAGTCCGGGGAGCGCGAACACGACCGCAAACAGCAGCGCCGAGACCCAGAAGCCGAGCTTCAGCGAGTAGGCGGTCAGATCGCCGGCCGCGGTCCCGAGCGCGAACGTCGCCAGCACGGCGGTCCAGTAGTAGAGCTCCCGCCGTCGGGTGTTGATCGTGTGGATCGACAGCGTCCCCTCGCTGCGCTGCCAGCGCCAGAAGATCACGGCGACGATTGCGGCAAACACCGGCGTGGTGACCGAGTACGGGATGCCGGCGCCGATGTGGATCCCGTCCGCCGCCATCGTGCCGAAGATCGCGACCATCATCACCGCGAACCAGTACACGGCTGCCCGGTAGACCGGGGTGCGCAGTTGCAACCAGAGCGCGAAGCCGAGCCCGAAGATCCCGACGGCGGCGGCGATCGGAACGCTGCGCTGGCCCATGAAGTCCGACATCGCCTCTCCCATGCCGGTCGTCAGCAGCTTCAGCACCCAGAACAGCAGCGTGATCTGTGGCACCTTGACCGCCAGCGGGTGGCGGCGTACCACCGCGGCCGGGCGCCGGCCGGTGCTGGGCCTGGTCGGCCCGGTGGGCTTCGATGCGCGCGACATCGGATCCTTTCGTCGTTATCAGCTTGCGTTGCCGTTGGCGCGCCAGCAGCGCCGCGTCAGGCCCCCGCCGCAGGGGCTACGCCCCGCGGCGCATTGATCCTGCGCAAGTCGGATCAGGCCCCGATAAAGCGGCGGCCGGATCGCCGCCTGTCTAACCGAGCGCTAATCGTCCGTCAACGTTGCGGCAGGTGTGGCCGCGCTCAGCGGCCGCTGGCCGCGCTCAGCGGCCGCCTTCTCGCCGCGCCGGCGTCCGCGGTTCTGCATCATGCGCGAATGCGACTTCGACGAGCCACCGCGGCCGGCACCGTGATCGTGCTCGGGGCCGCGCTGACCGGCTGCGGCGCCGCTGGACGCCCGTCGCTGAACCCGCCGGCGGAAGCGAGCCTGCGCCACGAGCTGGCAACCGTTCAGGCAGCCGCCGCCGGCGGTGACCGCTCCAGCGCGCTGCATGCGCTGAGCGCCTTTCAGGCCCTCGTCGGTCGCGACGCCGCCGCCGGACAGCTCAGCGCGATCCAACGGCGCGCACTGGGCACCGGGATCGCGCGGACCCGCGCGCGGATCGAGGCCACGATCCCGGCGAGCACCTCCTCCTCCACCACGACGACGGCCGGCTCGACCACCCCGCAGACCACGGCGCAGCCGGCGCCCCCCTCGCCCAAGCCGACCAAGCACGGCGGTGGGCCGGGCGGCAACGGCCCCCCAGGACATCAACCCGGCCACGGCCACGGCCATGATCACGGCCACGGAGGCGGCGGCAGTTGAAGCTCGAGCCTGGCGCCACGCTCGGAGATGGCCGCTACCGCCTGGGACGGCGCCTCGGCGCCGGCGGGATGGCGTCCGTCTGGCTGGCCGCCGACGAGCGCCTGGATCGCACCGTGGCGGTCAAGATCGTCGCCGACACGCTCGCGGGCGACGAGCGCTGGGTGCGGCGCTTCACGCGAGAGGCGCGCGCCGCGGCCGGCCTCTCGCACCGTGGCGTGGTGTCGGTGTTCGACTACGGCTTCGAGGACGACCGGCCCTACCTGGTGATGGAGTACGTCTCCGGCGGCACCGTGGAGCAGCGACTGTCAGCCGCGACCGATCTCCCCGACCCCTGCGTGGTCGCCGAGGAGCTGCTGGACGCGCTGCAGGCGGTCCATGACGCGGGCATTCTGCACCGTGACGTCAAGCCCGCCAACCTGCTGCTCGATGACCACGGCCACGTCCGCCTGAGCGACTTCGGCATCGCCCAGCCGCATGACGCGACGGCGCTGACCGCGACCGGGCTGGTGGTCGGCACGCCGCGGTATCTGGCGCCCGAGGTAGCGATCGGAGGGCCGGCCAGCGTCCAGAGCGACCTGTACGCGGCCGGCGTGGTGCTGCGCCGGCTCGCGGGCGAGCCGCCGGCAGGCGAGCTGGCGGCGCTGCTGACCGCGCTCACGGCCGACGATCCGAGCGCGCGGCCCGCCTCCGCCGCAGCCGCGCTGGGTCTGATCCGCGCCCACGCGCCGACCCCGGATACCGCCGCGACCTCGCCGACGGCCTCAGCCTCCGATCGGGCGCACACCGAAGCGACCCGCCCGATGGTCTCACCCTCCCATCGGACGCGGACATCTCCGACGCGGTCATTGGCGCAGCCCTCCCGCCGGGCGCAGAGCGCTGCGACGCGGTCGATGGCGCCGCTCTCCCTGCTCCTGCGGCGTCTCGCGAGAGCGCCAAAGGCGGCCTACGCCATCACGATCTCGGTGATCGTGGTGATCGTGGTGGTGATCGTGGTCGTCAGCGCCGGCGGCCAGAGCCCGTCGCAGCGCGCCTCGGCCACACCGTCGCCGGCGCCTGCCGCAGCCTCGGTCAGCCGGCAGCTACAGGCCCTGGAGCGGATCGTCGTCAGCGCGGCACGGCACTGACTGTCCAGGTCAGCGGCGACAGCGGGTCAGCCGCACCCGGGCGCCAACTTGGCACAGAGTTGACACACCCATGTCTTGTTCTGTGACAGCGATCGGGGGCATCCTGTCGACATGGCAACTCTCTCTCAGAAGATCGAAGCCGAGGTACGCATCAGAGAACTGATCCAGGAGCACGGCCTCCCCGAGCCCGACGCGGTCGAATACGGCTTCACCTGCATCCGGCTGTTCTTCGAGCCGTCAAAGACCGTGGTGGTGATCGACATCGACGAGCCCCCGCCCGACACGAAGTGACGTCTGCCGCGTATCGACCGCCGCCTCAGGAAGGCAGGTCCTGTGCGGGGGGCGTCTCGCCGAAGATGTTGGCGCCCGTCGGCCCGGAGGCGAAGAAATCGCTCGCGGCGCGGTGGCCGGCCTCCCACAGCTCGCGCTTCTCGGCGTGGCTCATCGTGAACTGGAGCGTGCCGACGGCCCCGGTCGGGATCACGATGGTCCGCTGGGAGAAGGTGGCGGCCGCGATCCGGTCATGCACGCCGATGCTGGTCTCCAGGACCGCGAGCAGCATCCCCAGCGGCCAGCGGTAGCCGCGGATCGGACGCCCGACGGGTTGCTCGCCGTCGAGCCGGAAGCCCCAGGTCGGACGAGATGGCCGAGCGCTATCGAACATGAACACCGGAAAGCCGCTCACGATCCCGCCGTCGACCAGCGCGCCGGCCTGCCCGCTGACGGCGTCCATGAGCGTCCAGGGCGCGAACATGAACGGATAGCCGGCGCTCATCCTCACCGCATCGGCGATCGGAAACTCCTCCGGCGTGAATGGGCTGCCGTCCGCAGCCAGGTACTTGGGCGCGTCGTCGGGGAATACGACCATGCGGTGATGCACCAGGTCCGTGGCGACCACATGCAGGCGGCACGAGAGCTCGCCGAATACCTTCGCGGGGCGGGGCGCCTGCTCCAGCAGCTGCTCGATCCAGCCGTGGAGGGTCACTCCCCGGGCGATCGCGTGGTGGCGGATCAGGTTGCGCACCTGCGCCAAACGTCGCGGCCAGCCGATGTCGGCGACCGTCGCGAGATCGAACTGCATCAGGCGCTCGGTCAGCGCCTCGGCGTCATAGCCGACCGCGAGCGCGGCCGCAGTGATCGCTCCCGCGGAGGTTCCGGCCAGGTCCTGCCAGGCTCCGTAGCCGGCCTCCTCCGCGGCGGTCAGCGCACCGGCATAGGAGATCGCCTTCACCCCTCCTCCGGAGAACACGCCGTCGGCGGGCTTGGGCGTCATCTCACGCCCTCGTGGCGGCTGCGGGGGTGATCCTCAGCGGAAGGCTGATCGCGCCCCGCAGGTACGGATCGGTCTGCCATTGCGGCTCGCCGTCGAGCTCGATCTGCTCGGCGTGCGCCAGCAGCGCTTGCAGGGCGATCGGCGTGACGATGCGGGCCAGAGGCGCTCCGACGCAGATGTGGATCCCGTCGCCGAACGCCAGCTGCTTGTGCGTCCGGTCCAGGCTCAGCTCCTCGGGGGCATCGAACCATTCGGGATCGTGGTTGGCGGAGGCGACCACCAGCGCCACGTGCGTGCCCGCCGGCACGGCCTGGCCGCCGAGCGTCGTGTTGCGGGCGGCGACGCGGTCGATCAGCTGCACCGGACCCTCCAGGCGCAGCAGCTCCTCGACGGCGGGCGCGATCAGGTCCGGCTCGGCGCGCAGCCGGGCCAGCACGTCCGGCTCGGCCAGCAGCCGGTTGATGCCATTGGCGAGCAGATAGGTCGTCGACAGATAGCCGGCGATCAGGAGGTCGCAGAGGGTGGCGATCAACTGTTCGCGCTCCAGGCCGGCCTCCTTGAAGCCGCGGCACAGCGACCCGACCAGGCCCGGGACCGCGGCGGTCCGGTGGCTATAGGCGAGTCCGTCGAAGTACGAGCGCAGCGCCATCGCGCAGGTGGCGCCCTGGATCCGGGTCCCGACCGCCTGCGTCCCGTCGTGAGCCGTGGCGATCGACTGCTGCCAGCCGATCAGCACCGTGCGCAGCACAGGGTCCTGGGGCAGGCCGAGCAGGTCGAACAGGACCCCGGCCGGCACCGGCAGCGCGAAGTCGCCGACCAGTTCGATCGCCTCGCTGCCCTGCAGCGCAGCGAGCGTCTCCTGCGCCCGCTGCGTGGCGAGCCGGGGTGCCTCCGCCAGCGCCCCCCGGAAGGCCGCTTCGACGGCCCGGCGCAGGCCGTCGTGCGCCGGCGGATCGGAGCTGAACAGCCCTGGCGGAAGGTCCGCCAGGGCCGCCGTCGGACCGGGTCCCGGCTGCGGCGGCTGCGCCGGTCGCTTGACCCAGGTGTCCTTGTCGGCCAGGACGGCTTCGCAGTCCGCGGCGCGGAAGCACCAGAGCACGCCCTTGCCGATCACGACGCGCGGAGCAAAGCGGCGAAACAGCGCGTAGGCCGGGTAGGGATCGCTCAGGAACGCCGGGGCGTGCGGGTCAAACCGCTCCGGGTCAAACGGCGCCCCGACCAGCTCGATCACGCTGGCGGCCGCCTGCTCGTCGATCACCAGATGCGGCTGATCGGCAGCGCAGACGATCAGATCCTCGCGTTGCGGAACCGGGGCATCCGGCGGTTGGTCGAGATCGAGCGCGCTGACCGTGGGAACCTGGCAGGTGGCGGGCGCCTGCACGGGCTGGACCGCGCCGCCGCCGAGCGCCTGCAGCAACCCGGCCGCCTGGGCCGGGTACTCGCCTCGGGCGCCGGGCATGCCGTCCCAAGCGAGCTGACCTGACAGCTCGAGGGGGGGCGGTGCATGGCCGTCCCAGCTGCCCTCCCCGGCCGCTCCGTCGCCTCCGATCGTCCTGACGTGAATCTCGCCGTGCCCCTCCGCATGCCAGTGGATCAGCACCTCGCCGCCGGGCAGATCGAGGCCGCCGCTGCCGCGGCCGCAGCTCAGCAGCACGCGCCGCGGCTGCCGCGGCCAGCTCAGCTCGTGCAGGAGTGCGTCCCGCCGCGGGTCGGCTCGCGCCGAGCCGTCCTGTTGCACCAACTGCATGACCATCTCCCGGTTGGCGGGCGAGTGCAGCTGAGCCGCGGCCGGCGCCAGCGCCGGATGCAGCGGCGCGAACGCGGAGATCAGCCACTGGACGCCCAGTTGCGTTACCGCTCCACGATGCGGCGTATCCCAGGTGACCAGCGTGGCGACGGAGTGCTCCTCGCCTCGCGCCTCGATCCCCGACAGCGCGAGCCTGCACAGCAGGCCGCCCATGCTCCACCCCACGAGCGTGATCGGCAGCGGCGTCCGCCGCCCGGCCTCGGCCAGGCAGGCCTCGACCACCGCGGCGTTCTCCGCCAGCGGCCGTATCCCGTCATCCAGCCCCACCACCACGAGGTCAAAGCCGCCGGCCCGCAGCGTGTCGAGAACCTGGTGCTGGGCCAGTACGTCGTGGCTGAAGGCAAAGCCGTGACCGCCGGGAAAGCCCTCCACCACCACCAGCGGGCAGCGCAGGGCGGCGTGACGGGCGGCGGGCGGGTTGCCGGGGGCGTACCCGCGGAGCACCCACGCGGTCCCGCCGGGGAGGCTCCAGACCTCGTCGGGCGTCGGCGCGAGATTCGGCTCGACGCCGATCCGGAAGCGGGCGGTCCGGCGATCACAGGAGAGCGTCAACTGCGCCTCGGTTGTCCCCGCCTGGTAGGCAGCGGCCACGGTCTCGCCCGGCTGCACCTGGGCGGCCGTGCTGCCGTCGCCCAAGTCCAGCACGACGGGGCGGTCGGCGACCAGCTTGAAGCTCGGGTTCGGACCGCGCAGCGCGGGAGCCGGTGCAGCGAACTGGGGCATCAGGATCACCCCGGCAGCGAGCAGATCGGGGCGATCGATCACGACCAGCGGTGCGGGGCCGCTTCCCGCCTCCACCGCCGCCGGGAGCCGCACGACCTCCCCGCCGTCCACCAGCCGCGCCAGGAGCGCTGCGAAGCCGAGCCCGTCGAGCACCGTCGCCTCGGAGGCCGCGGACATCATCACGCGGCGGCGGCCAGCGTCCGGATCGCGCCGAGCCCCGGCATCAGGCAGTAGACCGACCCTCGGGTGCGGGTCAGCGTCGGAAGGCCGGTCAACAGCAGCGGCTCGGTCCGCCGCGCGACCGGTACCCGAAACAGACCGCCGGTGGTCGGCTGGGCCCCGATCATCGGCTCCCTGGTCCCGCGCAGGCCGGGCGCGCCGAGGTCCTGGTTGGCCCACACGCGCAGGACGAACTCGTACTGGAGCTCGAGGTCGCCGCAGACGAACAGGCCGATCAACCCGCGCTCGATCCCGTCGGCCGGATGGCGAGGGTCATACGGCGCGCCGTACGGCATTCCGCGCCGCAGCAGCCTCCGGGTGCCGCGCACCCCCATGGACGGCGACGAGCGGGGGTTGAGCCGGCGCACGTGGCTGCCGACAGGGCAGCGCACCCCGTCGATGTCGTCGATGTACATCGGAGTCTGCGCCGAGGGCGCGTAGTCGAAACCGTTCAGCTCGGCGTCGGAGGGCACCGGATCGGGCCTGTCGGGGTGAGTCATCAGCGAGGAGCCGGACCGCCAGCGCCCCATCAGCTTGGCCGCGAGCCACTCGCGGTCCACCGAGTAACGGGTCGCCCAGACGTCGAGCAACTCCTCGAAGCCGCGACAGTCCTGCGCGAGCACGCGGAAAGCGGCATAGGTGGCGTTGTCACCGAGTGCGGCCGGGATCGCGCCGATGTGGTTGCCCCCGTAGGAGTTCACGTGACCCGCGCCGAGCAGGAAGTCGCCGGCGGGGGAGCTGGGCTGCATGTCGGCGGGCTGACGGCCCGGCGCCCCCTCGATCCGGGGCTGGGCGATCCCGTCCCGGTAGCCGAAATGAACGCGGCCACCGGGCAGCGCGTCGGCATCGGCCGACCACACCTCCGTGAGGCCGTGGTGTGCAAGCCGCTCCCGCAGGGCAGCGCTTAGCGGCTCGCGTGCAGCGCGGTGACGCTCGTCGCTGAACAGGCTGAGCACCATGTGCACGTCGGCCGTCGAGGGTCCGCCGATCGCCCAGGTGCCCGGCGCGCTGTCGGCGACGTCGCCAAGGCCGACGCCGCGCAGGCCATCGGGGTCGGGAGCGGTGGCGCGTGTCGCCGCTCCCTGCTTGAAGGCGTCCGGAAACGCGTCCAGTGCGTTGTCCGAGACGCCCATAGCCCGCAGACCCGGCCAGGTGAGCCCGAGGTTGAGCATGTGATCCGGACGCCCCCGGTCCTCCCACTGCTCGGCGGTGCTCAGGCAGGGCGGCTCGGAGCTGAGCAGATCGCGCAGGAGGGCCGGGCCATTTCCCCCGTGCGGGATGTTCACGGCCAGGTGGCGAGCGTTGGCCGCCCGGTAGCCGCGCAGGATGTTGCCCTGGATGTCGGCGAGATCCAGGACCGTCATCTCTGTGCGGCCCGCCGGATCTCCAGGACGGTCAGGTCCGGATACGCGGACCAGACGCCGACCGGCACGTTGTGGGAGCGCACGAAGGCCATGAACTCACGGGGATGGCGCTGGACCGGCAGTGGCGGCGCCCCGCGGACGAACCGCAGCACCGCGGTGAACACGTCGCCGAGCACCGCGACGAAATCCATCGTGTAGGCGTTCAGCCCCCCGTCGTAGGTTGTGATCGTCTGTAGCGCGCTGAAGTCCGGCGTGGGCAGGAAGCGCGCGAAGTGGACGTACTGCAGTGATTGCAGGGCCGCCTGGATCTGCGGCTGGGCGTCGCCCAGGACCTGTCTGAGCGCTGGCCACTGGGCGGGCGACTTGAGTGGCAGAAACAGGTTCAGCGCGTTCTGTACCTGACCCTCCAGGGCCAGGCTGACCGGTCCCGCAAGCCCGTGGGCCCCGTGGGTGGCGTCGCCGGCCGGGGCCGCCTGAACCGCTCTCAGATCGATCGCGCGAGCGTGGGTCAAGCGAGGAGCTCCTGTGCCCGCGCGAGCGCTCGCTGCTGACCGAGCTCCGCCAGCACCGCCAGCGGCTCGGCGAGAAGCTCGGCTCGCCGCGCGCGATCGAGGCACAGCTCGGCCTCGATCAGCCCGGCCCGCGCGCGGTCAAGCCGCTGATCGTCGCGGACGGCACGGCGCCTTGTGAGCTGCGCGAGCCGCTTGGCGGCGTTCTTATCTCCTACCTGGAGTGCCGCCCGGGCACGGAGCGCGGGCACGCGGGTGGCCAGGCCGCCGAAGCTCAGCGCGGAGCGTCGCAGAGCCCACAGGCCGCGGCGGATCCCCTGGTCCAGCGAGCTGGCCGGGACCTGGCGCGAAGCGGTCGCGCGAAGCTCGAGCAGCGCCTCAACCGACAGCGCGCCGAATTCGGCCCAATGGAATCCTGCGAACACCGTGCGAGCAAGCAGGTCGACCGCCGTGCGTGCGTGGCTCGCGGCCTCAGCATGGCGCCCCTGGGCCAGCCGGGCCAGGGCGGCCGACGTCTGCCGCTCCACCGTCGTTCCGATGTCGAGATCGTCGACCGCAAGCCCCAGGGCTTCGTCGATCGAGCGGCCGCACGCGTGCGTATCCCCGCGCGCGAATGACGTCTGCACCTCGTCGAGCAGCGACCAGCACAGGTTGACGCTACTGCCGGTCTGTTGCGCAAGAGAGCGGTGGCGCCGCCAAGCCTCCTCTGCGCCCGCCACCGATCCCTGACACAGATGCACTGCCGAGCGCGTCTGCCACAGCTCAGACTCGAGCCGGGCGTCGCCGACCTCGCTGAACAACTCCAGGGCGCGCCCGTTGTCGGTCAGCGCCGCCTGCCACCAGCCTCGGCTGGCGTGCATGATCGAGATGATGTTCCAGACGTATGCGGCGGCCGGAGTGTTGCCCTCGTCCGCCACCAGCGCAATCGCCCTTTCGGCGTAGCGATCGGCGCGACGTTGAAGTCCCGACAGGGCCGACATCGCCGCTGCGTTGGCCAAGGCCCGGGAGAGCTCGGCCGAGGAGCCTGCCCGCTCGGCGAGGTTCAGACCGCGAACGATCAGCGAGGACAGGTCCAGGCTCGAGTTTCCGTGCAGGTAGCTGATCTGCACAAGCACCCGGAAGGCGTCGGCCGCCGGCAGCAGCTCGTCTCGGTCGACGGCGTGCGTGCCGAGGTAGCGGCGAGGAAGTGCGAGATGGGCCGCCTGTGCCGCGATCCCCTCCACCAGGTCGCGCACTCGTAGCAGCAGGCCGGTTGCGAGCGGGTATCCGAGCCGCTCCAGGGACTGCTCGAGCAGCGCCCGACTTCCCTGCAGATCTCCGAGAAAGTAGCTGGCGTCGGCCAGCGCCTTCTCTTGCAGCGCGCGCCGCTGCGGAGCGACATCCGGGTCGGCATCCATCGCTCTGACGAGCAGGTCAACGGACTCCTCGAACGCGCCGGCACGGAGCGCGTTGCGGCCGGCCAGCTCCAGATACGGCCCCGCGAGCGGCGCGTCGCCGGCCAGCATCCAGTGGTGGGCCAGCAGCTCCGGCCGGGCATCGACGGCGGCGGGGCCACGTGCCTCATACCAGTGCGCCAGGGCGCGATGCGTCCGCTGGCGCTGTGATTCGGTCAGCACCCCGTAGGCGACCTCCTGGATGATCTGGTGCCAGAACGCGTAGCGCTCGCGCGACGGGCCAGGCGCCAGCAGACCCACCTCGCGCAGAGCGGCAAGCTGACCCGGGATGTCGACGCTGGATGGGGCCGGGTGCGCCGCGACGACCTCCTCGGGTGCGAACGCACGCCCGACGACGGCGGCCACCTTCAGCGTCAGCTGCTGGGCGGACGGGAGTCGGTCAAACTGCCCCAGGATCGCGCTCTCGATCGAGGCCGGGACCTCGAGCTGGGGGCTCGCACCTAACTGTGCGCCCGCGCCGGTGACCTGGATCGCACCGGTCTGGATCATCATCTCGAGCAGGGCCTCGCAGAAGAACGGGTGCCCGATCACCCGCTCGACGACGAGCGCGAGCACGGCGGGGTCGACGCTGCTGGTACCGAGCCGCTGGTGGACGAGCGCCACTGTGTGCTCTTGAGAGAGGGGGCCGAGCGTCAGTACCTGGGTCCTCACGCCGCTTCGCAGCCGGTCGCGCTCAGGCCGAGCCTCGGCATCCGCATCGCCGATGCGCTCGGTGACGAGCGTCAGACACTCGGGGTCGTCGGCGGTGACGCGGTCCAGCAGTGCCGAGGACATCGAGTCCAGCCAGTGCGCATCCTCCACCACCAGCACGGTCGGCGACGCCGACGCGAGCCGCCGCAGGCCGAGGCTCAGCAGAGCGTTGAGCTGCTCGCTGCGCGCCTCGGCGGTGATCGCCTCGCTCTCCGGCGTCTCCGGGAGGGCCTCTGGCAGGAACGGGTTCAGGAGCGGGAGCAGCGCCGGCGAGCGCAACTCGCTTCCGAACACCGCGGCGAGCTGCTCAGTCGTGGTGATGTCCATGAGCAGAGCCTCGAGCAACGGCTGCCAGGGACGGTAAGCGGTGCCGCGCTCGATCGTGCCGGAGGTGACCCTCAGCACCCGCGCTCCCCGTTGCCTGGCCGCGCGGGCCGCGTAGCGAGCGAGCGCGGACTTCCCGATCCCCAGTTCGCCCTCGATCACGATCGTCGAGCCGAGGCGTTTGGTGATCAGCTGCCCGAGCGCGTGGTCGATCGTCGCACGCTCCGGCGCGCGGCCGACCAGCTCGCGTTCGGCCACCTCCGCCGGCCGCAGGCCGAGCAGCCGGTGCGCCCTGACGGGCTCGCTGCGGTTCTTGACCGCCAGCACCCGGTGGCCCTCCACCTCGAGGGCCAGCGACGCCGCGTGGAAGGTCTCCTCGTCGATCAGGATGCCTTGCACCCCGGCCGTGCTCAGACGCGCGGCCAGGTTGACGGCGTCTCCGAACAGGCAGTACTCGCGCCGCGCATCGTTGCCGAACACACCGCTGCAGACGCGGCCGGAGCTGACGCCGATGTTCGTCCGCGCCCCGAGGGCGTGCAGCCGGGCGGCAAAATCCGCGGCTGCCTGCAGCGCCCGGTCGACGTTGTCAGGGTGCGCACGGGGCGGGAGCCCGAAGACGCCCGACAGCGACAGCCCCTTGTTGTCGAACCCCGCCTTGGCAGCGCCGTCATAGTGCGCCACGACCTCCTGGAAGATTCGCAGCGTCTCGTGCTCCCGCTCCAGGCTGCGCGGATCGGTGGCGTCCGCTTGTCCGAGGTGTGCCATCACCACGTTCACGCGTCGCAGGTCGGCCAGCCAGGCATGGTCGGCCTGCCCCCAGAGCCGAACCGGCGCTGGGACCATCGCATCGAGCCGTTCCTGCGGTACGTCCCCCGGCGCAGGGCCAGACCGTTCGGGTGGCGTCGCCGGCTTGCGCACCCGCTCGAGCGCTGCCCGTCCATCCGGTGCGTCGCGCATGGTCGCGCGGTCCTTGAGCAGCGCGACAGCCTGTGCCGAGAGCAGCACTTGTCCGGCCGCGGCGGCGCGCTCGCAGCCGATCACGTCGCCGACGGCCGGTCCCCGGGGGATCGCCTGCCAGCGGGAACGCAGACCTCCGATGATCCCGACATCCACCCGCCCAGTGGCGATCCCGATGCGCGTCAGCCACGGTGTCGTGCTCGGCGTCCCGGCTTCGCCGAGGATCGCGAGCGCCGCCTCACCCGCAAGAGCGGTGGCATTGGCCAGCTCCTCCTCCTCGGCGGGCCAGATGCACAGGAACGAATCGCCCGTCGTCTCGAGCACGTCGCCGCCGTACCGCTCGACGACATCGCCAATCGTGCAGAAGTACCGGTTGAAGCGGTCGATCACCTGCTCCAGGCCCTGCGGCCCCTCGCGGACGAGCCGTTCGACATGGGCCGTGAACGCCTCGACGTCAGACAGCAGCAGTGCGCCCTGCATGGAGTGGCGCTCGACTGTCAGCGGCTCTGGCCGGGCCATGCGCCGCAGCAGGAAGTCGGATACGAAGCTACGCGATGTAGCCCAGCTGATCGCTGGTTCGATGGGACTCGGGGTTTGCGTGGAGATCGACACTCCGCCTCTGGCGCCGGCCATCCGCCCGTTCACGCCGCCTCAACGCCAGAAGCATAAGGCGAACGCAAAGCCCCAACGACCGCTGCAACAACCACGCCTCCCCCTCGTCGGCAAAGCGCAACGCGTGTCACAACTTTGGCACCGAGCGACACCACCTGGCAGCGGGCGGAACAGAGCGCGGAAAGTCCGACTTCGCCCCGCAAAGGATCCGACGGTGGCGGTACGTTCCGGTGATGTCGCGTCGGCCGTCGAAGAGCAACACGCGCGCGAAGCGCCAGGCGAAGGCGAAGGCCGCCCGCGAGTCCCGCCGTGAGACGATCGCCACGCGCGCCGGCGAGCGGCGGCTCGACGAACTGTTCGGATCCGAGCTTCCTCCGCGACGGTCGGCGGAGATCATGCTCGAACGGCTCGAGGGCGGTGCCGTGCCTGCGGGCGTCTCGCGCTTGTTCGCCCTCGCTGGGTCGGTCGAGCGAGCGCAGGACGTCTCACGGGCGATGAGCGAGCTTGCGCCGGACAGCGTGTGCTCGCTCACCTTCGCGGCCGACGTGGCGACGCAGGTAGAGCTCGACGAGCAGCATGCGAGTGACCTCCTCGATCGTGCGTTGACGCAGACCGACGACCTGGACGATCGGGTTCGGATCGCCGGCCAGCTCACCCGTCTCGGCCGGGCGGCGGATGCGCTCGCGATCGTCGAGGAGCTACATGCGGATGAGCCGGAGGACGAGGACCTCCAGGCAATCCGAGCGGCCGCGCTGATGGTCGCCTACGAGAGGGTCGCCGCGGAGCCGGAGGATCCGGACCTGCCGGACGAATGCCCGTGCCGGTCGGGACAGCCGTGGACGGAGTGCTGCCAGCCAAAGGAGGAGGCTGCGCTTGCGCGCTTCGAGGATCGGGGGCCGCTAAGGACCCTGCGGTCCGCGATCGACCGCTACGTCACCTTCGGGCGAGACCATCGCTCGGCGGTCGCTGATGACGTGCGGCGGTGGTTGGACGCTGCGCAGGTCACCGACGAGCAGTTGGCGGACCCGGCGGACCTGCGGCGAATGGCCGAGGAGCACGCGTGGCTCATCGGCACCGAGGACAACGACCCGTCCCCGGGACAGCTTTTCGATCCGGATTCGTCGCTGGCGTCGTTCGCAGGCGACCCGTCCACGCCGAGCCCGCAGGCCGCCGCAGCTCGGCGTTGGATCGAGCACCACAGCTACGGGCTCTGGCAGGTACGCGATCCGGCTGCCCGGCCCGGGGTGTGGCTGACGGAGCTCGTGACCGGAGCGAAGCGCTACGTGGCGATCCCGACAGAGCCGTTGGAGCCCGTTGGAAGGTGGACCGTGCTGCTCGGCGGACTGGTCGCCGTCGATGGGAGTTGGCGCCCCGTCAGCGGCATGCTGCCGCTGCGACCGCGCGAGGCCGACGAAGCCGTGGAGCTGGTGCAGGAGCTGAGCTACACGGTCGCCTCGAGCGCGAGCGGCAGAAAGGCGCTGCGGCGCGATCGCCGCGTCGGCGAACCACACGGCGTGCTCGCCTCGGTCACGGAGCCGAGCACGCCGCTCGTCGCGCGCTTCATCAGCATGGTGATCGGGAGCGGGATGCCACAGCTGCTCGCATTCGTGGCCCAGCTGCGCGAGCAACAGCCGAAGATGGTGAACACCGACAAGGATCCGCTCTGCCTGATCAAGGCGACAGTCGCGGTCACTGACACAACGGAGGTCGTCGCGGGCCTCTCCGAGCATCCCGACTTCCGGATCGAGGACGGGACGATCACCTGGTGGGGACGCGAGCTCGATGCGCTCGAGCGTGAGACCTCGCGGGCCGAGCTGCGGGCGATGCTCATGGAGCGCGGCGAGACTGCGGAGCTGAGCGAGCCAGATACGCCGCCACGCTGGCTTCGCGGCTCGCTAACCCTCGAGGCAGACGCGCTTGAGGTCGACGTCAACTCCCGCGAGCGGCTCGAGCGGCTGATGGCAGTGCTGGATGAGATCGGGACCTCTCCCACGGTCGTCAAGCAGCTGGTGATCGACCCAGCCCAGGACATGGCGCTGCCGCGCGTCGGTTCGGCGATCGGCGCGGTCACGTCTGAGGAAGCCGAAGCGGCCTGGCGGCGCCACTGGCCCGACCAGCAGCTGCCGGCGCTCGGGGGCATAACCCCACGCCGAGCCGCGCGCAGCGAGCGGCGAAAGCCATGGCTCGAGGCTCTGCTGCGAGAGATGGAGCACGACGCCGACCAGCTCGCCCGCCGCGGCCGGCGCGCGACGGACGTCGACAGCCTGCGAGCCGAGCTCGGAATGCCCGTCACCGCATTCGTATAGCTCGCGCGGCGCATGCGCTGCGAGTGATGAGATTTGCCTGTTGGTACCACTTCGACAGGACGAGGTCATGCACCTCGAGGCACCAGGCGACGATCGTCCCCTCCGAACCCGGTCGAGACGGAACGTCGCGCCCCACCGGTCGCTCGTGCCACCCCGCCGGAGCCTGGGCGGTCTCAGGCCCGACGCCGTCGGTGTAGTAGCCGAAGGCGACGTGGAACTGCGACCCGTCCCCGAGCGCGCCGTCGATGAGATCTGAGCCCCGGGTCACGCAGCGGGTACACGTCGACTTCCACTGAGTGCAGCAGCTCCTCGGGAGGCCGCTCGAAGGTGCCGAGGATCGCCTGACTGCCGATGACTACGAACTCGTCCAGGCCGGTCACGTTCGCAGCCGCCGCGACGACATGCTCGAACTGATCCGGACGCAGGCTAGATCACCTCTCGCACGATACGCCGGCGCTCGGGCTCGCTGAGGAGCCCGGCGAACGGCGAGTTCTGGCGGAGATCGTCGTACTCCTGGCTGTCGTCGACGAGAGCCAGGCGGATCTCGGCGAGCGGCTTGCTCAGAAGCTGCTCCCAGCGCTCCGCGTAGCGCTCGTCGATCCGTCCCTGAGCTCGCCAACGGAACAGCACGTGCCGAGCTTCTTCGACCATCGGCTTGCGGAGCCGCCGAGCGACAGCCCGGTGGTAGGCGAGGCTGCGCGCGCGGGCGCGTTCGTGGCCGCTCCGTTCGGTGTCCTGCTGGAAGCGTCGGAGATCCAAGCTCTCGGCCGCGTTCCGCCGCCGGACCATCGTTGGAGCCAGAACGTGCCGGCGATCGCCGCCCGCACGATCAGCCTCCACGGACTCGTAGAGATCGAGGAGCCCCGGCACGGGCACCCCGACACGACCCTGAGCCGAGTAGACGAGCGGAAGGTCCCCGGCCTTGATCCAGCGATCGAGCGCCGTGTGGCTGACCCCCTGCCAACATGGCTAGAAAATTGGCAATCACCGGGCGTCGCGCGACGGCGCCACCTGTCACCAACCCCGCTCGGCTCGAATCGCGTCCGCCGCCTCAAGGGCGCGTTCGCCCGCCGATCGACAATCAAGATAGAGCTGCACTGGATCGGCGACGCTGCCGACCGATCCCGTCCTCAGCACCGACCGCCGGCGTGTGCCCGAGCCTGGGGTGCTCCTGTCCTCCTCGCCCGAGGAGATCGAGGCCATCGCCCGCTCGCTCGAGGCCGGCTTCCACAGCCGCACACGACGCCCGTGCATGGCCCGAGTCAGTTCATGTTACCGATCGGGAGCATGGCGGACTCTAGCGACCCCGGTCTCGGCTCAAGTTCCCGATCGGGAACGTTGGCCGGCGCAGCGACCGCGACTGCTGTAAAGTTCCCGATCGGGATCATGACCTCGTCCGTCTCACTGACCACGCCTGAAGAACTCGGAGCTGCGTTCAAGACCGCACGGATTGCGCGCGGCCTGCGACTCGAGGATCTCGCGCTCGCGGCCGGGGTCGGTCGCCGCTTCCTGGGGGAGCTCGAGCGAGGCAAGCCGACGGTGCGCCTCGCCGAGACGCTGCGGGTCGCCGAGGCCCTCGGTGTGTCGATCACGATGAACGATCCTTATGCCTGAGGGCCTCGCTCCGCTGGTGGTGTGGTGCTTCGACCGGGAGGCAGGCGCGCTGACCCAAACCGCGAACGGTATGCAGTTCGCCTACGCAGCGGAGTGGGCGGTGGAAGGGATGCCGCCACTGTCGCAATCGCTGCCGCTCGACGGCGGCTTCGACCCCGCGGCGGCGGCCGCGTTCTTTGGCGGCCTGCTCCCGGAGGGCGAGCCGCGCCGCCACCTAGCCCGCCTCCTTGGCGTCAGCGAGGGCAACGACTACAGCATGCTCGCGATGATCGCGGGCGATACCGCCGGCGCGATCACCCTACTCCCTGAGGGTGAGCGGCCCGCGCCGGCCGGCGGAGACGTCGAGTGGCTCGACGACGCCGGCCTTGCCGAGCTCCTGACCGAGCTGCCGGCGCGTCCGATGCACGTCAACGCGGACGGCGAGTACCGCCTCTCACTTGCCGGCGCTCAGGACAAGCTGCCGGTCGTCGTGGACGACAGCGGGCGGATCGGTCTCACGCGCGGCCAGACGCCGTCGACGCACATCATCAAGACGCCGATCGAGCGACTCGACCACACCGTCGTCAACGAGGCGTTCTGCCCAATGGTTGGCCGGCATCTGGGCGCGGACGTCGTCGACGCGTCGGCGCAGCGAGTGGCCGGGCGCGAGTTCCTGCTGGTCAAGCGCTACGACCGGCACGAATTCGTTGACGGGATCGTGCGTCTCCACCAAGAGGATTTCTGCCAGGCACTCGGAGTCCCGACTGCGCGCAAGTATCAGGCCGAGGGCGGGCCGTCGCTGCCCGACTGCTTCGCATTGGTCCGGCGTGCCACGGCCGTTCCTGCCCGGGAGGTGATCAAGCTTCTCGACGACGTCGCGTTGAACTTCTTGGTCGGCAACAACGACGCCCATGGCAAGAACTTCTCCCTGCTCTATCTCCCGGAGTCGGAGCATGCAGTGCTCGCACCCGCCTATGACGTGCTGAGCACGTTCGCGTATCGCGAGACCCACAACTTGACGCGGAAGATGGCGATGAGCATCGGCGGCGAGTACCGCCCAGAGTATGTGCGCGCGCGGCACCTCGATCGCCTATTCGAGGAGGCCGGGCTCGGTGTCGCCGCTGCCCGCCGCCGCCTGCGCGAGATGGTGCGAGACGCGCCCGGCGCGGCGCGAAATGCGCACCAGCAGCTGGTTGATACAGGCTGGGATGCGCCCATCCTCAGAAGAGTCGTCGAGCTGATCGACGAGCGGTCGCGGTGGCTGCTGGAGCTCACCGCCGGGAAGGCGTAACCGCCGGATCGTTCGTGGCTTCCCCGAGCCGTCCGGTCCACTTCTCCGCACTGAGCAGCGCCCGCGCCCGCCGGTCCGCTCGCCAGCCGCACGTCGCGGCTAGGTCTCAGGGTCGACGAGCTGCAGTTGGCTGTCGGATCGCCGGGCGCGTTTGATGGTGACGCTCCCGTCGTAATCTCGGGTTCCTGAGCTCGAATGGCGGCGGGGACGACTGAAGGCAAGTCTTTGCACTGGGCGAGCGTAGGCGGCGGGACCCCGGTGGTCGGCCAGGTCGTCGATGAGAACAACCTGAAGCTGGCCTGGAGCGGCTCCGAGCCCTGGGTCGAGAAGCCTCGGCACGCCCAATGGCCGCCGGCCGTTGTGCCGTCCTCGGTGCTCGATAGCTTCGGGTCGTGCCCTCGTCTGCATTGACAGCCATCTCGCTCTTTTCAGGAGCCGGCGGACTGGACCTCGCGTGCGAGCAGGCTGGCTTCACGACGCGGGCCGTCGTCGAAATCAATGCGAACGCCCGGAACACGATGGCTCACAACGCCCCTGCGTTCATGCCGCACCTCAACTGCCACGAGGATGAAGGGGCGCTGTTCGAGGACATCACACTGACCCCGCCGGAGCTCCTGCTCGAACGCGCTGGACTGCGTCGGAACGAGGCCACGCTCCTGCACGGCGGGCCGCCCTGTGTCGCGTTCTCGAAGACCGGCTACTGGCTGCCGTACAAGCGCGAGGATCGTGACGAGAAGGCCACGCTCGTCGATTGGTACGCAGGCATGGTCGCCGAGACCAAGCCGATGGCCGTCCTCATGGAGAACGTCTACGGCCTCGTCTACAAGCGCTCGCGCCACCACCTTCACCGCTTCTTGGCCGCAATGGACGAAGCCGGCTATGAGATGCGCTACTCGGTGCTTCTCGCCGCGGACTACGGCGTGCCGCAGATCCGGCAGCGACTGTTCTGCGTCGGCGTAAGGCGGGACTTGTTCTCGTCTGAGCCGGCTTGGTGGCAGTTCCCCTGGCCTGAGCAGTCGCATGCCGGTCCGCACGAGACGCGCAAGCTCTGGCGCACTGAACTCCCGCCACATCGGACAGCCGGAGAAGCGCTCGGAGACCTGCGAGTTGAAGACAACCCCCCGGAGCCCGAGGAGGTCATCCGCGGGACGTATGCTGAGGAACTACGCGCGATCCCGCCGGGTGATAACTATCTCTTCTGGACGGCCAAACGCAGTCATCCGGCTCCTCGCTGGGAATGGCGGTCCCGGTACTGGTCGTTCCTTCTGAAGGCGTCCCCCACTGCGCCCTCACCGACGATCCAAGGCCAGCCAGGGCCGTGGGTCGGTCCGTTTCACTGGGACAGCCGGCGCTTCCGCACGGCCGAGCTGAAACGACTCATGACGTTCCCGGACGGCTTCGAGCTGCTGGGCAGCCGTCGCGAGAGGCAGCTCCAGCTCGGCAATGCCGTGCCACCGCTTCTCGGCCGTCAAGTCGCCGAAAGCGTTCTCAGAAGCCTACGGGAGCTCGGCGCGGTGGCGTCCGAGGAGCCTGGGCTGCAATTAGCCGCCTGAGCTTCGCTCAGGGCGTCTTCTTCTGCGCCGCGAGAGCCTTGTCGAGCTGCTGCTGCACGGTGGCGCCGATCCTGAACTTGAACGCGCGCCAGAACTTGTAGAAGGCGGCCTCGTCGGGGAACTCGCCGCGTCCCTCACGGAGAGCGTCCAAGCTCATCACTGCCCCGATGTACTCGCGGGTCGTCGAGGACCGCTGTTTGCTGGCGATGCGCCAGGGCTCCTGCACGATGAGCTCGAGGTCAGAGATCCGCCCAACCGAGGACTCATCCAGCGTGTAGATCGCGAGAACATCTACGTGGCTCGCGTAGTCCTCAAACGGTCGGAACGTGCCAGGCAAGTGAAGGGACGGGTAGCGGAAGAACGTGTTGCCTGTGTAGAGCGTGATCCGGCTCTGGGTCTGAGTCCTCGCATTGTTCCGCCGCGCGACCTTGACATCGACGGCGTGAAAGCCGCCAAACGCGCTCCCGCTCAGCTCCAGATCGGGATAGCCTCGCTCCGTCCCCCGCTCCGCGTTTGCGCCGCGGCGCCGGTCGACCGCGTCGAGCAGGAAGTCGACGAGCGAGACCTCGAGGATGTTGGCGAGCGCGGCTGGCTCCTTCGGAAGCGCAACGAAGTGGCCCCCGTCCGCGAGCTTGGCCTCGAGTTCATCGGGATCTCTCGCCCTGAGCGGCCAGGCATGCGACGACCCGTGCTTGCGAAACACCGCAACGAGGTCGAGCTCATACGAGCTCAGCTGCTTGCGGAGCCACGTGACCACCTTCGGGTTGGCGGGCATGCCCTCGAGATTCGAGGCGTTGTCCCAGCGTCCTGCCGGGCCTCATCTGACGCTCGGCAAGCGCGGCCTCGACTCTGTCAGCGGCGTCTGACGCGGACTCGTGCTCCCACACCCGAACGACGCACCACCCCTTGGCTTCGAGGGCGGCGTCGTTCCGCCGGTCGCGCGCGATGTTTCGGTCGAGCTTCGCCGCCCAATAGGCCGAGTTCGTCCGCGGGTCGGTCAGGTGCTCCGGGCATCGGTGCCAAAAGCAGCCGTCGACGAAAACAGCAACCGTCGCCTTCGAGAACACGATGTCGGCGCGGCATCGTAGTTCGGGGATGGCTTGACGGTGCTTGCGGAAGCGCAGACCGCGTCGATGCAGCTCGGACCGCAACGCGACCTCGGGCGTTGTCTCGCTCGACCGATTCCCCTGCATGACCCTCCGCACGGCGGGCGACGAAGCCGCGGGCGCGGCTGGCAGGCAACGGATGTCTCTCACACGAAGGCGTCGTCGACGCTGTGCTTGGCCGTCGCAAAGGCACGCGCTACGAGCGCTGCATCTTCCTTGCGCGGCTCATGGTGGAGGTACTTCATCGTCGTCTGGATGTCGGCGTGGCCCATCCACTCCTGCACACGGCGGATGTCGGCCTCGCGGATCATGCGCGTGCCAAAGGTGTGGCGCAGATCGTGGAAGCGCAGGCGGCGGGTCCCGCGGCCTGGAGCGCCCGCTCGTACCGGGAGCTCAGCGCGTCGCCGTTGAGCGGTAGGCCGCTGACGCCGGCGAACACGAAGTCGTCGGCGGCGGTGAACTGCTGGCGCTGGCCGATCCGCGCGAGCGCCGAGGCGACGTCGGGGGCCAGCGGAACCGACCTGGCCTTTCCCGAC
>JBOGYE010000040.1:0-8174 GCA_050696635.1 Solirubrobacteraceae bacterium | reverse complement strand
CGCCGGCCAGCGCGGCGGCGACCGGCAGCCGTCCGGCGACGACGTTGTGGGCGTAGCTGAACGCTGGCCCGTAGCGATCCAGCGCGCGGGCGGAGCGCAGCACCGTGATCGGGTCGATCGTCGGCAGCGGCAGAACCCAGCCTCCGGCGGCCGGGTCGTGGCGCGGCCGCGCGGTCACGCCCCGAATCGTCCGGCCCTCGGGCCTTGGCTCCAGCGCCGAGCGCTGCGCGGCCGCGCGCCGGGAGTGGCGCAGCCGGGCCATCGCGCCGATCGCCGAGTGGTAGGTGCCGCCGCTGAACGTCCCGCCGGCGCGGACGAACCCCTCGAGCGACAGCGGCACGCCCTCCGGCAGCCGCTGCACGGCGTGCAGCGCGCCGAGGTCGGCCGGGATCGAGTCAAAGCCGCACGAGTGCACCAGGCGCGCGCCGGTGCGCTGCGCCTGCTCGTGGTGGCGCAGCCAGATCAGGTCGACGAACTCCGGCTCGCCAGTCAGGTCGACGTAGCCCGTGCCGGCGGCGGCGCAGGCGGCGACCAGCGGCTCTCCGTGCCGGATGTAGGGACCGACGGTGGTCGCGACGACCGTCGCGCGCTGCGCCAGCGCGCGCAGCGAGGCGGGGTCCTGCACGTCGGCGACGATCGGGGGCGCCGGCGCGGTCGCTCCATCGAGCGAGGTCAGCCGCTCGTTCAGCGCCTCCAGTTCCGAGCGGCGCCGACCGGCGATCGCCCAGCGCGCGCTGCCCGCGTGACGCGCCAGGTGCTCGGCGGTCAGCTGACCGGTGTAGCCGGTCGCGCCGAACAGGACGACGTCGTACTCGCGCTCAGCCGTCGCCGACCCCCGGCCGACCGGACGGCCCTCCGCCGGCCGCGTCGTCGCCCCCGGGCACCTGCTGCGCGATCGCCAGCGCCTCCTCGAGCCCGACCCCGGCGCGCGCCGCCAGCCAGCAGGCGACCGGCGCCGAGATCCGCTGCGAGCGGTGGGCGGCCTCGCCGGCGAGGTCGAGCACCGCCTTGAGCTCGTCCTTGGTGGGCGCCGGGACGCCCAGTCGCTCGGCGTATGCGGCCAGCCAGTCGGGTGCGTTCATCCGCGGGAGCCTACCGGCGCGCCGGCGCTGGCAAGATGCTGCCCGCAAACGAGCGACGACGAAAGGCGGCACAGAATGGGAATCCTCGACGACAAGGTGGCGATCGTGACGGGCTCGGCGCGCGGGATCGGCCGCGCCACTGCCGAACTGCTGTCGCAGCAGGGCGCGAAGCTGCTGATCAACGACCTGGACGGCGACGTCGCGCAGCAGGCCGCGGGCGAGATCGCCGGCGAGACGGTCGTGTTCGGCGGTGATTTGACCAAGCCGGGCGTCTGCGACGACCTGGTCGCGCGGGCGATCGAGACGTGGGGCAAGGTCGACATCCTGATCAACAACGCCGGCTACACGATCGATGCCCCGATCCACAAGATGACCGACGACGCCTTCCAGCGGATGATCGAGATCCACAACGTGGTCCCGTTCCGGATGTGCCGCGCGGTGGCGCCGCACATGCGCGAGCCCGCCAAGCTCGAGCGCGAGCAGGGGATCGAGGTGTTTCGCAAGATTGTCAACGTCTCCTCGATCAGCGGGACGATGGGCAACGCCGGCCAGGCCAACTACTCGTCGGGCAAGTCGGGCGTGATCGGGCTGACCAAGACCCTCGCCAAGGAGTGGGGCCAGTTCAAGATCAACGTCAACGCGGTCGCGTTCGGCTACATCGAGACCCGCCTGACGGCCGACAAGGAGGCGTCGAACACGATGGAGATCGACGGGCTCACGGTCCAGCTCGGGATCCCGAGCCAGATGCGCCAGCTGGCGCCGAACTTCATCCCCCTGGGCCGCCCCGGCTCGCCCGCCGAGGCCGCCGGCGGCGTGTTCCTGCTGTGCACGCCGTGGGCGAACTTCATCACCGGACAGGTGCTCGGGATCACGGGCGGGCAGTTCGGCGGCATGACCTCGTAGCGCTCGCCGGCACCGACCTGTCCTGGCACGCACCTACGCTGGGCAGCGTGACCGCTTTCTCCGCACGCGCCGCCGCGCTGGCCGCCCGGATCGAGGCCGACCCGGGCGGCGCGGGGCTGGTCGCCGAGCTGCACGAGCTGCGGGACCAGTGGCGGATGCTGTCGGGAGACGAGCGCACCGCCGCGGCCGGCGCAGCGCGGGCGCTGGGCGATGCCGCGCGGACGCTGGAAGGCGGCTCACGGACACCGGCCGCGGCGCGCGGCCGGGCCGATGACCCGCGCGTGCTCGCCGACGCCCAGCTCGCGCTCAGCGGCCTGGACACGATCGACGTCGGCGCGGTCGGCGAGCGCCGCTACCACGGACCGCCGGAGCCGGACGCGCTGTTGGCCCACTTCGGACTGCCGTCGTTCCGAGCCGGGCAGCGGGACGTCGTCGCCGCCACGCTGGCCGGGCGCGACAGCCTGGTGGTGATGCCGACCGGCGGCGGCAAAAGCCTCTGCTACCAGCTGCCGGGGATCGCCTCCGATGACCTGACCGTGGTCGTCTCCCCTCTGATCGCGCTGATGGTCGACCAGTACCGGCGCCTGGCGGCGGGCGGACACCCGGTGGCGATGATCGCGTCCGGGATGGAGGCCGACGCCGCCGCCCGCGCGCTGGCCGACGTCCGCAACGGGCGCGCGCGGATCGTGCTCTGCTCGCCGGAGCGGTTCGCCTCGACCGCGTTCGTGGCGGCCCTGGCACAGCGCCGGGTGGGACTGTTCGCGGTCGACGAAGCCCACTGCGTGTCGGAGTGGGGGCACGACTTCCGGCCTGACTACCTGCGATTGCGCTCGGTGATCGATCGGCTCGGCTCGCCGCAGGTGATGGCCTGCACGGCGACGGCGACCGAGCAGGTGGCGCAGGAGATCAGCGCGCGGCTGGGGCTGCGCGATCCCCACGTGGTGCGCGCCGGGTTCGACCGCCCCAACCTGTCTTTCGACGTGATCGCGGTCGACGGGACCGGGTCGGTGGCTCGCCGGGAGCTGCTGCTGGCGCTGGCGCTGGCCGATCGGGCCCAGCGGCCGGCAATCGTCTACTGCGGCACCCGCCGCGAGGTCGAGACCGTCACCGAGCGGCTGCGCGGCGAGGGGCTGCTGGCGGTCGGCTACCACGCCGGGATGGGGGCCGACGAGCGCGCCTCCGCCCAGCGCCGGTTCATGGACGCCGACGCCGAGATCGTCGTGGCCACCAACGCCTTCGGGATGGGCGTCGACAAGGCCGACGTGCGCACGGTCGTGCATTGGTCGATCCCGACCAGCGTCGAGGCCTACTACCAGGAGGCGGGGCGGGCCGGGCGCGACGGACGCCCCGCGCGCGCGATCCTGCTCGCCAGCCGCGTCGACCTGGGGCGGTTGATCAACTTCATCAAGCGCGATGCGATCACGCCCGACGACGTGCTCGCGTATGTGGGACGGCTGCGGCGGGCCTGCGACGGCGACGCGGCGCAGATCGACTCGCCGCGCGACGATCGCGAGCGCGTCTGCCTCGGGATCGCCGAGCGCGCCGGCCTGTGCACGGTGGCGCCGGCGCCGCGGGGAACGCTGGAGCTGACGCTCGCCCCGACGAGCGGGAGCGAGCGCTCCGGCGAGGTAGCGTCGATCTGCCGGGCCGGACTCGACCGCGCCTGGCGCGCCTACCACGCGGTGCAGGCGTTCACCTCGGCCTCGGACCGCTGCCGGCGCCGGATGCTGCTCGACCATTTCGGCGACGCGCGCCCGGGCGCCCCGGAGGGGCGCTGCTGCGACGTCTGCGACCGAGACACGATCGGCCTGCCGGACCCGGCATCGCTGACGCCAAAGCGCGGAAGGTCAGGCTCGCGCGCGGCGGCAGCCCCGCCACGGGTGGAGCTCGACGGCGCCGACCTGGAGCTGCTCGAGGCGCTGCGCGCCTGGCGGACGCGCGCCAGCGACGGCAAGCCCGCCTACACCGTCGCCCACAACCGCACGCTCGAGTCGATCGCCGCCCAGCGGCCGGGCTCGGCGGCGGAGCTGGGCGCCATCGGGGGCGTCGGCCCGGCGTTCCTGGAGCGCCACGGGGACGAGGTGCTGTCGCTCGTCGCGCAGCGCGCTTGAGCTATTCGCTGTCGAGGCGGGCGCGGCGCTGCAGCTCGTACATGTCCGCGCGGTTGCGGATGTACTGGGTGGCGGCGTCGAAGCGCGGCTCGTGATCCCACGAGGTGGCGGCTCCCTGGCGCATCGCGCGAGCGATCAGGTGGCGCTCGCGCTGGCTGTCGCGCACTCTGGCGTCGATCGCGTGCAGGTCCAGGCGCCGCTCCAGCTCCGCGCGCAGGCGTTCGATCACGGGCCCGGCGGCCGGATCGGCAGCGATGTTGCGCAGCTCGCGCGGGTCCGCCTCCAGGTCGTACAGCAGGTCCGGGTCCTGCAACGAGACGATCAGCTTGTTGGCGCCCGAGCGGATCATCGCCGACGGCGCCTGGACGCCCTCGGCGTGGTACTCGGACAGCACCGGATGTGTCGGCTGGCGCCCGCTGGGTCCGAGCGCTCCGACCAGGCTGACTCCGTCGCCCGTGCCGGCGATCGCGTCGGCTTCCAGCCCCGCCAGCTCCAGCACCGTCGGCGCGAAGTCCGCCAGCGAGACCGGCGCCGCAACCCGCGCGCGGCCGGCCTGAGCGCCACCGCCGTCGATCCGCGGACGACTCACGAGCAGCGGCACCCGCGCCGAATGCTCGAGGAACGACATCTTGTACCAGAGCCCTCGTTCGCCGAGCATCTCGCCGTGGTCGGCGCAGAACAGCACGGTCGTGCGCTGCCCCAGGCCCGAGTCGCGCAGCGCGCCCAGAACCTCGCCGATGCGGTCGTCCAGGTAGCTGATCGCCGCGTAGTAGCCATGGCGGGCGCGGCGGATCTGCTCGCTCGTCAACCCCGCGTCGTCGACCCGGCACATCGCGCGCAGCCGGGCGCTGTGGGGGTCGACCTCGTCCAGCGCCAGGGCCGGGATCGCGGGGTCGTCGATCTGATCGCCGGCGTAGAGGTCCCAGTAGCGGGCCGGGATCTCCCACGGATCATGCGGGTTGGTGAACGACACGAACAGGAAGAACGGCTGCTGCGGGCGGTGGCGCGCGATCTCGTACAGCTTGCGAGTGGCGCGAAAGCAGACCTCGCCGTCGTAGTCGGTCTGCATCGCCGCGGCGCAGACACCGGGCGCCAGCACGCTCTCCATCGTGTGATACCACGGCAACGGGTCGTCAAGCGGCCGGCTCCAGTCGGGCGTCCAATCGACGTCGGCGGGATAGATGTCGGTCGTCAGCCGCTCCTCGAAGCCGTGCAACTGGTCGGGACCGACGAAGTGCATCTTGCCCGCCACCGCCGTGTGGTAGCCGGACGCACGCAGCGCGTGCGCCAGCGTCGGCGCGCCCGCACGCAGCTCGGCCGCGTTGTCGAAGACACCGACCCGCGACGCCATCCGTCCGGTGAGCATCGCCGCGCGCGCCGGCGCGCACAGCGGATACGCGGTGTAGGCGTTCTCGAACACGGTCGCGTCGGAGGCCAGGGCGCTCAGGTGCGGGGCTCGCACCACGCGGTGGCCGTAGAACGGCAGCCACGACGAGGCCAGTTGGTCGGCCATCAGCACCAGGAAGCAGGGACGTGGGTCGGCGGCCATCGGGCGCCGGAGGATAAGGGCACGCGCGCCGACGGTGTTGCGCGACCGGCCGCGGCGCCGTTGCGACCGGCCGCGGCGCCGCCGACCGGCGATAGGGTGGCGATTCGATGGCGCCCGGACCGCGAGCAGGCCGCCCGATGGTGATCGCCCACAGAGGCGCCTGGGGACCGCCGCCGCAGAACTCGCTGGAGGCGTTCGCACGGGCGATCGAGCTGGGCTGCGACGGGATCGAGCTGGACGTGCGCCGAACCGCCGACGGCCGGCTGGTCGTCGTCCACGACGCCCGCGTGGGCGGGCGCCCCGTCTCCGGGCTGACCCGCGCCAGGCTGCGCGCGCCGCTGCTGAGCGAGGTCCTGGACCTGGCCGCCGGCCGGATCGTCGTCGACGTCGAGCTCAAGCAGGACGGCTACGTGGAGCAGGCGATGGAGCAGATCGCCGCCCGGCTGAGCCCGGACTCCTACGTCGTGACCTCGTTCGTGGACGCCGTGCTGCCGCAGGTCAAGTGCGCCTGCCCGCAGGCGCGCACCGGGCTGCTGGTCGGCCCGCGCCTGCGCCGCCGAGAGCTCGACGGCCGCATCCGTCGGGCGGCCGCGGATCTGCTGGCCCCGCACGTCAGTCTGGTGCGCCGCGGGATCCTTACCTGGGCGGCGCAGCGGGGGCTGCCGGCCTGGATCTGGACCGCCAACGACCCGCGCGCGCTGCGGCGCCTGTCCGCGGCCCCGCAGGTCGAGGCTCTGATCACCGACAAGCCACGGATCGCACTTGCAATCGTCGACGGCCGGATGTAGGTTGTCGACAACTTGGCCGAGGAGACCGGGACCGCGTGGGGTTTGGGTAGCGTCGAGCGTCGCTCGACCACCGAGCAGGTGCTCGAGGAGCTGCGCGCCGCGATTCTGGCGGGACGGATCAAGCCGACCGAGCAGCTGCCCGAGGCCGCCCTGGCGCGGGCGCTCGGAACCGGGCGCTCGGCCATCCGCGAGGCGCTGCGCCAGCTCGTTCAGGAGGGGCTGGTCGTGTCGGAGATCAACCGCGGCGCGCGGGTCGTGCCGGTGTCGATCGATGACGTGATCGACGTCTACCGGGCCCGAACGGCGATCGAGGTCGCCGCCGTCGGGGCGCTGCTCGAGCACCGAGACGACGTCGACGTGTCCCCCCTTGCACTCGCCTTGGACCGGATTCGCGGCGCCGGCGCGGCGGACGGAAGCGCGCCCCCCTCACCCCGGCTGATCGCGGCCGACATCGACTTTCACCGGGCGATGGTGGCGCTGGCCGGCAGCGTCCGGCTGAGCCGCGCGCACGAGCCGCTGGCGGCCGAGTCCCAGATGCTGCTGCACTGGCACCCGGTCTACTCGGCATCGGACTACGTCACCGATCACCAACTGGTGCTCGATGCGATCGAAAACTGCGATCATTGCGCCGGAGACGTGGTGCGTGCGCATCTGATGCTGACGGTGGAGTTGATCACCGGCGAGGCGAGCCGCTATGCGGACCGCCTGGTTAGCGCCGCCAACCTTGTGCATTACGACGACAGCCAAACCGAGGGGAGACTGGGGTGACCGATCATCGCATCACAGAGGACGGCCTGACCCGCCGCCAGGTCCTGCACTCAGCGCTCGCGGGCGGAGCCGCGCTGAGTGGCGCCGGACTGCTGGCGGCGTGCGGCTCGTCGAGCTCGGGCGGCGGCAGCAGCAACAGCTCGAGCGCCCCGGCGCAGAGCGGCTCGGCGCCGACCGGCTCGGCCAAGCTCAAGACCGGCGGCAGCCTCAGCGTCGGCGCCACCGGCGGCGGCGCCAAGGACACGATCGACGGACAGTTGCCGACCGCCGACACCGACATCATGCGGACCTGGAACCTGTATGAGCCGCTGGCGGTCCGCCCGCCGGACTTCGGCCCGCTGGAGATGATGGTCGCCGAGTCGCTGGAGGCCGAGCACGGCAAGGCCGACTCGTGGATCGTCAAGGTCCGCCCCGGAATCGAGTTCCACAACGGCAAGACGGTGACCGCGGACGACGTGATCTTCTCGCTGCAGCGGATCCTCGATCCCAAGAGCCCGAAGGTCGGCGCCGCCTCGATCGGCTACATCGACACCAAGGGGATCAAGAAGCTGTCGAGCAGCAGCCTGCGAATCCCGCTGAAGTTCGCCAACGCCACCTTCCCGGACGACATCGGCCAGTACTTCAACGCGATCGTCCCGGTCGGCTTCGATCCGGCCAAGCCGGTCGGCACCGGCGCGTTCATGTTCGAGAGCTTCACCCCCGGCCAGCAGAGCGTGTTCAAGAAGTTCCCCAACTACTGGCAGACCGGCAAGCCTTATCTGGACTCGCTGACGATCATCGACTTCACCGACGACACGGCGCGCGTCAACGCGCTGCTCGGCGGGCAGGTCGGCGCGATCGACAACCTCCCCACCGGCCAGATCGCGCAGGTGCAGGGCAACTCGGCGCTGAAGGTGCTGATCTCCGAGACGGGCGAGTGGCAGCCGTTCACGATGCGCGTCGACCAGGCGCCGTTCTCGGACCCGCGCGTGCG
>JBOGYE010000039.1:0-11336 GCA_050696635.1 Solirubrobacteraceae bacterium | reverse complement strand
CGGCATGACGACCTTGAGGTTGTAGCCCTTGCGCCCGCAGATCATCGCCAGCGAGATCCCCGTGTTGCCGCTCGTCGGCTCGAGGATCGTCTGCCGGGGCCCGATCAGCCCCTTGTCCTCGGCGTCCTCGATCAGCGACCGCGCGACGCGGTCCTTGACCGAGCCGGTTGGGTTGCGCGACTCCAGCTTGGCCCAGATCCGGACTCCCGGCTTGGGACTGAGCCGCTTGAGCTCGATCAGCGGCGTGTGTCCGATCGACTGGACGAGGTCGCCGTAGCGCCCTCCACAGGGCTTGTTCTGCAGGCTCTCGGCGGCCATTGCTTCACGAAGTGTAGCGACCTACGGGTGGCGCCGATCGTCAGTCCCCGGGCCGGCACGAACCTGGCAAGCCCCCGCCGACCCCAACCGGCGACCTACGCGGCGCCGCCGGCCATCGCCGGCAGGATCACGAGCGTGTCGCCGTCGCCGACGCCCGTGTCGAGGCCGTCCAGCACGCGCACGTCCTCGTCGTTGAGGTACACGTTCACGTACCGGTTCAGGCCGCCGTCGGCGCCGAACAGCTGCGCCTGCGTGTCGGGATGACGCTCGGCGATCGCGCGCAGGACCTCGCCGACCGAGGAGCCGTCGGCGCTGAGCTCCTTCTCGCCGCCGACCGAGGTGCGCAGGACCGGTGGGATGCGGATCTTGGCCATCTCCGCGGGAGCCTAGTGCGCTCCGGCGCAGAACGCCTCGTAGTCGGGGAACACGCCCATCTCCTCGTCGGAGATCTCGTCGGGGTCGCGCGAGCAGATCGGGCACTCGGGGTCGCGGCGAACCCGGACCTCGTCGACCGTCGCGGCGAGCGCGTCGTACATCAGCAGCCGGCCGACGAGCGTGTCGCCCTCGCCGAGGATCAGCTTGATCACCTCGGTGGACTGCAGCAGGCCCATGGTCCCGGGCAGCACCCCGAGTACGCCGTTGGCGCCGCACGAGGGCGCCAGCTCGGCGGGCGGCGGGACCGGGAACAGGCAGCGGTAGCACGGTCCGTCGTAGGGAGCGAACACGGACAGCTGCCCCTCGAAGCCGAGGATCGCCGCCGACACGACGGGGATCCGCAGCCGCACGGAGGCGTCATTGAGCAGGTACCGGGTGGGGAAGTTGTCCAGCCCGTCGACGACGATGTCATAGCCCGGCAGGATCTCCATGATGTTGCTGGGGCCGAGCCTGACCGGGTGCTTTTCGACCACGACGTCGGGGTTCAGCGCCTTGATCGTCTGCTCGGCGGAGTCGACCTTCGCCACCCCGATCCGCTCGGAGTTGTGGATCACCTGGCGCTGCAGGTTCGACAGGTCGACGGCATCGTCGTCGACGATCCCCAGCGTGCCGACGCCGGCTGCCGCCAGGTACAGCGCCGCCGGCGAGCCCAGTCCGCCGGCGCCGAGCAGCAGCACCCTGGCGTCGAGCAGCTTCTGCTGGCCCTCGGGGCCGACTTCAGGCAGCAGCAGGTGGCGCGAGTAGCGCTCGCGCTGCTCCGCGGTCAGCGTCCGCGGCAGCTCCACCTCGTAGCCGCGATCCTTCCACAGCGTGTAGCCGCCGATCATCGACTCCACGTGCTCGTAGCCGAGGTCCTCGACCAGCGTCCGCGTGGCCCAGGCCGAGCGGTTGCCAGACTGGCAGTACAGGATCAGGTGCTGAGCGCGGTCGGCGACGGCGCCCTCGATGCGCGACTCCAGGTATGACTTGGGGACGTGCTTGGCGCCCGGAATGTGGCCGGCCGACCACTCCTCCGGCTCGCGCACGTCGATCACCAGCGCGCCGTTGGACAGCTGCTCGCGCACGGCCGACGGATCGACCTCGCTGATGCTGCTCTTGATCTGGCGCAGAACCTCGGCTCCGGACGGGCTCATCGCTCCAAACTCCTCAAAGGCGGTAGGGATTCAATACTTCAGCGAGTATAGCGCCTCTAAGAGAAGGCTCGCGCAGCCCGCAGGCCATGACTAGCATCGGACGCCGATGCGCCCGCCGGTCGATCACATCCCCGCACCCTCGTTTCCCGGCCGCCTGCCGTGGCTGAACACCGAGGCTCCGCTGCGAATGGCGGACCAGCGCGGACACCCCGTGCTGGTCGAGTTCTGGGACTTCTGCCGCCCCAACTCGATCCGGACCCTGCCCTACGTGTCGGCCTGGCACGAGCGATACGCCGATCACGGCCTGCTCGTCGTGGGCGTCCATAGCTCGGGCTTTCCGCCGTCGGTCGATCCGCCGGCCGTCGCGGCGGCGGTCTCGCGGCTGAACGTCTCGCATCCCGTCGTCGTCGACCTCGAGCTCGCGACCTGGCAGGAGTACGGCAACCTCGGCTGGCCGGCGCGCTACCTATTCGGGCCCGACGGCCGGCTGTTCGAGTTCCACTACGGCGAGGGGGCCTACGAGGAGACCGAGCTCGCGATCCAGGAGCTGCTGGGAGTGCAGCGCGAGCCGCTCGCGCCGCGGCGCCCCGAGGACGCCCCCGGGGCGCAGCTCGCGGCCCAGAGCGAGGACGTGGTCGGGCCCTACAGCGGGCCCTATCAGGCCGGCGGCGTCTGGGCGGTGCTCGAAGGCGCCGGGACGGCGACCGCCAACGAGCGCGAGCTGGCTGTCGAGCACCCGGGCGCCTACGAGCTCGTCTCCCACGCCACCAGCACCGCCGCGCAGCTCGAGCTGACGCTGTCGGCGGGCGTGACCTGCCACGCGGTCTGCTTCACCCCCGGCCTGGCCTGAATCACCTGCTCGGCGCGCGCAGGAGGCCGCGCTGGAACCCGTGCAGTCGCTGCGCGCCGACGTCCGTGACCAGCAGCAGCTCGCCGGTCTGGACTCCGGCGGTCTCGTCGCTGGTGACGACGTTTGGCTGCACAACGACGGTCATGCCGCTGGCGAACGTGAAGTCGGGGAGTGGGCGAAGCTGACGGCTGCGCGTGCCGAGCACCGGCGGCAGGTATCCGCCGACGAAGCCATGCACGAGGTCGTCGCGGGTCGTGAAGCCGGCGTCCTCGATCACTGAGGACGCCTCCACGAGCTCAGCCGCGGTCGCGCCGGGACGCAACCGAGCGGTGATCGCGTCAAACGCGGCCTGCGCCACAGCGTGGAGCTCGCGATACAGCGGCGACGGCTCGGCGGCGACCGTGAACGTCCGCAGGATCTGCCCAGCGTACTCCCAGTAGGAGGCGCTCAGCTCGCACAACAGGACGTCGGCGCGCTCCAGTTCGCGCGCCGACGGATACTGGGCCGGCACGCACGCCGAAGGAGCCGCCATCGGAGTCGCGGCGAGGTAATGGATGTGGGTGACTCCTCCGAGCGGCACGTAGGCGCGCTCCACCGCGTCGACCAGCGCCAGCTCGCTGACGCCCGGCGCGGCCGTCCGCTGCAGCGCGGCTATCGAGTCGTCGGTCATCTGCGCGGCGATTCGCACCCATCCGATCTCCTCGTCGGACTTGACCATGCGCAGGCACGTGTAGTCGCCATTCATGTCGACCGGCTCGCCAAAGCCGGCCAGGGCCGCCTGCCCCCGCGCATCCAGCGGCCCGATCGTCCCGATCCGGACACCGGCAGCTCCCCGGCGCCGCAGCTCGCCGAGCGCGGTCTCGATCGCGCGTTCGCCGGCCCAGCGAACCTCGACCTCGGTCGCGATCCGCTGCGCGTTGGGCACGTGGTTGTAGAAGTCGACCAACAGCACCGGCCGTTCCCCCGGCGTGTGCACGACGACCGCCTCCCGGGTCACCGGCCAGCGTGTCAGCCACCCGACCGCCGAGCCCGCGCGGTTGGCGCCGTACACGAGCGCGTGGCCGACGTCCCGCTCGGCCATCGCGGCCTCGAGCGCCACCACGCGCCGCGCCAGCTCGCCGTCGCTGAACCGGGGGAATGGATCCGGCCGTGACACCGGATCGCATTCTCGCGGCTTCGCGGAGTGGCGCACCGGGGCGACAACGCGCGGCTCGCGTCCGCGTCGCTCACCGCCGGAGTGCTCGGCGAAGCAGCGCGAACAGCGCCTCAAAGTGCCGCTCCGCGGCCGCTTCGTCGTAGGCGCCCATGTCGGACATCGTATAGCCGTGCTGCGCATCCTCGTAGAGCTCGGTCGTGTGG
Source organism: Solirubrobacteraceae bacterium (assembly GCA_050696635.1). Taxonomy (GTDB): domain Bacteria; phylum Actinomycetota; class Thermoleophilia; order Solirubrobacterales; family Solirubrobacteraceae; genus Palsa-465. Next base: position 7,241 of record JBOGYE010000039.1, on the reverse strand, counting down.
CGCACCCCGGCTTCGTCCATCGCCGCATCCAGCGTGGCGATGTTCTCCGCGGTCATGCTCGGGTCCTGGTCGGCGTGGCCCCAGTACACCTCCGCGCGGACGCTCGGCGCGAGCAGATGAGCGCTGTCCTGGTCGTCGGTGACCATGCGACCGGTGTGGAAGCCGCCGAGCGCGGCGACCCGATCGGGGTGCGCGGCGGCGATCACCCAGGCCAACCGGCCGCCGAAGCAGTACCCGGTGATCCCGACAGGACCGTCGGTCAACTCTCCGAGCTTGTCCAGGAACGCGCCGCCGTCCGCCGCGGCCGCGGCGGGCGTCAGCGCCCCCATCAGCGGCCCCAGCGACTGCATGAACCTGCTGCGGGACTGAGGATCGTTGAGGTCCGGCGTGTCCCACAGCGGCGCGCGTCCGGCCCGGTAGAACACATTGGGAGCCAGCACGACATAGCCCTGAGAGGCGATCCGATCGGCCATCTCCTCGATCCGGGGCCGCAGTCCGATCGCGTCGATCATGAGCAGGACGCCAGAATGCGTCCCATCGTCTGCCGGCGTGGACAAGTAGCAGTCGGCGACCCCATCCGGAGTCGGCACTTCGATAGTTGAATGGCTCATGCCCCAAGCGTCGCAGATCTGGCTGCTTCGCTCAGTGACCGCCACAGCTGCCGCGGTCGCTGGCTGTTCAGCCCAGCAGTGGATGCACGACCCCGGGAGCCCATCGAACCCGGCTGCGTCCGTCATCACGACCGTTCGCGCGGTGGCCCTGCCGGTCGCGGCGGTTCGTGACTGCGGTAGCTGGCGAAGCGCCCGCGGGCGTGTGGAGCCCGGTACCAGCTGCCGAGATTCAGCATCCGATGACAGCGATGTCGTCCTCCATGAGGCAGGGAACGACGTAGCCGACCGGGTTCCCGCGATCGTCGAACGCGAGGCTGAACCAGCCCGACTCACCGCGACAGTGGCCGAGCCCGCGACCGTCGATCAGCCATCGAGCAGGTCGACCAGCGCCGGAGGTCCGTCGTCCTGCAGCACGACGCAGAAGCCGGGCCGGTAGGGGCTGCTGGACGGATTGCGCCCCTGCAGCGCGGCTTCGCGCACCCAGCAGCCGCAGTTGAGCAGCCGCGTCCCGCTGGGCGCCCGCCACGGCCCGGGATCGTCGGCGGCGAGCGGACCGGCGCGGTGCGTGTGGCCGAAGATCACCCAGGTGGCGTCGACGCCGGTCCGCGCCACGACCTCCCCGATCGCCTCAAGGCCCGCGCGGCGCAGCTCGGAGGTGGACAGCGCCGGGCGCAGCGGCCCCAGCCCGAGCCTGTTGCACCCCGCGATCGCCACCGGCCAGGCCGCGGCGATCACCCTCGCGCGCAGGCGTCCCCGGCGCCGGAGATCACGGCCGCCCGCCAGCGCCTGCCAGCCGCGCACCGAGCCCCCGTGCATCAGCGCGCCGCGCTCGGGCGCCACCCGCTGCGCGAGCGCGTCGATCCAGGCGTACAGCGGCGCCAGCACCGTCTCGTAGTCCTCGATCGAGGTCGGGCCGGTGCCGTCGAGCGCCACCACGCGGCGCATCACGCCGGTCGCCAGACGCTCCAGAGTCGGCACGGTCAGGTGCAGGTCCAGGTAATGACCGTGGGTCGCGTAGACGTCGTCGCGCAGCCACACGCCCGGATAGGCAGCGCGCACGCGCGCCGGCGCCAGCAGCCGCGCGACCTCTTCCAGCGCCTCCCCCTCGCGCCAGTCCACCGCGGTCTCGGGCGCGAGCGCCACGGGCGCCGGCGCCAGCTCCCGCCGCCGCGCGAAGTCGTCGATCAGCCGGTGATCGTGGTTGCCGGCCAGCACCACCACCTCGCCGTCAGGCCCGAGCGCGGCGCCGATCTCGCTCAGCGGCTCGCGCGCGGCCACCAGCGCGTCGCGCAGCGGCCCATGGCGCAGCTCCAGCAGGTCGCCGAGCAGGACCAGCCGGTCAGCACCCTCGACCGCGTCGGTCAGGCGCGCGCGGACGCTGGCCTGCGCCAGCACGTCGGCGCCCAGGCGCGTGCCGAGGTGCAGATCGGAGACGACCAGCGTTCGCAGCTGCGCGCCCCGCGTCGTTACGCGGCCGGACCGGCGACCGGCTGCCGGACCGCCTTGGGCAACATGAAGCGGACGTCCTCCTCGACGACCTCCAGCTCGCGCACGTCCTCGGTGCCGCGTGCGCGCAGCAGCGCCACCAGGCGCCCGACGAGTTCCTCGGGCGCGCTCGCGCCCGACGTGATCCCGACCACGCGCTTGCCCGCAAGCCACTCCTCGCGCACCTGGGACTCATTGTCGATCAGATGGGACTCGGCGCCGTACTCGCTGGCGACCTCCACCAGCCGGTTGGAGTTGGACGAGTTGCGGCTGCCGATCACGAGCACCAGGTCGGACTGCTGCGCCAGCTGCTTGACCGCCGCCTGGCGGTTGGTGGTCGCGTAGCAGATGTCGTCGGTGCGGGGTCCGACGATCGCGGGGAAGCGGCGGCGCAGGCGCTCGATGATCGCCTGGGTCTCGTCGACCGAAAGCGTCGTCTGGGAGATGTAGGCGACCTTGTCCGGATCATCCACGACCAGCGCATCCACTCCCGCCTCGTCTTCGATCAGGACGATGTGCTCCGGAGCCTCCCCCATCGTGCCCTCGACCTCCTCGTGGCCGGCGTGACCGATCAGCACGATCGTGTAGCCGTCGGCGGCGAACTTGAGCGCCTCCCGGTGGACCTTGGTGACCAGGGGACAGGTCGCGTCGATCGTGTCCAGCTTGCGGGCTGCGGCGTTGGCGTGCACGCTGGGGGCGACTCCGTGGGCAGAGAACACGACCGTCGCGCCCTCCGGCACCTCCTCCTCGGACTCGACGAACACCGCGCCGCGGGCCTGCAGTTGCTCGACAACGTGCTTGTTGTGGACGATCTCCTTGCGCACGTAGACCGGCGCCCCATGGCGCTCGAGCGTCCGCTCGACGGTCTGCACCGCGCGGTCTACGCCAGCGCAGTAACCGCGCGGAGCGGCGAGCAGGATCGTCTCGGGTGCCTGGCCGGACACGGGATACGAGTCTAGATGGCTGACTCCACGACCCCGCGAATCAACCATCTAGTAGGGGCCTACGACGAAGGGCCCGTCAGTCGTTGGCGGTGACCGTCTCTAGCAGCTTGGCGAACTGCCGCCGTGCCGCTTCGCGGCGGGCGGGAATGAACTCGCTCGGGATCTCGCCCGGCGGAGCCTGGAAGCCACGCAGTACCTGACGCGCAACCGACGCGCGGTGGACCTCGTCGGGGCCGTCGTAGAGCCGTGCTGCGCGCGCGTGGCGGTACATCGCCTCCAACGGCAGGTCGGTCGAGTAGCCCAGGCCACCGTGGACCTGCAGCGCGCGGTCGACGACATCGTGCAGGACCCTGGCGCCGTAGAACTTGATCAGCGCGATCTCCTTGCGCGCCGCGGTCACGCCCTGCGTGTCCATCTTCCAGGCGGCGTGCAGGGTCATCAGCCGCGCCGCGCTCATCTCGGCCTCGGAGTCCGCGATCCAGTTCTGCACCGTCTCGTGGTGGCCGAGCGTCTGGCCGTGGGCGAAACGGTAGGTGGCGCGCTCGCACAGCATGTCGAACGCCCGCCGGGCCACTCCCAGCCAGCGCATGCAGTGGTGGATCCGTCCCGGGTACAGGCGCTGCTGCGCGATCAGGAATCCCGCTCCCTGCGCTCCGAGCAGCGCGCCGGCGGGGACGCGCACGTCCTCATAGCGGATCTCGGCGTGGTTGCCGTAGCGGCCGAAGCTCTCGTACGGGTGCTCCATCGTGGCGACATCGCGCACGATCTGCACCCCGGGCGCGTCGGCGTCGACGACGAACATCGAGGCGCGGTTGTGCGGGCGCGCCTCGGGGTCTGTGACCGCCATCACGATCAGGAAGTCCGCGATCGAGCCGTTGGACGAGAACCACTTGTGGCCGTTGATGACCCACTGGTCGCCGTCCCGCACGGCGCGCGTCTGTAGCAGCGTCGGGTCAGACCCGGCCGTTTCCGGCTCGGTCATGCTGAAGGCGGATTTGAGATCGCCGGCCAGCAGCGGGTGCAGGTATCGGTCCTGCTGCTCGGCGCTGCCCGCGAGCGCGAGGATCTCGGAGTTGCCCGAGTCGGGAGCCGCGTTGCCGAACATCAGCGGCGCGATCGGGCTGGAGCCGAGGATCTCGTGCATCAACCCGAGCTTCACCTGGCCGAACCCCTGCCCGCCCAGTTCCGGATCCAGATGCGCCGCCCACAACTCCTGCTGACGGACCTGGTCCTGCAGCGGCGCCGCGGCACGCTGCAGCCCCTCCCAACCGAGCTCGTCGGTCAGCGTTTCCAGCGGCCAGATCTGATCGCGCACGAACGCGCGCATCCACTCGAGCTTACGCTCGAACTCAGGCTCAGTGGAGAAGTCCCATGCCATCGCGCTGTGCCCGCAACGCTACTGCACGTAGCGCTTTGCAGGGCGCACCGGGCCCCGGCGGTCCGGTAGGCTGGGCGCCTGACGACCCGTCGGACCGGAAGTGGACTTGCAACAGCACCTCGACCGCCTGACCTCGATCGACGCCTCCTTCCTGCACCAGGAGGGCGACGCGGCGCACATGCACATCGGCGCGGTGCTCCTGTTCGAGGGACCCGCGCCGTCGTATGCGGATTTCGCCGACCACATCCGCGGCCGTCTGCACCTTGTCCCGCGATACCGCCAGAGACTCGCCACGCCGCCGCTGCAGACTGGCCGCCCGCTGTGGGTCGACGATCCGGACTTCAACCTCGACTACCACGTCCGTCACGCGGCGCTCCCGGCTCCCGGCGGCGAGGAGCAGCTGCTGCTGCTGTCCGCTCGGATCGCCTCACAGCAGCTGGATCGCTCCAAGCCACTGTGGGAGATGTGGCTGGTCGAGGGTCTGGCTGACGACCGCTTCGCGCTGATCTCCAAGACTCACCACGCGCTGGTCGACGGCGTCTCGGGGGTCGATCTGGCGACGGTCCTGCTCGACCTCGAGCGCGAGCCCTCGCCCGACGATGACGGGCTCGTGCCCTGGCGCCCGCACGCCGAGCCCTCGGGCGCCGAGCTCGTGCTTGCCGGCGCGGTCGGTGCGATCAACACGACCGCCGAACTGGCGCTGCGCGCTCTGGCCGCCGCGACGCGACCCGGCGCCTCGGTCAACCTCCTGCGCGACGCGCTGGAGGGACTCGGCGAACTCGTCTGGGCCGGCCTCAACCCGGCGCCGGAGACGCCGCTGAACGTGCCCATCGGCCCCCATCGCCGCTACGCGATCTCCCGCCAGCGACTGGCCGACTACAAGCGCGTCAAGGACGCTTTCGGCGGGACGGTCAACGATGTCGTGCTGACGGTCGTGTCAGGGGCGTTGGCGGAGTGGCTGCGCGCGCGCGGGCTGCGGACCGAGGGGCTGGAGATGCGAGCGCTGGTCCCGGTGTCGGTGCGTCGCGGCGATCAGCGAGGCATGCTCGGCAACCGGCTGACCGTGATGCGGGGACCGCTGCCGGTCTACATCGAGGACCCGGTCTCGAGGCTGCATTACATCCGCGCCGCGATGGACGGCCTGAAGGAGTCCAAGCAGGCGGTCGGCGCGGCCACGCTGGCCGCCGTCAACAATCTGGCGCCGCCTACGATCCTTGCCCAGGCGAGCCGGCTGAACTTCTCGACGAGGCTGTTCAACCTGCTGGTCACCAACGTGCCCGGCCCGCAGTTGCCGCTGTACGTGCTCGGCCGCCGCCTGCTGCACCTGTTCCCGGTCGCCTTCCTACCCGACAGCCATGCGCTGGCCGTCGCGATCATGTCCTACGACGGCGGGTTGAACTACGGGCTGCTCGGTGACTACGACGCGATGCCCGACCTCGACGTCGTCGCCGATGGCCTCGACACGGCGCTCGCTCAGTTGCTGACCGCCGCCGCGGCGCGCAGCCGGCATCGGCGACCCGCCAAGGCGCCGGCGGCCGCGGCGCGGCACGCGGCCAAGGCGCCGGCCGCCGAGCCCAGGGCAGCGGGCGGGCCGATGCCGATCATCCCCGCCGATCGGGGACGGTCCAGGCGCGGGCCGGCCTCGGACATGCGCGCCAAGCGTGCGACCGCGGCGAGCCGGGGGGCAACCGCAGCGAGCAAACGCAAGGCCAAGGGCGGCAGCGCGCCCAGCGCCCGCCGCAGCGACAACTGACAGGAGGCGGGATGGAGGACGATCTGATCAAACCCGGCGAGGTGGCATTCAGGCTCGAGCTGACGGCTGCCCAGATGAAGATCGTGCACACCGCGCTGCGCTCGCTGGCCGACGATCTCGGCCACGAGGAGCACGAGGTGCGCGATGTGGTCCGGTCGGTGCTCGCCAAGCTGCCCGGCGAGCACGAGATCCGGGCGATCGACCTGGACCGAGAGCTGCGCTTCTGAGCGGGACCGCGCTCAGAACCCGAGCGCGAACTTGGCGTCCTCGCTCATCATCTCCGGCGTCCACGGAGGCGAGAACGTCATCGTGGGCTCGACCGTCTCGACGCCGTCCAGCTCGGACACGAACTCCTCGATCTGCTCTGAGACCTGGGGTCCGATCGGGCATCCCGGACTGGTCAGCGTGTAGCTGACACGGACCGTGCCGCCATCGACCTCGACCTCGTAGATCAGGCCGAGCTCGACGAAGTCGAGCCCCAGTTCCGGGTCGATCACGTCACGCAGTGCCTCGGTCACCTCGTCTACGTTCGCCATGGCAACCAGTCTACCGGTGGCAATCCTGCGAAGTTTTGTGGCCGGCGCCTTGCCAAGGGCGGGCCGTTTTAGATAGGTTTGCAGGATCGTTGTCTTCGATGACAAGCCCCCGACGCTCCGTTGTGCCGGCGACGAGGATCGCAGCACCCAGGGATCGCGGCGGCGGGCGCTGACCCGCGCGTTCCGAGCGCAGGCCGACGTGATGGTCGATCTGTCGGACCTGGCGTTCGCCGACCCGTCGCTGATGCTCGACCTCGCGATGCTCGCGCGCAGGCTGCGCGCACATGGCCGCGCGATCTGCCTGTGCGGCGCCCAACCGCAGATCTGGACCCTGATCGAGACTGTCGGGCTGCACAAGCTGCCGGGCGTCAAGCTGGGCCCGGCGCCCGCGCTCGCCTGACGCCGTCGGGCCGCACGCGCGTGCCGTCGGGCCGCACGCGCGGTCCGTCCGACCCGTTGCCTACCGTTGCCGCGTCCGCGACGTCCTCGATCCGGAGCTGCAATGACTCTCTGCTTCATCGAACCGCAGAACGC
>JBOGYE010000038.1:0-22647 GCA_050696635.1 Solirubrobacteraceae bacterium | reverse complement strand
CGGGCTGGCCGTCAACGCGCGCGGCGCCGACCACAACCGCTCGGGCGCCTACGAGTCAGATCTGGCCGGCCGGCACGACCGCCTGCACGGCGGCGAGCCGCACGTGGCCGGCGCGATCGAGACCGAGGACCGGGCCGCGATCATGGACTCGCTGATCCTGTGCAAGTTCCTGCGCGGCGCGTTCGCGGAGCCGATGGACGAATGGGCGGCGCTGCTGAGCGCGGTGACGGGCTGGGAGGTCGACGGCGACGAGCTGGCCACGACCGCGCGAAGGATCGTGATCGCCAAGCGGCTGCTGAACCTGCGCGAGGGCTGGACCCGCGACGAGGACTGGCTCCCGGAGCGCTTCCTGACCGAGACCCTGCAGGTCGACTCGGGGCGGACCGCGGCGCTGACCGCCGGGCGCCTGCGCGCGATGATCGACTCCTACTACGAGCGCAGGGGCCTGGAGCCGCTTGGTTGTCCGATGCCGGACACCCTGCGCGAGCTCGACCTCGTCGCCCTAGTGCACGAATCTGGACAAACGCCGCGAGGCGAGGGAGACTAGGAAGATGGCAACGACCTCCGCCGCGCCCAAGGGCGCGCTGACCAAAGAAGTGACGCTGACGATCGACGGCCGTGAGGTGACGGTCCCCGACGGCACCACGATTCTGCACGCGGCCAAGCGGCTGGGGATCGAGATCCCGGTGCTGTGCCACGACGAGCGCTATGACCCGGTGGGCGTCTGCCGGATGTGCGTGGTCGATGTCGGGGCGCGGGTCTACGCCGCCGCCTGCGTGCGCCCGTGCGAGGACGGGATGGAGGTCACCACCGCCTCACAGAAGATCGACGCCCAGCGCGCGACGCTGACCGAGCTGCTACTGGCCGATCAGCCGGACCCGTCGCAGGACCCCAAGGAGACGACCACCGCCGACAACGAGCTGCTCGTGCTCGTGCGCCAGTACGGCGTGAACAAGCAGGGACAGATCCCGCAGGCGCAGGGGCGCGGCACCGACTTCTCAAACCCGGTGATCGCGGTCAACCACGACGCGTGCATCCTCTGCGACCGTTGCGTGCGCGCGTGCGACGACATCCAGGGCAACGACGTGATCGGCCGCAGCGGCAAGGGCTACAGCACCCGGATCGCGTTCGACCTGAACGACCCGATGGGCGACTCCTCGTGCGTCACCTGCGGTGAGTGCGTCGCCGCCTGCCCGACCGGCGCTCTGGTCAACAAGCCGATCCACGATGTCCCGATCCAGCCCCGCGCCAAGCTGCGCCCGGTCGACACCGTCTGCCCCTACTGCGGCGTCGGCTGCACGCTCACCTACCACGTCGACGACGAGCGCAAGGCGATCTCGTTCGCCGAGGGCCGAGATCAGCCCGGCTCGCAGGGGCGGCTGTGCGTAAAGGGCCGCTACGGCTGGGATTACGCCGCCTCGCCACAGCGCCTGACTATGCCGCTGATCCGCCGCGACGACGCGTACCCCAAGGGCCCGCTGTCCGCCGACGTCCGCGGCGAGCACAGCGGCAAGGGCAAGGGGCGCAGGCCGGGCGGGCTGGTCGACTACGACGAGGTGATGCCGGCGTTCCGGGAGGCGACCTGGGAGGAGGCGCTCGACCTCGTAGCGCGCCGCCTGAAGGAGATCCACTCAGACGGCGGCCCGGGCGCGATCGCAGGCTTCGGCTCGGCCAAGTGCTCCAACGAAGAGGCCTACCTGTTCCAGAAGCTGATCCGCACCGGCTTCCACACCAACAACATCGACCACTGCACGCGACTGTGCCATGCGTCGAGCGTCGCGGCGCTGTTCGAGGGAATCGGATCCGGCGCGGTCTCGACCACGTACGGCGATGTCGCCAACGCCGACGTGATCATCATCACCGGCTCCAACGCCACAGCCAACCACCCGGTCGCGTCGTCGTTCTTCAAGCAGGCGCGCCGCCGCGGCACGACGATCATCTACGTCGATCCGCGCGCCGACAAGGTCGCCGACCACGCCGATCTGTACTGCCAGCTCAAGCCCGGCACCGACGTCGCCTTCTACAACTCGGTGATGCACGAGATCATCCGGCTCGGACTGATCGACGAGGAGTTCGTCACGGACCGCACGTCCAACTACGACGAGCTGGCAAGGACCGTCAAGGACTACCCGCCGGAACGCGGCGAGCAGATCACCGGCGTGCCGGCTGAGATGATCCGCCGGGTCGCGCGCACCTGGGGCGAGGCCAAGGCCGCGATCATGTTCTGGGGGATGGGGATCTCGCAGCACACGACCGGGACCGACAACGCCCGCTGCCTGATCGCGATGTGCTCGATCACCGGCAACGTCGGGCGGCCCGGGACCGGCCTGCACCCGCTGCGCGGCCAGAACAACGTCCAGGGCGCCTCCGACGTCGGACTGATCCCGATGTTCTACCCGGACTACAAGGGCGTCAACGACGAGGCAACCCGCGAGCGCTTCGTCAAGGCCTGGGGCGACGACGAGCTGGATCCCGAGAAGGGACTGACCGTGACCGAGATCATCGGCTCGATCCTGACCGGCGGCGTACGCGTGATGTACATGATGGGCGAGAACCCGTTCCTGTCTGACCCGAACGTCAACAAGGTGCGCAAAGCGCTGTCGGCGCTGGAGTTCCTGTGCGTCCAGGACATCTTCCTGACCGAGACGTGCGAGTTCGCCGACGTGGTTCTCCCCGCCTCCGCCTACATGGAGAAGGACGGCAGCTACACCAACACCGACCGCCGCGTGCAGCTTGGGCGCAAGGTGCTCGACCCGCCCGGCGACGCGCGCGTGGACTGGGAGATCATCCAGGAGGTCGCGCAGCGGATCGGACTGGACTGGAGCTATGAGTCCCCGCGCGAGGTGTTCGACGAGATGGTCTCGGTGATGCCCAGCTACGCCAACCTGAGCTACGACAACCTCGGCCTGACCGGCAAGCTCTATCCGAACCCCGACCCCGAGAACTCCGACGGCACGGTCGTGATGTTCGGCGAGAAGTTCAACACCGACGACGGGCTCGCGCACCTTGTCCCGGCGCAGTGGCTGCCGGCGCGCGAGCTGCCCGATGAGCAGTACCCGTACATCCTGAACACGGGCCGGCTGCTCGAGCACTGGCACACCGGCACGATGACACGCCGCTCGTTCGCGCTGGACGCGATCCAGCCGCGCGCACAGGTGTACGTCAATCCCGACGACGCCGAGGAGATGGGGCTCGCGGATGGCGCCCAGGCCCGAGTCAGCTCGCGCCGCGGGACGATCGAGCTCGAGGTCAAGGTCTCCCATACCGAGGCGCGCGGCAATTGCTTCATCCCGTTCCACTTCCGCGAGGCGGCCGCCAACCTGCTGACCAACGACGAGATCGACCCGTTCGGGAAGATTCCCGAGTTCAAGTTCTGCGCGGTCTCGATCGAGCCGGCGGAGGCGGGCTGATGGCGCTCGCCGGCGCCCGCGCGCCCGGACGCGAGGCGCGCGCCGGTCGCTTCCCAGGCCCCAGCCTGATCCCATCGCTGTACGCGATCCAGCGCCAGCACGGGTGGCTGCCGCGCGCCGAGCTCGAGCGCCTGTCGCGCGAGACCAAGCGGCCGCTGTATGAGATCGAGGGGCTGATCTCGTTCTACCCGCACTTCCGCACCGAGCGCCCGCCGCGCGTCGAGGTGACCGTCTGCCACGACCTGAGCTGCTGGCTGCACGGCGGCGAGGAGCAGATCGCGCGGCTGCGGGCGCAGCTCGGCGACGACGTCGAGGTGTCGGTGCGCGAGGTTTCGTGCGTCGGGCGCTGCGACATCGCCCCGGCGGCGACCGTGCAGGAGCGACCGCTGCGCACGAGCGAGGTCGCCGAGGCGGTTCACGCAGCCCGCTCCAACGGCCGCACGCAGCCGGTCGCGCCGCGCCAGCCGCCGCGCACCTGGCCCAACGACCCCTACGGCGGCGCCGGCGACGACGGCGGTGGCGAGGCCGGCGACCGGTACGCGTCGGCCCGCGCGATGCTGGCCGGCGAGCTGGCGGGCGAGCAGGCGATCGAGACGCTGAAGGCGTCGGGGCTGAAGGGGATGGGCGGCGCCGGCTTCCCGACCGGCTCAAAGTGGGAGATCGTCGCCGCGCAGGCCGACGGTCCCAAGTACGTGATCTGCAACGCCGACGAGTCCGAGCCGGGCACGTTCAAGGATCGCCAGATCCTGGCCGAGCAGCCACACCTGGTGATCGAGGGGATGCTGTGCGGGATGCTCGCGATCGGTGCCGAGCAGGGCTGGGTGTTCATCCGCCACGAGTACGGTCCCGAGGAGAAGGCGATCGAGGCCGAGCTTGCGCGCGCCCGCGAGGCGGGGCTGCTCGGGTCAGACGTGTTGGGCTCGGGGCGGACGCTTCACATCGAGGTGTTCACCTCCCCCGGCGGCTACATCCTCGGGGAGGAGTCGGCGCTGATCGAGTGCATGGAGGGCCACCGCGGCGAGCCGCGCAACAAGCCCCCGTTCCCTGGCGTCAACGGCCTATGGGGCAAGCCGACGTTGATGAACTCGGTCGAGACGCTGGCGGACGTGCCGATCATCCTGCAGCGCGGTGGCGCGTGGTGGCACGATCAGGGCGTCAACGGCGGGGTCGGGCTGAAGTTCTTCGCGATCTCGGGGCACGTCGTCAAGCCCGACGTCTACTGCGTCCCGATGGGCACCACCGCGCGCGAGCTGATCGAGCTGGCAGGCGGGCTGCCCGACGGCGTCGCGCTACAGGCCTTCCAGCCCGGCGGCGCCTCATCGAACTTCCTCGGACCCGAGCAGCTCGACGTGCCGCTGGACTTCAAGCCGCTGGCGCAGGCGGGCTCGATGCTCGGATCGGGCGCCGTGGTGGTGATCGGCGAGCAGGCCGATCTGCTGGCGGCGGCGACCAACGTGCTGCGCTTCTTCCGTGACGAATCCTGCGGTAAGTGCGTTCCCTGCCGGGTCGGCTCGCACAAGGCGCACGAGATCCTGACCGATGCGCTGGGACGGGGCACCGGCGCCGCCGGCGTGGGCTCCGAGGTCGACCGGCTCGAGGAGACGCTGCGGCTGACGTCGATCTGCGGCCTGGGGCAGGTGGCGCTCGGCCCGGTGATGAGCGTCCTGCGGATGCAGCGGCTCGCCACGCCCTCGTCTGACGCGCCTGACTGAGACCTGCATGGCCGCGACCGGCCGGGAGTTCTTCACCGCGCGGACGGTGGCGCAGGCGCTGGCGGAGTTCCGCCCGCTCCGCCGCACGGGCTCAGACACGGTCGCACTGGACGCCTGCGCCGGGCGGGTGCCGGCCGCCGAACTGCGCGCCTCCGCGCCGCTGCCGGGTTTTGACCGCTCGGCGGTGGACGGGTTCGCGGTCCGGGCCCGGGACACGTTCGGCGCCTCTGAGTCGATCCCCGCCTACCTGGAGGTGGCGGGCATCGTGCGGATGGGCGCCGCCGCGCACGGCACGGTGGGGGCGCGCGGCGCGATCGCGATCCCGACCGGGGGCGCGCTGCCGGACGGCGCTGACGCGGTCGTGATGGTCGAGCACACGCAGCAGACGATGCCGGGCACGATCGAGGTCGTGCGCCCGGTCGCGTCCGGCGAGGGTCTGGTGCGCGGCGACGAGGACGTGGGCGCGGGCGCGGTGATCGCCTCTCCCGGCCGGCCGCTGCGCGCCCACGACGTGGCGATGCTCGCCGCCTGCGGCCTGGTGGCGGTGCAGGTCCACGCCCGGCCGCTGGTGGCGATCCTGGCCACCGGCGACGAGGTCGTCCCGCCGGCCACGACGGCGCTCGCGCCAGGACAGGTCAGAGACGCCCTGTCGACCTCGATCGGCGCGCTCGTGCGCGAGGCGGGCGGCGAGCCCGCCCCGGCGCAGATCGTCGCCGACGACCGCGAGGCGCTGACGGCGGCTCTGGTCCGGGCGCTCGAAGACGCCGACATGGTCGTGATCTGCGCGGGCTCCTCGGTCGGGGGCCGCGACGAGACCGCCGCGGCGATCGAAGCCATCGCCGGCGCCGAGATCTGGTGCCACGGGCTGGCGATCAAGCCCGGCAAACCCACGCTGCTGGCGCAGCGCGACGGTGTCCCGATCATCGGCCTGCCGGGGAACCCGCGCTCGGCGCTGGTCGTGTTCCGCCTGCTGGGGATGGGACTTGTGCGCCGGGCGGGCGGCTGGACCGACGAGCACCGGCAGGCGACGATCGGTGCTCGTCTGGCCCGCGACATCCCCTCCGCGGCCGGGCGGCTCGACGTCGTCCAGGTGCGCCTGCTCGACGGCGGGGCCGCCGAGCCGATCTTCGGCGCCTCGGCGCTGCTGTCGGTGCTGACCGCCGCCGACGGATTCGTGATCGTGCCCGACGACGCCACCGGGCTGCCGGCCGGCTTGGAGGTGCGGGTGCTCCCGTATGGGTGACGCCGAAGCGACGACGGGCATCGCCGGCCCGTTCCTGCACGACGTGCCGCTGCCGCGCGCGCTGGCGGCCTGGCGCGAGACCTGCGCGGCGGCCGGGTGCCCGGAGCGGCTGCCGGCCGTCACGCTCGGGCTGGCCGAGGCGGTCGACCGCGTGACCGCGCAACCCGTCTGGGCGACGCGCTCCTCGCCCCCGTTCGACGCGGCTGCGATGGACGGGATCGCAGTGCGCGCGGCGCAGACCGTCGGCGCGAATGAGAGCTCGCCGCTGCTGCTGGAGGCCGATCAGTTCACGGTGCTCGACACCGGCGACCCGCTGCCGGAGGGGTTCGACGCCGTCGTGATGCGCGAGCACGTGCATCACGCCGACGATCGCGCCGAGCTGCGGGCCGCCGTCGCGCCCTATCAGCACGTGCGCTCGATCGGAGAGGACATCTCGGCCACCGAGCTGCTGCTCCCGGCCGGGCACCGCCTGCGCCCGGTCGATGTGGCGGCGGCCGCGGCGGCGGGCGCGACCGAACTGGTTGTCCGCCGCCCGCCGGTCGTGGCGGTCCTGCCGACCGGCGACGAGCTTGTACCGATCGGCTCGACGCCCGCTTCCGGCGAGATGCTTGACACCAACTCCCTGATGCTCGCCGCGCAGGCGCGCGAGCTGGGCTGCGAAGCGGTCCAGCTGCCAATCGAGCCCGACGACCCGGACCGGCTCGCCGCCGCGATCCGCGCCGCCGTCGCGAGCGCCGACCTGCTGATCGTGGTCGCGGGCTCGAGCGCCGGCCGCGACGACCACACCGCCGCGCTGGTGTCAGCGCTTGGCGCGCTGGCGGTCCATGGGGTGGCGGTGCGCCCGGGCCATCCGGTGGTGCTCGGAGCGATCGACCGGACCCCGGTGATCGGCGCGCCGGGCTACCCGGTTTCCGCCTCGTTGACGTTCGAGATCTTCGCCGCGCCGCTGCTGGCGGCGCTGGAGGGCGCCGCGCCGACGCCGCGGCCGACCGCCCGCGCCCGGCTGACTCGCAAGCTTGCCTCGTCGATCGGCGCCGATGACTGGATTCGGGTCAGGCTCGGTCGAGTGGGCGGCTCGCTGGTCGCCTCGCCGCTGCCCCGCGGCGCCGGGGTGCTGACCTCGCTGGTCCGAGCCGATGGGCTGCTGGTCGTCCCCTCGGCGGTGGAGGGCCACCATGCCGGCGCCGAGGTGCAGGTCTCGCTGCTGCGCGGGCTGGACGAGATCGAGCGCACGATCGTCGCGATCGGCTCCCACGACCCGGTGCTCGATCTCGCGGCGTCGGCGCTGCGCGAGCGCGACCCTGGGATCACGCTCGCCTCCGGCAACGTCGGCTCGCTCGGTGGGTTGGTGGCGCTGCGCGACGGCCTCTGCCACATCGCCGGCTCGCACCTGCTCGAGCCCGACACGGGCGAGTACACGCTGCCCTACGCCGACCGGCTGCTGGCCGGGACCGGGCGAGAGATCGCTGTGGTGCGGCTCGTGCACCGCGAGCAGGGGCTGCTGGTCGCGCCCGGCAACCCGCTGGCGCTTGGTGGCATCTCCGACCTGGCCCGTGCCGGGCTGCGCTACGTCAACCGCCAGCCGGGCGCTGGAACCAGGGTGCTGCTCGACTACGAGCTCTTACGGGCGGGCATCGATCCGGACTCGATCTCCGGCTACACGCGCGAGGAGCCGACCCACCTGGCGGTCGCCGCGGCGATCGCGGCCGGCCGCGCCGACTGCGCGCTGGGGGTGCGCGCCGCGGCGCGTGCGTTCGAGCTGGACTTCGTCACGGTCACGCGCGAGCCCTACGACCTGGTGCTCGACGCGGCCCTTCTGGATGCCCCGCTGCTGGCGCCCCTGTGGCGGCTGCTTCAGACCGACGAGTTCCGGCACGCCGTCCGTGCGCTCGGCGGCTATGACACCGCCGAGACCGGCCGCCGGATCAGATGAGCGCCGCTCCGCGGACGTGAGGGACCTTCGTAACGCATAGCGTTACATAGACACCGCACGTCCTACGCTTCGCTGCGAAGCAGGCGATAGGTGAGCACCGCGGTGGCCGCGCCGGCGACGGCCGCCGCCGTCAGCGCCCGTAGCACCCCCGGCCGGCCGCCGCGAACGCGCTCTGAGACCGCCTTGCCGAGGGCGCCAAGCGGCGCGCCGCTCATGACGCCGCGACTGCCACCATCGCCAGCATCCGCTGCACGCGACTCAGCAGCTGCCCGCTCGGGTACCAGGCCTCGTCGATCTTCTCCAGCAGCATGTCGACGTAGGCGATCACCTGCTCGGGCGTCCACAGCGCCGCCTCGATCCGGTCCAGCAGCTGGTGGCTCGGGTAGCGGTCGGTCCGCACCCGCTCCATCAGGATCTCGTAGTAGCGCTCTTGGCTTGCGGCCATCATGCCTCCTTCGTCTACAACAGGTCGCCCAGTGGGCCCAGGTTGAGGTTGAGGTCCTCGTCGCGCAGATCGAGCTGCGCCTTGAGCTCGTCCATTCGCTCGGACAGCGCGAGGAACGTGCGTCCCAGCCGCTCGACCTCGTCCTCGGTCAGGCGGCCGCACTCGATCCGGTGCAGCGCCTGGCGCTCCATCAGCTGGCGCAGCAGTTCGACGATCGTCAGCACCAACTGAGCGAGTCCGCGCTCGAGCCGTTCGGGATCGGTCGCGATCCGCGTCGTCACGGCTCCGCACCCGCCGCGATGGTCTCGCCGACCACGAAGCTGTACGGCGACCAGGGCCCCGTGCAGACAACGCGGACGTCGCCGATCTCGCGCAGCTGCCGCTCCAGGTCGTCCGCCGCGCGGGTGAACGCCCCGACGCGGTCCCGATCCACCAGGTAGGCAGCCGCCAGGGGAGTGTCCGGTCGCGGCAGCACGCGCAGCCGCCGCTCCCTCGCCATGCCTCCGAGCAGCGCGTCTGTCCGCGCGGCGATCTCCTGCGCGAGCCTTCGCCGTGCCAGCAGCCCATGCATGTAGGCGCTGCCCGCGCTCGGGCCGGGCGGGGGCGCCTCGGAGGCGTCCGACCAGGCGACGCGGACGCCGAGCTCGGTCGCGTCCCGGACGCGCTCCAGTGCATCGTGCAGCTCCCGCTGGCGATCGTGGAGCATCTGCCGCACTGCCGCGTCGTCGGCCAGCCCCGTCCCAAACCGCGCCGGCAGCACCGGGCCGCCGTCCGCCAGCCGCTCGACGGTGCGCTCGTATCGCCTCAGGGTCGGCTCGTCGACCCCAGGCACGCGCTCCGGCTCGGACACGACCGCGCTCAGCGCCCGCACCGTCAGCGTGCGCAGCCGCTCCCCCTCGCAGCCGCGCAACCCATCAGGCGGCGGAGGGTCCGCCGGCGCGATCGCGTACAGAACCAGGCTCACGACGCCGCCAGAGTGTCGACCGCCGCCACCAGCAACCTCAGGTCGAGCTCCACCAGGTCCACGCCCCCGGCGGACAGCACGATATCCCCCTGGATCGCGACCCCTCCCTGGAGCAGGCGGTCGAGCAGGTCGATCAGGGCAACCTCTCGATCGGCGCCGGCCGGAGGCCGGGAACGGACGGCAGCCAGGTGTCCGGTCACGACGCGACTCCGAGCTCGACCGGCACGAAGTTGTACGCCGCCCACGGGCCAGTCGTCTCGAGCACGACGCCGAGCGACGCATAGCGTCCCTGCAGATCGGCGGTCAGATCGTGAAATGCCTCACGGTCGTCGTCGTCCACCAGATAGGCGCCGTTGAGGATCATCGGAGTCCGGCGTCCGGACAGCTCGGGCGACTGCGGCCGGCAGCTGACGGCCCCGGCGGCAAACGTCGACAGCGACCCGTGGATCGCCTCGCACGCGGCCCGCAGACGGCGATCGGTGTCCTCGCGCTCCCGCCGCCTGGCCAGTTGGCCGCGCATGTAGGCGGCGCCGGCGCCGTCGCCGTGCCGATCGGACGCCGAGCCATCCGGCGCCAAGCCGGCGGACGCCTGGCCGGCGCTGAACGCCTTCACCCCCCACTCCCGTCTACCGGCGAGCTGATCGAGCGCGTGGCCCAGGCGGTCCGCCTCGCGGACGAGCATTTCGCGCAGTCCCTGGTGATCGCGGTAGATCGTGCACATCCGCATCGGAACGACCGTCGTGCGTCTGGCCACGTGTGCCAGAACCCGCTCGTGGGCGCGCGCGGTCGGCTCGAGCCAGGCGAGATCGTTCAGCCGCTTGCGCAGCGGTTCCTCTCCGAACTCGTCCATCGCAACCCGGCTCCCGAGCGCGGCGACCTTGCCCTCGCGCACAGCAACTACGGGACGATCGCCCACGCCGACCAGATCCGGCTCGGCGGCCGCCGACGCGCCCACGACGCAGTAGACGTACCAGCCCAGCTCATCCTCCCGCATCGTCGCTCTCCTGGCCGGATCCGATCGCCCGCTCCAGGCGATCGAGCCGGTCGCGCAGCTCCTGGTTCTCATCCTCGAGCCGTTCGGCGGCGCGCGACAGGCTCGGGTCCGACTCCCACCAGTTGATACCCATCTCCCGCGCGCGGTCGACCGACGCGACCAGGAGGCGCAGCTTGATCGTCAGCAGCTCGATATCGAGCAGATTGATCTGGATGTCTCCCGCGATCACGATCCCCTTGTCGAGCACGCGCTCGAGGATGTCGGCGAGGTTCGCGGGCCCACCGTCGCGTGGTCGCAGGTCGGCGCGGGTGGACGCCGGGGCAAGGCGCCCAGCGAGGCTCGGATCCAATCCGGTCACGGTTGGTCCTCGTCGGCCTGGGCGCGGGCATAGCGGCGCCGGCGCCCGTAGCCGATCAGCTCGCCGTCGTCGCCGAGCGTCACCACGTAGGCGCCGAGCACGTCGGTCGAATTGGGAATCCGTGCCAGCTCGACGACGGCGACGGTGACGCGCCAGCCGCCGTCGTCATCGTGCTCGGCTCCGAGCACCGATTCGATCGGCTTTCCCAGCAACGCCGGGAGCTGCTCTCGCACCTGCTTGACCGCATCGAGCGCCGAGATGCCGTTCTTGGACGACCCGCCGTTGTTGCGCGAGCCCGCTCGCCGTCGCTCAGCCATAGGTCCCCTCCTCCAGGGCGCCCGCCCGGAACGATCGCGCCGTCGCGAGCCGCTCCAGCAGCTCCTGCTCGCGCTCGGCGCGCTCCTGCTCGGAGATCGCTCCGTCGTCGGCCGCCAATTCGAGCGCGAGCAGCTGCCCGCGGATGCGGTCCTCGTCGAACTGCTGCGCCAGCGCCTCCTCCGCGACCTGCTCGGCGACCCACGCCACACCACGGACGGGCGCCAGCGGAAGCGTCAGCAGCGCGGTGAACAGACCCATCCTCAGCTCTCCAGCGACACGAACGAGTGGGGTGGCAACGGACCGGTCAGCTTCAGGCGGATGCGTCCAACCTGACTGCGTCCGATCTCCTCGAGCGCGGCGTCGAACCTGCTGACGCCCTCCCGCGCGACCAGGAACGAGGCGTGCATGACGATCCGCTCGTGCTCTGGCTGGGACGCGCTCACCCGCTGCGACAGCGGCGTCAGCGCGGCGAGGATCGCCTCTGCGTCGACCGAGCGCTTGTGGTCGAGGGCGGCCGCCACCAGCTCGCCGAGCCGGATCCGCGCGTGACGGGTCGCGGCCTCCGCGAGGCCCTGGATCGAGTCGCGCAGCGCCCGCAGCTCGGGATCGTCGGACAGCACCTCGCGGAGCACGGTCTGCTCCTCATAGACGGCGCGAACCTGCAACTGCACGGCGCCCGCCAGCTCGAGCAGTTGCGCCCGCAGACGCTCCCCGTGCGCGTTCAGCAGCTCGTCACGGACGTCGGACTCCCCGTCCATCACGATCCCGAACCTCATCGGAAGCACGGTGCCGGATGTCATCGCCCGCTCCAGCACCCGCTCGTGAGCGCTGATCGCCTCGCGGTCCAGCACGGGAGACCCCGCAACGTCAGATACGAGCGCTGCGACGCCGTCGCCGCGGACCAGCGTCAGCGGAGCGCCGCCGATCCCGCGGTCACGCGGCGCGCGCCCAGTCGAGGCGACGACTCCGTAGACGTACTTCGCGCGCACCGCGCTACGAGCACCGGTCAACTGCCCGACCGGCCGCGGGTCTTGGACGTCTGGCGCGAGCGCGACGATGAGGAGCGTGAGCTCGAACGGCTCGCGCGACCGCTGCCGCTGCTCCCGCTGCCGCTGCCGCTGCCGCTGCTGCCGCTGCTGTCGTCGTCATCGTCGTCGTCATCATCGGAGCCGAACAGCTTCTCCTTGGCACCCTCCAGCACGCCCTTGGTCTTGCTCTCAGCCCCGTCCTCGCCGATGTTCTCCAGCAGCTCAGGCAGTCCCTGGCCTCCCTGCTCACTCAGGTCGAGCCGGTTGACCGCCTCGGCGAAACGCAGGTAGGTATCGACACTGGCGATCACGATCCGCGCGTCCACGGTCAGCAGCTCGATCCCGACCAGCGAGACGCGCAGGAACACATCCACGACCAGGCCCTTGTCGAGCAGGACATCGAGGATCTCGTACAGCCCGGCCGAACTCGACCGCTGCACGTAACCGCCTCCCGCACCTCTTTGCATCGCCATCGTCGCCATTTGGTCCTGCCTTCCGCTCGTGGTCAGGGGTTCTCGTCGTCGTAGACGTCTGGGCTGATCAGCTCCAGCCGCGCCTTCAGGCGCCGCAGCTCGTTATCCGTCCGCCGGTGGGCGAGGTGGGTGGCAAGCGACACCGCCGCGGGTGCCGTGGTCGGGACCACGTCGAGGTTCAGCTCGATTCGGGTCAGGCGGTCGCTGAGTCGGTGAAACGTGATCAGCCCGGCGCAGTCGGAGCCCTCACTTGATCGCCAGGCGAAGCTCTGGCGATCGCGCTCGTCGAGCACCTCCGCCCGCCACCCCCGTCGCCGGGCACCGCCGATCGAGCCGACGAGGTCGTCGCCGTCGCGCTCGATCTGCTCCACGCAATCGGTGCCCTCCGGCAGCGACTCCAGCCGCATCCAACGCTCCCATGCGAAGTCCAGCGGCACCGCGACGTCGACCGCACGTTGGATCGGCAGCTTCGGCGCAGTGGCCTTCAGCAACGCGTCGAAACCACCGGGCGCCGCGCCACCGTTCGTGGTACCCACGGCCTCGGTCGCCCTGACGGCGGCTTTGCGCAACGCGTGCACCGCGATTTTGCGCGCGAGCGTCGCGGCGCTCGGCAGATCGTCCGATCGTGCCGGGGTGCGCGACGCAGCGGCGGTCCGAGCCATCGTCGTTCAGCCGATCGCGCGGCTGACCTTCTCCGCCTTCTCGCGTGCGGCGCGCACCTCTCCTGCGAGCTTGGCGAACTGCCGTCCTGCCTCGCCGATCTGCCGGCTCATCTCGGACAGGTCGGGCTTGGGGCTCGGCACGCGGATGCCGAGCACGTGGCGGTCACGCTGCAGCGCGGTGCGGGCGAGCACGACGCCGCCGGCAATCCCGGCCGCCACGCCGGCCGCGGCGGTCGCCACCGGCACGACGACATGCGCGACCGTCCCGGAGCCGTTGCTACGGGAGCCGTTGCTACGGGAGCCGTTGCTGTGCGAGCCCTGCGAGCCGTGCGCGCCCTGTGAGCCGCCGCCGGAGCCCGCCGGCGAGCGCGCCGCGGACGAACCATTGCCCGTCGAGCGCTGCCGCTTGGCCGCGCCGGCGCCCGAGGCGCGCTTGGCCGTGCTTGGCTTGGCCGGGTCCGACCTCGAGGTCGAACGCGAGCTCGACGGGCGCTTGGCCGCGCTCGAACTCGACGATGATCCCTTCGTCGAGCGCGCCGCACGGATCGACTTCGAGGCCGAACCACCCGACGAAGACGAAGAGTCTCCGGATGACGCTGACCGGTCGTGAGCCCCCACGCGAGCTTGTCGCGGACCTGCTTGCACCTCCCGGTGTCGGATGTGCGCGGTGATTGCCAATCCCAGTGGAACCGGATGTACCAGCGCTGTGTACGGACTACCCGTGCCCGACCGCTCTAATCGCCGGCGGGCAATCCACCGCCGTCGGCTTCGACGACGCGCTCATAGATCGACCCGAGCAGGTCGCGCCCGCGCGGCCCGGCGGCGAGCCGGGCGGCGGTCGCCAGCCCGGCGCCGAGCAGCAGGGCGCGTCCGCCGCTGAGTCGTGGCTTCTCGATGGTCGTCGGATGCTCGATGCGGTGCCCTGATTCGCTCGGCGTCGCGTCGGCGAGCGCTGCCACCAGCGCCGCCCTGAGAATGCGTCCGGTGTCGATCGTCATCTCGCTTCCCCCTTATCAGTGCGCGTGGTTGCCCCGCGCCCGCCCGCGCGAGGAGCTGCTGGAGCTGCGCGACCGGCGCGCCGGTGTGCGCGTCTTGCTCCCCCGGCTCTGCGCGACCGCCCGCTTGCTCTGCTCGTGGTCCCCACGGACCAGCTCGTCGACATCCGCGTACTCGCGCTGGCGGTCATATCCGGAGTCGTGCCCTTCGACGACCTCGTGATTCTCGATCACGCCGCGCCAGGCGCCCGTCTCCTGGCCTGACATCTCGACGAATGCCTTGAAGCGGTGCAGGTCCCCGCGGGCGGCGCGCTTGACGTGACGCAGGCCGCGCGCAGCCTTCTCGAGCGGGAAGCCGGGCTCCACGTCCATGCCGAGCAGCACCCTGGTCAGGCGTGGACCGAGTTCGTGAAAGCTGACGACGCCGGCGTGCTTGATGCCCTCGGCGACCCGCCATTTGACCTGCTCATCGGGACGCTGTGTCTCGATCTGGGCCTTGAACTGCTTCGTCCTGCCCCAGATCCTGGTCGTGATCGAGACGGTGCAGTCGTCCTCCTGGGTGACGCCCGTGACGCGGTGCATGAAGTTGGGCCAGTCCTCGTACTGGGTCCACTGGTTGTAGACGGTCTCGATCGGCGCGCCGATGTCCACCGACTGCTGGACGGGCATCCGGCGGCCCTTGCCGACGCCACGTGCCTCGTTCTTGCCCGAGCGCTGGTCGTCGTCGTCCCCACCTCCGCCACCGAACGGGAGCGCGTCGACCAGCCCCTTCTTCAGGAGCCCGACCGGACCGCCGACATGCTTGACCTGCTCTCCGATGGCACCCTTGGCGCGATCGCCGAGCCCCGATGCGAACGCCTCAACCGCGTCCTTGGGTGAGTCGGGAAGATCGCCCAGACCGTCGACCCCGGCCGCATTCGCGAGCTTGCCGGCGCCCTTGACCGCCAGCGGCGCGAGCGCCGCCAGCCCTGCACCGAGCGCCAGGCCCTTCGCTGATGACATCTCGCCGGGCATGGTCCACCTCCAGGGTCGAACACCGTTGCTGTGATTCGTACCCCGAACCAGCGGTCCGGAACCAGCCCTCGCTACGCCGCCTCGGACTCGGTGGCGCGCGCTGCGGTCGCGGCAACGTCGTCGGCGCCCGCGGCGGCCTCCTCGGCCTCGGGCGGCTTGGCGCCCTCGCGCGCCCACGGCTCGTCGAACTCCACCCGCCAGCGCCCCTCCTCGTTCTGCATCAGCGCCAGCCGGGCGCGGAAGCTCTTGCCCGAGCGGCCTTTGAAGCCGGTCACCGGCCGCTCCACGCGCCCGGTCTTGATCAGCTCCCGGGCGATCGCCACCGGCAGCGTCTTGCCGGCCTTGGACTTCCAGATCACGAATCCGCAACCAGGATCCTCGCGTGACCAGCACGAGTAGCCCTTGCGGTTCTCGACGATGTCGCGTCCGCAGACCGGGCATGGGCCGAGGTTGGCGCGCGGGATCCGCACGTCCTTGAGCTTTGAGTCCAGCTCGCCGACGGTGTCCTGCGTGAAGCGGACGATGTCGCCCATGAACGCCTCGCGGGAGTCGGCGCCGGCCTCGATCCGCGCCAGCCGGTGCTCCCAGTCGCCGGTCAGGCCGGGAGACGTGAGCGGGTGCTCGCCCAACAGCCGGATTACGTTCAGCCCCTTCTCGGTGACCACCAGCGCGCGGGCGTCGCGCTCGATGTAGCCGACCTGAAGCAGACGCTCGATGATCGCCGCGCGCGTCGCCGGCGTGCCGATCCCCGAGTCCTTCATCGCCTCGCGCAGCTCCTCCTCCTCGACCAGCTTGCCGGCGGTCTCCATTGCGCCGAGCAGCGAGCCCTCCGTGTAGCGGCGCGGGGGCTTGGTGACCTTCTCGGCCGAGTCGATCTCGGCCACCCGCGCGTCCTCGTGCAGCGTCAGCTTGGGCAGCTGCTGGTCGGCTGCCTCGTCGTCGTCCGAGCGCTCCTCCTCGGGTGCCTCGACGCCGCGCCAGCCGGCGACCAGCATCACCCGTCCGCGGGTGCGGAACACGTGCTCGGCGACGGTGGTCTCCACCCGCGTGTTCTCGAACACCGCCTCGGGATGGAAGACCGCCAGAAAGCGGCGCACGACCATGTCGTAGACGCGGCGGTCGTCCGCGTTTGCGGCGATCTTGTCGACCGGGTGGCGCTCGGCGTTGGTCGGGATGATCGCGTGGTGGTCTGACACCCTGGCGTCGTCCACGACCCGGCTCAGCGGCAGCCTGTCCAACCCCAGCACGTACTTCGACGCGGCGGCGTACTCGGGCTGAGCGCCGAGCAGCCGCGCGATCGGCTTGATCTCGGCGATCATGTCGCCGGTCAGGTAGCGCGAGCTGGTGCGCGGGTAGGTGAGTGCCTTGTGCTCCTCGTACAGCCGCTGGGCGGCGGCCAGCGTGCGTCGCGCCGTGAAGCCGAAGCGGCGGTTGGCGTCGCGCTGCAGCGAGGTCAGGTCGTACAGCAGCGGCGCGCGCTCGCGTCGCTCGGTCGTCTCCAGCTTGGTGATCGTGCCGGTCTGGTCCCGGCAGGCGGCGACGATCGTCCGCGCCTGCGCCTCGGTCTTCAGGCGTGGCTGCGCGCCGGCATGGAAGCGAGCCTCGTAGGCGCGCTTGGCGGGCGCGGCGACCGCCTCAAACGACGCGTCCACGAGCCAGTAGGGCTCGGGCACGAAGGCGCGAATCTCCTCCTCGCGCCGGGCCAGGATCGCAAGCGTCGGCGTCTGCACGCGCCCCAGCGAGACCGCCCCGTCGAACGACGAGCGCAGCCGGATCGTGGCCGCCCGGGTCGCGTTCATTCCGACGATCCAGTCCGCCTCCGAGCGCGAGCGCGCCGCCGCCTCCAGGGTCGCCAGCTCGGATCCGGGCCGCAGGGAGCCAAACGCCGCCTCGATCGCCGCCCTGGTCATCGAACTCAGCCACAGCCGCTTGACGGGCTTGCGCGAGCCGGCCTTCTCGTACAGATAGGCGAAGATCAACTCCCCCTCCCGGCCGGCGTCGCAGGCGTTGACGACCTGCTCGACATCGTCGCGGCCGAGCAGTCGCGTGATCGCCGTCATCTGCTTGCGCGAGCGCTCGTCGCGGACGACCAGCTTGAAGCGGTCGGGGACGATCGGCAGGTCGGCCATCCGCCACTTCTTGTACTGCTCGCCGTACTCGTCCGGATCGGCGAGCGCCACCAGGTGACCGACCGCCCAGGTGACGACGTGCTCGGGCCCTTCGAGGTACTCGCCGCCGCCGCCCTTGGTGAACGCGCCCGGCAGCACGCGCACGAGATCTCGACCGACCGATGGCTTCTCCGCGATCACGAGCGTCTTGGGCATCGCTGGCGGAGGGTAGCGCCAGCGCTCCCGGCGTCCCGTCTGGGAAACTGAGCCCCAGTTGTCGGGCGGTGCCGCCGCCGCCCGCACATCGGCCCGGGACGGCCCCCAGCGTCAGGGCGCCTGCCGGGTGCCGGTCACTCCGCGCAGCCGCCGGTCGCGACCGCGTGGGCGTCGGCGCGGGCGTGGCGCAGGTCGGCTCTGACGATCTCGTCGGGCACCGCGAACCCGCCCGCCCGCCCGGGACCCGTGAGCGCCGCGAACACGGTCGCCAGCACCCGTCCACGGGAGTCGACCAGCGGGCCGCCCGAGTTGCCCGGGCGGACCAGCCCGCGCAGCGCGGTGATCGTGCGCAGCACGCGGCCGCGGCCATAGGCGTTCTCGGTGTAGACGGTTTCGGTCTGGCCGAGTCGTCCCGGCTGCGCGTCGAACGGTCCGTCGCGCGGGTAACCGAGGATCGCGGCCGCGCTGCCGGACCGCGGGCGCGACGCCATCGACAGCGCGCGCAGCGACAGGCCCCGGACGCGCAGGATCGCGACGTCGTTGCGCGCATCGAACAGCACCGCCCGGGCGGACAGGTCCGGTCCCACGCCGCCGACCTGGACCGTGGTCTGCGATTCCCCCGCGACCACGTGCGCGTTGGTCGCAACCAGCCCGCGGGCCACCACCCAGCCGCTCCCCTCCACGCCCAGCCCGCAGGCGATCCCGAACACCCGCACGACGCTTGAGCCCGCCGCCCCGACGGCCGCGTGCGCGAGGATCCGGCGCGTCGGCGCCGGCACATCCGGGGCGGGTCCCGGCACCGAGGGCAGCGGATCGAAGCGCGCGAGCGCGTCCAGGATCGGTCCCGACGGTGGCAGCATCTCGTCGAGCGCGCGCAGGATCGTCGAGCCGCGGATGTCGGCGCTCACGGACGCCGAGCCCGAGGAGTCCAGCGCAACGGCGCTCACCATCCAGGCGATCCCGAGCGCCACGCAGGCGGTGAGCGCGGCGCCCATCAGCCCGTCGATCGCCCGCAGTCCGGGGATCCTCAGCACCATCCGGACGCGCGAGCCGATGCTCTCCAGCCCGCCCGCCAGCAGCGCGCCGAGCAGCAACGCGCCCCCAAGTCCGAACAGCGGCGCATACGGCGAGCGATGGCCTGCAGACAGCACCAGCGGGCCCAGGCGCGCGCCCAGGAACGCGCCGAGGATGAAGCCGCCGAGCGACAGCACGCCGACGATGAACCCCTGCGAGTAGCCGTAGAAGGCGAGCACACAGGCGAAGCCGACGATCACCCAGTCCACAGCCGTCACGCGCACCAGACTAGTGGTGCGTTCAAGCCGCCAGTCCATCTTCTACCGTTCGGTGCACCGTGGCCGGCAGCAGCGTGATCGTGAGCACCCGCCGGCGTCCGCGACGCCGCAGCCGTCGTCGCCGACTCCTGACTCGCGCGCTGCCGGTGCTGGCCCTGGCCGCCGCCGCGTTCCTGGCCGGGTTCGCGATCGCTGACCGGCCGGGCCACGAGGAGCACGCGCTGGTGGCGCACTACGTGCGCGACTGGGCCGCGGGCGATGTCGGCGCGATGTACCGGCTGCTGGATCCGCGGTCGCGGGCGACCGTGTCGGAGGGCGCGTTCGCCCGCAGGCTCGCCGCCGCGGCCCGGACCGCGACTCTGCGCTCGCTGCGCGTGAACCGGGTCGGCTCGGTCCAGGGATCGTCGATCGCCGTCTCGATGACGGCCGACACGCGCCTCTGGGGCGCGCTGCACGAGACGCTCGTAGTGCCGTTGCACGGCAGCGGCTCGAGCGCGCGCGTGCATCTGGACAGCCAACTGCTGTTCCCGGGCCTGCGGCCCGGAGAGCGGCTGCACAACCGCCTGTCGCTGCCCGTCCGCGGGACGCTGCTCGCGGATGACGGCACGCCGCTGGCGCAGGGCCCGGACCGGGGCTCGCCGATCCCGTCGGTCGCCGACGAGGTGGTCGGCACCCTGGGGCCGATCCCGCCCGCGATGCGGGCCGAGTATGCGGCCCAGGGCTACCCGCGCCGCGCGCAGGTCGGCCAGGACGGACTGGAGCTGGTGTTCCAGAAGCTGCTCGCGGGCCGGATCGGAGGCAAGCTGCTCGCAGGGCGCCGCGTGCTTGCCAGCGTGTCGCCGGCCCAGGCGCCGCCGGTCAGGACGACGATCGACCCGACGCTCGAGCTGGCTGCGGTCGCCGCCGAGGCCGGCAGGTACGCCGGGATCGCGGTGCTGGACCCGCGCACGGGCGCGGTGGAGGCGCTGTCCGGGATCGCGTACTCGGCGCTGCAGCCCCCCGGCTCGACGATGAAGATCATCACCGCCAGCGCCGCGCTGCAGGCCGGCGTGGTCAAGCTGACCACCGTCTTCCCATACGCGACCTCGGCCACGATCGACGGCTTCACGTTGCACAACGCCAACGGCGAGGACTGCGGCGGCACGCTGCTTGAGGCGTTCGCGGTCTCCTGCAACTCAGTGTTCGCACCCCTGGGAGTGACGATCGGCGGCTCGCGGCTGGTGGCGATGGCGGAGCGATTCGGCTTTGACTCGCCCGCGTCGATCCCCGGCGCCGCCGAGAGCGTGATCCCGAATCCGATCGGCTCAGCCGTGGCGGTGGGCAGCTCGGCGATCGGCCAGGGGCTGGTGCAGACGACGCCGCTGGAGATGGCCGACGTGGCGGCCACGATCGCGATGGGTGGGCGCCGGCCGATCCCGACGCTGCTGGCCGGCCAGCCCCCGCGCTTCGTGCGCGTGACCAGCGCCAAGGTGGCGCGCGAGGTGCAGAAGATGATGATCGCGGTGGTGCAGTACGGGACCGGCACCGCGGCCCAGATCTCCGGCGTGCAGGTCGCCGGAAAGACCGGCACCGCCGAGATCCACAACAGCGTCCCCAACCCCAAGCATCCCAACCAGGCCGACAACCCCAAGAACACCGATGCCTGGTTCGTCGGCTACGCGCCGGTCGGCCACCCGCGCGTCGTCGCGGGCGCGCTGTTCCCCGCCCAGGGATTCGGCGCCGGCACGGCCGCGCCCGCGGTGCATGACGTGATCGTCGCCGCGCTCGAGCATCACTGAGCAGGCGCGCGGCTGTCAGTGCAGCTGGACGCCGACCACGCTCGGGTTCAACGTGCCCTGCGTCCACGCAACCAGGGCGTGGCGCCGCGGACCGGCGGCGACCGAGATTCCGGACGCGTAGATCGAGGACGACAGTCTGACCGGGCGTCCCAGGCCACGGTCCGGCGCGGTCTCGCTGACGGCGTACGGCTGGCCACCGTCGATCCAGGCGACCACCACCTGCCCGCCTGGTCCGACCGCCAGCGCCGGGGCCTCGTCGGCATCGACCGCCCCGAGCGTCAGCGGGGCGCCGAAGCGGCCGCCCGCACGGCGCACCACCACTCGGGCCGTGCAGCTGGAGTCGACCGTGCACGACTCCCAGGCGAGCGCCTGATCACCGGCCGCGTCACCGGCGAACGTCAGCCCCGACGCCAGACGGCCGATCGAGGACAGCGTCCGGGGGTGCGACCCCGGGGCGATCTCGATCGCGCGCACCTGCGAGCGCCATGCACCACCAGCGCTGAACCAGCTCTCGATCCATGCCGCGCCTGCCTCGCCGTGACCCTGCGGCGCGACGCCGAGCTCGTCGACCCGGTGGCCTGCCTGTGCCCTGACCGCGGTCCGCGGCGCATGCGGCGCCGATCGCCGGGACCCGAGCGCGTAGCGGATCGCGCCGGGGGCCGATGCGCCGGCCACCCCGCTGGCCGCCGTCCAGGCCACGATCGAGTCCTCCCCGCCGAGCCCGGCGGCGGCGAGCGTCTCGGGCATCTGACCGCGACCGGTCAGCAGACGCTGACCGGCGAACCGGTTGGCGCTGGTGGACTGCGCGACCCAGACCCCGCGCTGCGTCGCGACGGCGGCCAGCATCCGGCCATCGGCGAGCGTCTCAAGGCTCGCCTGGGTCGCGCCGGCGAGGCCGCCGACCAGCGTCCGCGGGCGCTGCAGATGCCCGCCCGAACCGACCCGCACCGCACGCACCGAGCTGCAGCAGTCGCCGTCCCGGGGCTCGGTGCCGGTCAGCAGCTCAAGGCTGGAGCGGTCGTAGGCGAGCGCCAGGACCTCGCCCGCGCCCGGCACCGGCTGGGGCGCGGCATCGGCGCCGCCGGCGCCGCGCAGCGCGAGCTGCGCCTGGGCGCTGCCAGGCAGATCGACGTCCTCGCTGGAGAACCCGACCGCCGCCGCCCCCGACGGCGCCACCGCCAGCGCCGGCGACAGCAGGTCCAGCGTCCCCGGGCCGGCGAGCGTGAACGCCCGCCCCCAGCGCGCCTGCGCCCCGGCCGGCAGCGCCGCTGCCACCAGCAAGGCCAGCGCGATCAGCCCGACCGCCAGCCGCCCGACCGCCCTCACTACAGATTGAGCGAGATCGACGCCAGCCGCTTGCCGGCGGAAGACAGGATGTAGAGGATCAGCGGCCGGTTCGAGTAGAAGCTCGAGTTGACCTTGAACAGCAGCAGGCCGCCCTGCGTCGGACCGTAGCCGGCCACGCTGGTGGGATTCGGCTCGACCTGAAGCGGCGGCAGGTGCTCGCTTGTCCAGGCGAACTGGTTCAGCGCCAGGTTCAGCTTCAGCGGCCGGTACACGTCGCCGGAGGAGTCGACGATCTCGAAGTTGTCCGACGTCGTCTGGGTCTGCCGAGTCTGATTCTTGGCCCACAGAAAGACGCCGTACCACGCCTGCTGCGCGGTCAGCGTCGGGCTGACGCCGGCCGGCAGGCCCCTGACGTAC
>JBOGYE010000037.1:0-2899 GCA_050696635.1 Solirubrobacteraceae bacterium | reverse complement strand
CGGCCACCGTGGCATGACGGGGCGCGCGGGTACGACCGGAGCGACCGGGGGGCAGGGCCCGACGGGGGCGCAGGGTCCGAAGGGCGACACCGGGGCGGCCGGGACGCAGGGGCCGCTAGGGCCGGCGGGGGCAACGGGTCCGATTGGGGCGACTGGTCCCGCTGGTTCGGCGGGGGCGACCGGTCCCGCTGGTTCGGCGGGGGCGACCGGTCCCGCGGGGCCATCGGCGGCGCGCTGGAACACGACGGCCGGGGTGATCCTCACATCCTCCTACCAATCGGTCAGCGGAGCCGTGACGGTCTCAAACACCGACGCCTACACGATCACGGGCACTGCCACGATCACGAACACGAGCAGCGGTGGTGAGGCGTTCTCGTGCAAGATCAGCGACGGTACGAACGTGGCGGCCGGCGAGCTGTCCGAGGTCGTGATCCCAATCAACGGGACCGAGAGCGTGACGGTCACAGATGCCCTGACCGCCGGCGGCAGCGGCACGAGCATGGCCGCGCTTGACTGCCTGGAGAACACAGGCGGCACCGCCAGCGCCGCCGGTGATGTGATCGCCACCCAGGTCGGCAGCCTCACCCAGGGGTAGGCGAGCCACTCAGCCGGAGGAGACCAGGGCCACGTTTGACTCGTGGATCTGCCGCTGGAACGCGTCCGTCCGCGTCCCCGGCAACGTGGCCGCCGCCCCCTGCGAAGCGAGGGCGGCGAGGTACGCGCCATCCTGCGCCAGCAGTTGCGCCGAGTGCTGCCCGGGCACCGGCGCGCCGTGACCCGGAACGACCCAGTCGGCCTCGTTCACGAGCGGCGCCAGGCGGGCCAGCGTGGCGCGGTAGGCGTGCAGCGAGCCGCTGTCGGAGATCATCGGGATCTCCACAGGTGAGAGGTAGTCCCCGCAGACGAGCACCTTCGCCCACGGCAGCCAGTATGCGGTCCCGTCGCCGGTGTGGCCGCTGGCCGCGTGGAGTTCCAGCTCTCGATGCGCTGCGCCGGAGCCGAGCGAAACGCGTCCTGGCACCGGCAGCTGTTGCAGCGACCCCAGCGCCAGCGGCGGGCGGTCGCCGACGTAGTGCTCGGCGTCGAACTCCTGCAGCTCCCGGTGGGCCTCGCCCGGTTGCGCCGCCAACCGCGCGGCGGTCGGCTCGCCACAGCCGAGCGACGCCTCAGGGAACGCGGTGCGCGCCAGCAGATGGTCCCAGTCGCCGTGCGTGGTCAGCAGGCCGGAGACGGGGAACCCGGCCTGTGCCAGCACCTCGGGCAGTGCCCGGAGCTCCTCCGGGTAGACCGGGGAGTCGATCACGAACCCCTCATCGGCTGACCTGATGGCGGTGCACGTCGTCTGCCAGATGTCCGACACCAACACGATCACGTCCGGGTGCAGCGCGACGGCGCGCATCGGTCCGCGCGTCCCCTCAGCCGATGCCGATCAGCTTGGCCGCCTCGCGCAGGTTGGCGACCTCGGCGTCGGGTCGCTTCTGTCCGGCTTCGAGCTGTCGCTTGGTGCGGTTGACCCAGATCACGGGGATCTTCTTCTTCAGGCACGGCTCAACGTCGTGGTAGTAGCTGGCCGCGATGTGCACCCAGCCGCGCTTTGAGCCGATCCTCCGCTCGCACTCGGTGAAGTGGGCCGGTTCGGGCTTGTAGGAGCGCACCTGCTGGGCTGTCACGACCAGGTCGAAGTCGAGCGGGATATGGCGCCGGGTCTGTCCCAGCAGCTTGTCGTCGATGTTCGAGATCAGCCCCACGTCGTGCGCCTTGGCGATCTTGGCCAGCACCGAGTTGGTCTCCTTGAACGGCTGCCAGCGATGCACGGAGTCGGGCAGGAAGCCGGAACGAGAGGGCTCCAACGGCCAGTTGAGCTGCTTGGCGATCTGGATCGCAGTGCGCCGCAGCACCTCGGCATAGAGCTCGTAGGAGCCGGCCTCGATCTGCTGCTGGATCTCGTGGAACAGCGGCAGCAGTTCGTCGCGGTCGATCGTGAACCCGTCACGGTCCGCTTCCGCGGTGAATGCGGCCAGCGCGCCCGAGTCCCAGTCGATCAGGGTGCCGTATACGTCGAAGGTGACGAACGAAATCTTCTTGGGGATCGCCATGGCGCGCTGATGATGCCATGGCCGCGCCTCCGGGCGCGGCGTGCCACGAGTCAATACAGTGAGGCCCGCGATGGACCTGCTCGAATATCAGGGCAAGCAACTGTTCGCGCGCCACGGCGTCCCGGTTCCGGACGGCCGGCCGGCGCGCAGCGTGCAGGAGGCGGTGGCCGCCGCCGATGCGGTCGGCTACCCGTGCGCGGTCAAGGCTCAGGTGCAGATCGGGGGCCGGGGCAAGCTCGGCGGGATCAAGATCGCGGCCGACGCCGACGAGGCCGCCGAGCACGCGGGCGCGATCCTGGGAATGGACATCCGCGGCCTTACGGTGCACGAGCTGTGGATCGAGGGCGCTTCGCAGATCGCCTCCGAGTACTACGCATCGGTCGTGTTCGACCGCTCCGCCAAGGCGCCGCTGGTGATGCTGTCGACAAAGGGCGGGATGGACATCGAGCAGGTCGCCGACGAGGATCCCGGAGCGATCGCGAGCCTTCACGTCGACCCCCTGCTCGGCTTCCAGGACTTCCACGGCCGCCGGCTGGCCTATGAGGCCGGCGTGGACGTCGATGTCGTGCGCCCGGTCGCTGCGATGCTCGCCAAGCTATACGACGTGTTCACCTCCGAGGAGGCGACGCTGGTCGAGGTCAACCCGCTGATCGTCACCCCGGATCGCGACGTCAAAGCGCTCGATGCGAAGGTCACGCTTGACGGCAACGCTCTGTTCCGCCACCCGGACAACGCGGCCCTGCGCGACCCGTCGGCCGAGGATCCACAGGAGCGGATGGCCTCAGAGCGGGGGCTGACCTACG
>JBOGYE010000036.1:0-4180 GCA_050696635.1 Solirubrobacteraceae bacterium | reverse complement strand
TCGGAGCGCAAGCCACCGTCGCCGGCCGATCAGCCGCGCCCGACCGGCGCCGATCAGCCCGCGCCGGACGCGCCCGACTTCCGCCACGCGCCCGACGAGCCCGAGAACGACGCGATCGCGCGCCCGCAGAAGCCGAGCGGCCCACCGCGGCCCCGGCCCTCGCGCCGCCGTCACGGGAGGCGACGCTGATGGGGATGCTCGCGTGGGTGGTGATGGGCCTGGCGCTGTGGCACTTCACGATCTGGCTGCCCGACCGCTACTGGGGCGGGATCGTCGGGGCGTTCATCGGCTCGCTGGCCGGCGCGGCGCTGTTCGGACTGATCGTCAACGGCTTCGTGATCCCGGGCCGTCACTCGACCCACATCTTCACGGCGCTGGAGGCGATTCCGGGGGCGCTGATCGGGATCGGCCTGATCTGGTTCGAGGGCGTGCGCCGCGAGCGCGTGGCCGCGGCCGCCGACGTCGCCGCCCCCCGCCGCGGCTGATCCGTCTGGTGGCGCGCCTACGCTGGCGCGATGACAGTCCTGGCAGGTCCGGCGACCATCTCGCCGCCGTCCACAGCTGATGCGGCGCCGGTTCCCGGGCAGCCCGGGCCACCGCCGGTCCCTGGGCAGCCCAGGCCGCCGCAGCGGCCCCTCCGGCTGGCGCCCTACCCGCTGGCGGCGGCGCTGGCCCTGGAGCGCGAGCTGGGCGTCAGCCACGCGCTCGCGCAGGTGCTGGCGCGCCGCGGCCTGACCGAGCCCGAGCGGGCCGCCGAGTTCCTGCGCGCGGCCGACACCTACCCGCCGAGCGCGTTTGCGGGCATCGACGCCGCGGTTGCCACGATCCGCCGCCACGTGGCAGGGGGCGGGCGGATCGTCGTGCACGGCGACTACGACGTCGACGGCGTCTGCGCGACCGCGATCCTGGTGCGGGCTCTGCGCGCGCTCGGCGCGCAGCCCGGCTGGTTCCTGCCCAGCCGCAGCGAGGACGGCTACGGCCTGACCGCCGCCACGGTCGCGAGGCTGGCGGCCCGCGGCACGGCGCTGATCGTGACCGTCGATTGCGGGATCACGGCCGTCGAGGAGGTCGCCGCAGCGCTAGGCGCCGGGGTAGACGTGGTCGTCACCGACCACCACTCCCCGCGCGCCGACGGGGCGTTGCCGGGCTGCCCGATCGTGCACCCGGAACTGTGCGGCTATCCCTTCCCGTCGCTGTGCGGGACGGCGGTCGCGTTCAAGCTCGCGCAGGCGCTCGGCGCGCGCACCGCCGACGACGATCTTGACCTCGTCGCGCTGGCGACGGTCGCCGATCTCGTGCCGCTGGTCGGCGAGAACCGCTCGCTGGTGCGCGATGGGCGCTCGGCGCTGGCGAGCACCGCCAAGCCCGGGCTGCGCGCCCTGATGGCGGTCGCGCAGGTCGACCCCGGCGCGCTCGACGCCGGGATGATCGGCTTTCGGCTGGCGCCGCGGATCAACGCGGCCGGTCGCCTGGCGCGTGCCGACGCGGGCCTCGAGCTGCTGCTGTGCGAGGACCCGGTGCGGGCGCGGGCGATCGCCGATGAGCTGGATCTGGTCAACGCCGAGCGCCGGGCGGTGGAGCGGCGGATCACATGGGAGGCCGAGCGCCAGGTCGCGGAAATGGGGCCGCGCAGCGCATACGTGCTGGCGGCAGACGACTGGCATCCGGGGGTGATCGGGATCGTCGCGGGCCGGATCGCCGAGACCCACCACCGGCCGGCGATCCTGATCGCGCTAGATGGAGAGGTCGGCACCGGGTCGGGCCGCGGGATCGGAGGCTTTGACCTGCTCGGAGCGCTGCACGCGTGCGCTGGGGCCGGGCTGGGGCGCTACGGTGGGCACCGTGCCGCGGCCGGCCTGACGATCGACGCCGCCGGCGTGGCCGGGTTCCGCGAGGCATTCGAGCGCCATTGCGAGTCGGTGCTGACGCCGGATCTGCTCGAGCCCGTCGAGCGCGCTGACGCGGTCGTGTCCGGGACCGAGCTGGGGCTGGCGCTGGCCGACGAGCTGCGCGTGCTGGAGCCGTGCGGGCTCGGCAACCCGGCCCCGCGGCTGCTCGTGCCCGGCGCCCAATTCGAAGATCTACGGCCGATGGGCCAGGAGGGCCGCCATGCGCGCTTCAGCGTGCGCTCCGGCGGCGCGCGGGCGCGAGCGGTGGCCTTCGACTGCGACGGGCGGATTGCCGAGGACCTCGGAGCGCCCCAGGACGCGACCTTCACGCTGCGGCGCAACTCCTACAACGGCGCGGTCGAGGCGCAGCTGACGTTGCGCCACGCCCGGCCGTCCGCGCCGGCGCCGGTGCAGCTGTGGACGGACTCGATCCCGGGTGGGTACATGAACGACGCGCTGGCCGAACTGGACGCCCCGCCTCGGGGCCCCAGGCCCCCCGACACAGCAATCGACAGCGATTGCCACTACGCCGACGGACGCGAGCTGCTGGACCGCCGCGGCCACGGCTCGCTGGCCACGCTCGCCGACGCGGTCGCCGGCGGATCGCGGACGCTGGCGCTGTGCGCCGACGTCCCGCGGCGCCTGTCGGGGCTGGCAGCGCGCGCCGGCGGCTTCGCGCTCGCCGCTCACCACGAGCTCGAGCGTGCGCCCGACCGGGCGCACAGCTACGACGTGCTGGTGGCGCTCGATCCTCCCTCGGGACCGGCCGGCGCCCGCGCGATGATCGCCGGCGAAGGGGTGACGGTCCTGGCATGGGGCGAGCCTGAGCTACGCTTTGCACAGCAGATTCACGAGCTGGAGTACGGTCTCCGTGGCTCGCTCGTCTCCCTCTACCGCGCCCTGCGGGCGCGAGAGCGGGCGGCCGGCGAGGAGCTCGAGCACCTGCTCCGCGGCGATGGTCCGCACGACCGTCCGGCGCGACTCGCCGGTCGGTTGATCCGGGTGCTGTGGGAGCTTGAGCTCGTCAGCCTCGACCGGGATCTGCCGGCCCTCGCGATCGCGAGCACGGCGCCCACGGCGCTGGAGCGCTCGCCGTCGTTTCGGGTCTATGCACAGCGATACGAGGACGGCACGCGATACCTGAGCAGCGCAAATCTTCTGGCCGGCGGCTGAGGGGCCGCGCGCGTGACGGCGACGGCGCCTTCACGGTGCTCGACTCCGACCGGCCGCGGATCGACGGCGTCGCCGCCGAGCACGCCGAACCGACCGTGGCGCGCGGTGACCTGTCGCCGTCGCAGCGACGCCTGCTGTCCGATCTGTTCGCGATCGTCGAAGAGCACGCCGAGCAGGCGGTCGCGATCGATCGTGACGGCGTCGAGAGGGCGTTCGCGTACGCGTGCCACCACCACGCCGACCAGCGGCGGCTGTCAGGCGAGGAGTTCATCAGCCACCCGATCGGCGTTGCCAAGATCTGCGCCGGCATGCGGCTGGACACGGAGACGCTGTGCGCTGCGCTGCTGCACGACACCGTCGAGGACACGGCGGCGTCGCTGGTCGAGGTACGCGAGGACTTCGGCGACGAGATCGCGGGCCTGGTCGATGGCGTCACCAAGCTCACCGGGCTGACCTTCCAGTCTCGCGACGAGGCGCAGGCCGAGAACTACCGCAAGATGGTCGTCGCGATGGCGTCGGACATCCGCGTGATCCTGATCAAGCTCGCGGACCGCCTGCACAACATGCGCACGATCGGCGCGATGTCAAAGCAGAAGCAGATCGAGAAGTCGCGCGAGACGCTCGACATCTACGCCCCGATCGCCCATCGGCTCGGAATCCATGCGATCAAGTGGGAGCTGGAGGACCTCGCCTTCCAGACCCTGCATCCGCGCAAGTACAACGAGATCAAGGACCTGGTCGCCCAGCGGCGGGGCGAGCGCGAGCGCTACGTGGCCGAGGCCGGGGCGATCGTCGCCTCCGAGCTGGCCGAGCTGGGGATCGAGGCCGACATCTCCGGTCGCGCCAAGCACTTCTACTCGATCTACGCCAAGATGACCAAGAAGGGGCGCGAGTTCAACGAGATCTACGACCTGACGGCGATGCGCGTGATCGTCGACTCGGTCAAGGACTGCTACGGCGCCGTCGGCGTGATCCACTCGCTGTGGAAGCCGCTGCCCGGGCGCTTCAAGGACTTCGTCGCGATGCCGAAGTTCAACATGTACTCGTCGCTGCACACGACAGTGATCGGGCCCGAGGGCAGACCGCTGGAGATCCAGATCCGGACCCGTGAGATGCAC
>JBOGYE010000035.1:0-4443 GCA_050696635.1 Solirubrobacteraceae bacterium | reverse complement strand
GGCCAGCACGTGTCGGGCGCGCACCACCAGCACCTCGCCGGCCTGGGTGAGGGCGACGTGACGCGTGGTGCGCTCCACCAGCGCCAGCCCCACCTCGTCCTCCAGCCGCCGGATCTGCTGAGACAGCGCCGGCTGGGCCACGTGCTCGCGCTCGGCCGCGCGCGTGAAGTTCAACTCTTCGGCGAGGGCCACCAGGTAGCGCAGCTGGCGCAGTTCCATAAGGCCTGATTATAAATCACCGCAAATACGCGTCTTGGACATCTAGAGCGGCATGGCTCATCATCCTTAGCGCAGTACCTCTCCTCCCTCGAGCGCGCCCCGAGTCCGGCCTCATATCCCGCCGGTCCGGGGCGCACTCATTTAAGGCCCCGAAGGGCGCTGACGCGAAGGGCTGACGAGCCCAACCCACTGATACCGACCAAGGGCTCACGGGAGAATTAGTGCGTGGATTTGACGAGTGGCTTGGCGTCAGGCGCCGTCAAAGACGGCAGTAATTTCTTTCGTGAGCCCAAGCGCGGGAGCGCCGCGGCCGTCGTCAGTCCGCCAGCTTCAGCAGCCGGGCGGCGTTCTGCTTGAGCACCAGCGGACGCACCTCGTCGCGAATCGGCAGCTGCTCGAAGTCGGCCAGCCAGCGATCCGGAGTGATCAGCGGGTAGTCGGACCCGAACAGCATCTTGTCGCGCAGGCGCGTGTTGATGTACTGCACGAGGATCTCCGGGAAGTACTTAGGCGACCAGCCCGACAGGTCGATGTAAACGTTGGGCTTGTGCACCGCCACCGCCAGCGCCTCCTCCTGCCACGGGAACGACGGGTGCGCGAGGATGATGTCCAGACCCGGGAACTGGGCGGCGACATCGTCGAGCGCCATCGGGTTGGAGTACTTCAGGCGCACGCCGCCGCCGCCGGGCATGCCGGCGCCGATTCCGGTCGTGCCGGAGTGAAACAGCGCGATCAGCCCAGCC
The DNA here is from genome assembly GCA_050696635.1 of Solirubrobacteraceae bacterium. Taxonomy (GTDB): domain Bacteria; phylum Actinomycetota; class Thermoleophilia; order Solirubrobacterales; family Solirubrobacteraceae; genus Palsa-465. The sequence goes on along the minus strand of JBOGYE010000035.1, from coordinate 3,481 downwards.
TGCGCGATCACGTCGTAGAGCTCGAACCAGGCCGGGTCGTTGGGCCAGAAGGCCTGCGTGTTGGGGTGGAACTTGAAGCCGTGCACGCCGGCCTCGATCAACTGCGTGGCTTCGCGCACCGCGAGCTTGCCCTTGTGCGGGTCCACGGACCCGAACGGGATCAGGACGTCTGGATTGGCGCGCGCGGCCTCGAGCACCTCGTGGGCGCCTAGCCGCCTGCGCCCCATTCCGGCCTCGTCGTCGACGTTGAAGATCACCGCCAGCATGTTGCGCTGCCGGTAGTAGTCGGCGACCTCCTGGGCCGACGGCTGGGGCGGATGGCCGCCGAAGTAGCGGCCGGCGGCCTCCAGCACCTCAAGCGTGACCGGGTCCTGGGGCTCTGAGTGGTTGCGCTCGGCGTGGACGTGGACGTCTATCGCGACCAGCGCGTCGAGGTCGATGTCGGCGGCGGTCATCGGCTCAGGCCCCGTACAGCCTGACCAGCGACTCGGCCACCATCGCGGGCTTGTCCGATCCCTTGACCTCGATCGTGACGCGCTGGCGCAGCTGGATCCCGCCCGGCACGTCGGTCACCTCCAGCAGCTCGACCCCGCCGCGATACTGAGCGCCGACGGGCAGCGGGGCCGGGAAGCGTACCCGGTCCAGCCCGTAGTTGATGCCCGTTACGGCGTCGGTGACCGTGACCAGGCTCGTGCCGATCGGGGCCACCAGCGACAGCGTCAGAAAGCCGTGCGCGATCGTGCCGCCAAACGGCGACTGGCGAGCGCGCTCCGGGTCGACGTGGATGTACTGGTGGTCGTCGGTCGCGTCGGCGAACAGGTTGACGCGTTCCTGGTCCATCGTCTGCCAGTCGGTGTAGCCGGCGTGCGTGCCCGCCAGCTCGCGCAGGCCGTCGATCGTGGTGACCAGCTCCGGGGTGCTCGCTGCTTCCATGCGCGGGAACGCTACCAGCGCAGCGAGCCGCGTCAGTAGTCCTCCCGGCCACGGTGGGCAGGAAATGCTGAACCGGCGCGCCGTGTCGCACCGATAACTAATGCGATGGACGCACTGCGCCCCGCAATCGACCCTACCCAAAGCCACTTCTCCTGTTCGATGACGGCGGTTCTGGTGGCCCGAGTGCGCGACCATGGCGGCGAGGAGGCGGTCGCCGAGCTGCTGGCGCGCGCCCAGAGCCCGCGATCGGCGGCGTACCTGGAGGACATCGCCAACTGGATCTCGTTCGAAGAGGGAACGGCTCTGTGGCGGGCGGGGGCCGCGGTCACCCAGCATCCGGAGTTCGCGCGCGCGGTCGGCGAGGACACGGTGCGCAGGCTGCGCGGTTCCGCGCTCGCGGCGCTGCTGCGTTCGCTCGGCTCGCCGCAGGCCGTCTACGAGCAGGTCGCGACGGGGGCCACCAAGTTCAGCGCCGCGGCGACCCTGACTGCCGTCGAGTCGGGCCCCGGCTACGCAATGATCGTCGCGACGCCCGCTCCGGGCTTCCCGCGCGTCCGCGACCACTGCGCGTGGAGCGTCGGAATGCTGTCTCAGCCTCCGATCCTGTTCGGGTTGCCGCCCGCAACCGTGCAGCACGAGCGCTGCGCCGCGCACGGCGCCGAGGCCTGCGAGTACCGGGTGACCTGGGCCATCCCGGAGGACTGCACCGGACAGGTGGAAGCCGGCCTGCAGGCGCAGCTGGAGGCGATGCGGGTGCGCCTGGACAGCATGTTCGAGACGGCCTCGGATCTGATCGCGTCGGGGGACGTCGATGAGGTGCTTGCGCGGATCGCCGACCGCGCGGCGGATGAGGTCCGCGCTCCGCGCCACCTGCTGGCGGTCAGGCTGACGTCGGACGGTCGTCTGCACTGCCTGCACAAGGGATTCCGGGACGACGAGGTGGGCAGCGTCACGCAGCGGCTGCTTTCGACGCCGCTGCACCAGCTGCCCGACTCGTGGCTGGTGGTCCCCGTCGCCTCAAACCGGCGCGAGTACGGTCGCCTGCTCGCCACCCACGACGGGGCTGCGAGCTTCTTCCCCCAGGAGCGAGAACTGCTTCAGGTCTATGCACGCTACGCCGCCAGCGCGCTGGACGGAGCCGCGGCGCTGCGGGAGGCCGAGCGACGCAACGCCCACTCGAGCGCCCTGCTCGAGCTGGCCCGCGCGCTCGCCGCAGCGGGGACCAGTGCCGAGATCGTCAGCCGGCTGGTCGAGGCGGTGCCGCTGGTGGTCGACTGCGACCGTGTCGGCGTGTACCTGTGGGACGCGGCCAACAGGCAGCTGCACCGTCAGGCCGCGGCTAGTCCGGATGGCGGCGATCCGACGGTGACCGCGGAATCGGCCTTCAAGCCCACGCCGGGCGGCACGATCGAGGCGTTCCTGCGCAACCCCAACCGCGATCCGCTCCTGGTCGACGAGCACACCGGGGTGATGGGAGAGCAGTTCGCCCGGGCGGGATTCGTGGCAACGCTCCTGGTCGCGCTCTCGTCCCCTGGCCAGTTGCTCGGGCTGCTGGCCGTCTCGGTCCGCGACCGACCGGAGCGCCTAAGTCTCAAAGGTGACCTGCTCGACCGCCTGTCGGGCGTCGCCGCTCAGGCGACCACGGCGCTGCAGAACGGCCGGTTGGTTGACGTGATCACCCACCAGGCGCAGCACGATCAGCTGACCGGTCTGGCCAACCGGCACCGCTTCACCAGCGAGCTGAGATCGGCGCTGCGCCGCGCGCGCGAGGGCGACGAGCCCGGCGCCCTGCTGTACGTCGACCTCGATGACTTCAAGCCGGTCAACGACGAGTACGGCCACGAGACCGGTGACGAGCTGCTGGTGACGGTGGCGCAGCGGCTGCGGCGCTGCACCCGGGCGACCGACATCGTCGCGCGCCTGGGAGGCGACGAGTTCGCCGTACTGCTGGTGGCGGCGAGCGAGGAGGACATCGAGCGGGTGTCGGAGCGGATCGCCGCCGGGTTCCGCGAGCCGTTCGGAATCGGCGAGCACAGGATCGCGCTGAGCGTCAGCGTCGGGAGCAGCCGCTACCCCCGCGATGCCGACGATGCCGACGGTCTGCTGCGCTGCGCCGACGCTGCGATGTTCGCCGACAAGCGCGCGCACAAGCACCGGCGGCGTGACGTCCAGGGCGACCCGGCGCCGGTCTGAGCGGTCCGGTGGCGCGTCCAGGGCGCCTCCGGCGGCCGCCGGGGAGGCCAGAGGCCGACCCCTATACTTGCCCGACCCGACGAGGAGCGAGCTGCGTGCAGGAGATGGTCATCTACGGCGTGAGCTTTGACATGGTCGGAAAGCAGCCGATCGTGCTGCTCAAGACCGTCGAGAGCAACAAGTTCCTGCCGATCTGGATCGGTCACCCGGAGGCGGCCGCGATCCTGATGAAGCTCCAGGGAGCCTCGACGCCGCGCCCGATGACCCACGACCTCCTGTCGGATGTCCTCGGCGAGCTCGAAGTGGAGTGCACCCGCGTGGCGGTCACCGAGTTGCGCGAGAACACCTTCTACGC
>JBOGYE010000034.1:0-4761 GCA_050696635.1 Solirubrobacteraceae bacterium | reverse complement strand
AGGTGATCGCGCGGATCGACGCGGAGCAGGAGCAGCGGCTGCTGCGGGTGTTCAGGCTGTAGCCGTGCGGGCGCCCGGTGTCGGGCCTACCGGGGGGTTGTCGAAAAAGCGACGCTGAGCGTCGCTTTCTGCACCCGGTCAGCGGTTTTGTGACGTCCTGCGGGGCGCTACCATCCGCCGCGCCAGTCGGCGTTGGCCGCCCGGGCCTTGATCGCGTCCTCACGGGCGTGCTTGCGCTTGTCCAGGCGCCACTGGATCAGGGTCAGGACCAGCATCAGCGCCGGGAAGAAGCCGATCGTGATGAACATCGCGTACGTGATCTGCTTGTCGGTCGACTCGCCCCAGAAGCCGACGCCGCCGTCGTCGCGCGCCAGCGCGGCGGGGGCGAAGGTCAGCGCCACGACCGCGTAGGTCGTCAACGCGAACATGAAGCGGGCGCGGCGCATCGCCCGACAGGCTACTCCACCGATGCCCCGGCGGGCCTGCTGACGGCGGCGATCGCGTCGAGCAGCGCCGGGTTGTAGAGGTCGGCCCTTTCGGTCAGGTCGAGGTGATCGATCGCGGCCTCGTGCACCGTCGCGTTGAGCGCCGCAGCCAGCTCCCGCTGCTTGGTCGGCGACACCGACCTGTCGGCGCTGGTCACCACCACCGCCGCCGGAATCGCCAGCGGCGCCAGCCACGGCCGCGAATCAAAGCGGCCCAGCTCGCGGCCCGCTTCGGCGCCGACCACGGAGTCCAATCGCAGCATCTCCGACAGCCACCAGGCGCCGCGCTCGTCGCTGGGCAGGCCGAGGCGGGCAAAGCCGGTCGCATAGGAGATCCTGGGGGCGACCCCGAGCGCCAGCCGTAGAAGCCACATCCACTTCCACGCCCCACGGGTCTCCGCGTCCTGGAAGTGCTGACAGGTGGCGCTCAGCACGAGTCCGCCGACCGACTCGGGGTGGTCGCGCGCCAGCAGCTGCGCGATCGCGCCGCCCATCGAGTAGCCGACGACGATCGCCGGCCCCGTCCCGAGCGCCGCCAACAGCGCCGCCGCATCGGCGGCGCAGTCGGACAGACGAAACGGGTGCAATGAGCGGATCCCGCGACCGTGGCCGCGATGGTCGGGGGCGAGCACGCGATAGCCCGCGGCCGTGAGCGCGTCGTAGGCGCCGCACCAGTTCAGATCGGCGGTCACCAGCCAGCCGTGCAGCAGCAGCACGGGCCGACCGTCGCCGCCCGTGTCGCGCAGGAACATCTCGCCCCGGCCCGGCACCACCAGGGTTCGGGCCGGCGGCAGGGCGCCATGGGGGATCGGCGGGTAAACCGGGCCGCGCCGGGGGCGTCCGATGCGCACCGGCCGATCCTACCTAGCATGGTCACGATGGCGGTCGTGATCGCATCGGATCTGGGCAAGGACATCGCGGGTGCGCCGCTGCTGCGCGGCGTGTCGTTCAAGCTCGAGCGCCGCGACCGGATGACGCTGTCCGGGCGAAACGGGGCAGGCAAGACGACGCTCTTGCGGATGCTGGCCGGCGAGGCGTCGATCGACGCCGGCGAGCTGGTGCTGGCCAAGGGCGCGAAGGTGGCGCTGCACGACCAGCGCCCACCGCGCGAGCGCGACCTGTCGCTGCGCGACTACATCCTGTCCGGCGCCCCCGAGCTGGTTGCGATCGAGGGCGAGCTGGGCGCCCTCGAGCAGGCGATGGCGGCCGGCGCCCACGACGAGGCCACCCTGAACCGCTACGCGCGGGCGCAGGCGCGGCTCGAGCACGCCGGCGGCTACGGCTGGCGTGACCGCACGCTGGCGACGCTGCACGGGCTCGGCTTCGGCGACGACTCGGACCTTGACCGGGCGCTGTCCACGTTCTCCGGCGGCGAGCTGACCCGCGCCTCGCTCGGGCGCGCGCTGGCCGGCGATCCCGACCTGCTGCTGCTCGACGAGCCGACCAACCACCTCGACATCGCCTCGCTGGAGTGGCTCGAGACCCACCTCGTCTCGCTCGACGCGGCCGTGGTGCTGGTCGCGCACGACCGCTGGTTCCTGGAGGCCGTCGGGACCTCGGTGCTGGAGCTGGAGGGCGGCCGCAGCCGCTTCTTCGCCGGCAGCTGGCACCGCTGGCGCCACGAGCGCGCGGCCCGAGACCTGGCGCTCGGGCGAGCGATCGAGCGCCAGCAGGCGGAGATCGAGCGTCTGGAACGGTTCGTGACGCGCTTTCGCGCCGGCACCCGAGCACGCCAGGCGCAGTCGCGCGCCAAGCAGCTGAACAGGATGCAAAGGCTGTCGGCCGGCCCGAGCGATGTGGCGGCGCTGGAGTTCGCATTCAAGCCGCCGGAGCGCACCGGGCGGGTCGTGTTCGAACTGTCACAGGCGCGGCTGTCGGCTGGGGACAAGCGGCTGCTCGACGACGCGGAGCTGTGGCTCGAGCGCGGCGAGCACGTGTCGCTGGTGGGAGCCAACGGCGCCGGCAAGACGACTCTGCTGCATGCGCTGGCCGGCAGGCGCGAGCTCGACGGCGGCAAGTTGCTGACCGGCCACAACGTCAAGCTCGGCTTTCTCTCGCAGCACGCGGAGGAGTTCGGCACACCGACCGCACGAAGCGTGGTCGAGGCGACCCAGCACGCGACCGGGCTGACCCCTGGCAAGGCGCGGGCGCTGCTGGGGCGCTTCCTGTTCAGTGGCGAGGACGCCGAGAAGCCGCTTGACGGGCTGTCCGGCGGTGAGCGCCGGCGGCTGTCGCTGGCGATCCTCGTCAGCTCGGGCGCCAACGTCCTGATCCTGGACGAGCCGACCAACCACCTCGATCTCGAGAGCCGCGAGGCGCTCGAGTCGGCGCTGGGGTCGTTCGAGGGTGCGCTGCTGCTCGTGTCGCATGACCGCGCGCTGCTGGACGCGGTCGGGACACGCACGGTCGCGCTCGAGGAGCGCGCCCTGCACAGCTACGTCGGCGGTTGGCCCGAGTACCTGCGGGTGCGCGCCGAGCGGGCCAAGGCGCCGGCGCCGGCGCGTCCGGCCGGCGACGCCGACGCCAAGGCCGCGCGCACGCCCAGACCAGCGGAGCCGGGCGCGCGCAAGCGCAACCCGCCGAAGCCGAAGCCGAAGCCGAGGCCGGGCAGAGCGAACGGCGATCGGATCGAGGCCGAGATCGAGGCTGCCGAGGCAGCACTGCGGGCGGTCGAGGACGAGCTGTCGGATCCGGCCGCCTGGGCAACCCCGGAGGCCAGCGCTCGCTCGACCGGGCGCCACGAGCGGGCAAGACGAGCGGTGGCGGAGCTGTATGAGCGCTGGGAGGCGCTCGCGGAGGCGTAGGATCAGCTTCGTGCGCATCGCCGCGTTCCGTAACCTCGCGATCATCCTCGGCATCGCCGCGCTGCTGGCGTTCGCGCCCGGGGGTGGGACCGCCACCGCGACGATCCTGGCCGCGGTGTCGCTGATCTTCCTCGCCGCCGCCGTCTGGGTGGCGTCGCTCCTGTACCGAGAGCACCGCGGGTCGCTTTACCTGCTCGGCGAGCGGCGGCGGGCGATCCTGTATCTCGCCGCCACGATCCTCGCGGTCACGCTGACGGCGACGCACCGGCTGTGGCAGACCCCCGCCGGGGAGCTGGTCTGGCTGGTGCTTGTCGCCGGCACGGTCTACACGGGCGCGGCCGTGGTGTGGGTCGCGCGCCGCTACCCGTAGACCGGCTGCGCCGGCTGTGCAATCGGGCGCAGTGGCGGCGCGTAGACTGCCGCCGCGCGTGAGCAGCAAGGCCCTGCGAGAGACGATCGCCGACTGGCTGATGGCGCTCGCCGCCCTGCTGCTGTTCGTCTCGCTGTTCCTGGTCTGGAGCCACCAGTTCTCGCCCGCGTTCCTGGCCCGGTGGGGGCACACGTCGGTGCTCGGTGGCGTGCCCCGGGATCCAACCGCCTGGCAGGTGTACTCCGGCGTGGACGTGCTGCTGGCGCTGCTGGCCGGTGGCCTGCTGGCGGTCGCGCTGTGGGGTGGGCGAGCCCGCCGGCTGGCGCTCGCGCTGGCCCTCGCCGGCGCGCTCGCGTTCACGATCCATGCGCTCGGCGTCCCGCCGACCAACGGAGCCGTCGTGTTCGACGTGGCGACCGGCCGTTATGCGGCCAACGCGCCGAGCGACGGCGCGGGTGAGTACCTGGCGCTGGTCGCACTCCTGCTCGGTGGCGCGGGTGTGGCGCTGTCGTATACCGCCGACCGCTGACCGACCGCTGCCGCGACCGTCCTGCGCCCGGGGCGCCGGTCTCAGGGCGCCTTATCCTCGAACCCTGATGGCCGTCTACGCCGCCGACAAGCGCCGCGAGCTTCCCGACGAGCCCGGCGTATACCTGTTCAGGGACGACCGCGGGCGCGTCATCTATGTCGGCAAGGCGATCTCGATCCGCAAGCGGGTCGCGTCGCACTTTTCCGGGCGGGCGGGGGCGGGTTCTCGTGCGGGCCGGGGGATGCTTGAAATGATCGAGCAGATCGAGGCGCTCGTCGTCCACACCGAGTCAGAGGCGCTGCTGGTCGAGCAGAACTTCATCAAGCAGTACCAGCCGAAGTTCAACATCCGTCTGCGCGATGACAAGTCCTACCCCTACATCGCGATCAGCCTCGACGAGGAGTACCCGCGCGTGTACTTCACGCGCGAGCGCCACCGCCGTGATCGCGCGTACTTCGGCCCGTTCTCAAGCGCCAAGCGCACCCGCGCGACGCTCGAGGTGCTTGGCAAGGTCTTCCTGTTCCGCACCTGCGATGGCCCGCAGCCGGGCAGGCGCAGCGGCTCGCCCTGCCT
>JBOGYE010000033.1:0-8177 GCA_050696635.1 Solirubrobacteraceae bacterium | reverse complement strand
CCGCGCGACCGCCCGCTGCGCCAGGCGCCCGCCCGCCGGCGGCCAGGCGTCGCACTCCCGGCACGGGTCGCACTCCAGGCACGGCGCCAGCGGCGGGCGACGCGCCTGCTCTCGGCCACCGAAGCGTGCCGCGCGGCGGCGGCGGCGGCTCAAGCATCCGCTCAATCCGCGGCACAAGCATCCGGTCAAGCGGCGACCCCGCGGGCGTGGGCCCCAGTCGATCGCGGCCACGGCCAGCGGCGTGCAGGCCGCCGGGTCGACCCCGTGGACCGGTTGGAACGTCCTGTCTGACCCGATCGACCCCAGCCAGCAGATGGACCTGTCGTGGGGGACGCGCTCTGACTGGCTGCAGCCCTGGCGCGCGTACCTGGACACGCAGCCCGCGTCGATGATGCGCCAGGCACTCGGGATCAACTTCAACGTGCCCTCGCAATACGCATCTGGGGTCGCGCAGTTTCTCGGCCAGGTCGGGTTCAGACGGGCCAGGGTGGAGATCGGCTGGAGCTCGATGTCGTACTCCGATCCCGGCCAGCTCCAGGACCCGGCGCAGTGGGACGCGACCCTCGGCGCGTTGAAGGCCGCCGGCATCCGCCCGCTGATCCTCCTGAACGCCAACGACGGCGCGCCCGGACCGGAGCAGACGTTCAACGCCCAGATCACCGAGCCTGCCCCTGCCGGCGCGACCACCGTCCAGGTCGACCCGGCGACCGCGCAGCAGCTGGTGCCGGGCCTGTCGGGCTTCAACGCTCCCGGCGGCGCCGCCGCGACCTTCATCGCCACCTCCGTCTCTCCCTCCGGGCTTGTGACGCTGTCCCAGCCGCTCCCGGTCCCCGTGCCCCCGGGCAGCTATCCCGCAACCACCCTGCGCTACCAGCCGTTCGCGCCCCCGTTCACCGCCGCGGGCCAATCCAACCCGGCGTTCGAGCAGACGCTCAGCGGCTGGCTGCTGTACGTCAGGGCCGTCACCGCCGAGGCGGCCAAGGTGATGGGAGGCGACGACTTCGACGTCGAGATCTGGAACGAGCTCAGCTTCGGCTCGGACTTCCTCAATATCGCCAACTACTACAACCCCGTGCCGCCCCAGCTGCAGGGGACCGGCAGCGTCGACGACGAGCTGCTCGCGCGGACGGTCGCCTGGCTGCGCGACCCGCCGAACGGAGTCTCGGGAGTGGGCATCGGCGACGGCTTCGCCAACCAGGATCCGCTCGTGGCCGGCTCGACCGTGCCCAGCGGCGTGACCGCGATCGACAAGCACCCCTACTACGGGGACATCAAGCAGATGCCGGGCTACGCCGGTGCGGTGCCGCAGCTGCGCGACGTCAACGCCCTGGGTCAGCCCGAGGGAACCGAGAATGCCACCGGAGACTGGTCGCGCCCGTTCCTTCCGACCTATACGTCGTTCTTTCCCGAGTACTTCCTGAGCGGGATCGAGACCGACTTCATGGAACGCGACCTGTCGCCGATCACGACGTCGGTTGCAGGCGTCGCGCACGGGCGCTACACGCTGCCGCCCGGCGCCGGCGCGCCGCCGCAGGTATGGATCACGGAGACGGGCTTTCGCCCCAACGAGACGGGCGGGATGACCGCGGCTCAGGCGTGGCACATCCAGGCCAAGTCGGCGCTGCGAACCTTGAGCGCGTTCGTCAACAAGGGCGTCACCGCGCTCGACTTCTACGCGGTCACCAACGGCGACTGGGCGATGCTCGACCCGAACGCCCCGGGGGGAGGCGACACGATGGTGGCGCTGAAGCGCTTCATGAGCGAGTTCGCCGGGCCGGCCACGATCGCGACTCCCCGCTCCCTGAGCCTGCAGGCGATCGCCGACCAGAACAACTGGTCCCAGTTCGCGGGCGACGGCACCGCCGCCCATCCCGCGCTGTACAACCGCGACGTCGTCGCCTTCTTCCCGTTCCAGACCGACTCGAACCGGTTCGTCGTGCCGGTGTACGTGATGACCCGCAACATGGCGCAGGTTCAGGACCCGAGCCTGGCGCCCACCGACGTGAACCGCTACGACCTGCCGCCCCAGACCGACCGTCTTGAGATCGGCGGCCTGGACACCGCCAGGCTGACGGTCAGCGCAACCGATCCGCTGACCGGCGCCTCGGTGCCTGCGACGATCATCGCGACGTCCGGCAACCACGCGGTGATCCAGATCCCGCTCACCGACTCGCCGCGTCTGCTGGTCCTGCAGGACGGTTAGTGCTAGTTACACATTTCCACCGGCGAGCGCGGCGCGGATCAGCTCGTCCAGCGCGCGCGCCGCGGCACGCGGCGCGAAGTGCCGCTCGACGCCCGCGTAGCCTCGCTGCGCCAGCGCTCGCCGCGCATCCGGGTCGGCATGCAGCTGGGTCAGTCTGGCCGCCAGCGCCGTCGCGTCGCCCTCGGCGAACACCAGCCCGCCCCCGGTCGTCCCGATCACCCAGGGGATCTCGCCCGACGTGGAGCCGATCACGGGCGTGCCGCACAGCAGAGCCTCGCACAGCACCTTGCCGAACTGCTCCGCCCACGTCCTGGTCGTGCGCGACGGCAGCACCAGCACGTCCATCTGCCGGTAGAGCGCCGGCATCTCGTCGCTGCGCAGGCCGGTCCGCAGGTCAAGCCTGCCGGCGCCCAGGTCGGCCCGCTCGAGGCGTGACCGCAGGGGCCCGTCGCCGACCACCAGCAGGCGAGCAGGGAACGCCAGCCGCCGCACCGCCGATGTCAGATCATCGATGCCCTTCTGCTCCACCAGCCGCCCGGCGAACCCTATCGTGAACGGATCGCCGGGGCGCTCGTCGCGCGGGAACGGCGTCCACTCGGGGATCGTGTGCGAGACGACCGAAATCGGCGCCCTGGCGCCCCAGCGCTTCAGCATCGCGGCCGCCGTCGGCGACCGCGCGGCGAAGAAGTCGGCGCGGGCCATCGTGTAGGCCCGGATCGCCCTGGCCGGCAGCGGGAACGGCCGATCGAGGTTCTCGTCGCCCTGCAGCCCCCACGGTATCCGCAGCCGCCGGCAGGCGCTGCCCCACTGCAGCGCCGGGATCGAGAACGGCTCCTGCTCGAGGAACACGGCCGCCGGCCGCCAGCGCCTCAGCCACTGCGACGGGCGGGCGAGGTAGAAGTGGCGCTGGTAGACGCCGGGGCGTGCCACGCGCAGTCGCGCGAAGGTTCCGACGAAGCCGTCGACCGCCTGTGGGGTGAAGCCGCCGGGGGAATACTCGTCGACCCACCGGTTGGGCACGATCACACGTAGATCCCAGCCGCGCTCCGCCAAGCGCACGTAGACCAGCTGGTTGTGCGTGACGACGTTCGGGTGCCCGACCACTAGCAGGGTCCGCGCCGCGCCCGGCACCTCAGTGGTCACCAGCGGATGCCGGGCAAGGAGTGCTGAGCCCGCCGGAGCCCGGCCCCTCGGGGCGGATCGTGACCGTCTGCGCTGTTTGCGAAGCGGGCCACGTGGCGTCACCGCAAGGCGTCAGGCCTGGCCCGGCCGCGCACCTGCTCGTAGATGTCGATCCAGCGCGCCGCGATCCGCTCCGGCGCGAACGACCGCGTCAGCTCGTGCCCGGCGGCGGCGAGCCGGCAGCGAAGCTCGTGGTCGTCGAGCGCCAGCCGGAGCATCGCCGCGAGCTCGCCGTGATCGCCGGGAGCGTGCAGGAGCCCGCTGCGCCCGTGCTCCACGTACTCGGCCACGCCACCTGAGCGTGCGGCGATCACGGGCAGGCCGGCGGCCATCGCCTCGAACACGACCGTCCCGAACGGCTCGGTCAGCACCGAGGCGTGCACGAGCAGGTCGAGCCTGCGGAACTCGGCGCCCACGTCCTGGCGAAAGCCCGTGAACTCGACGCGATTGGCCACCCCAAGTTGGCCGGCAAGCGCGCGCAGCTCACTCGCGTAGTCCTCCTCGCCGAAGATCGCCGATCCGACGATCACCGCCCGCACATCCGGCTCAGGAACGGCGCAAGCGAACGCCCGCAGGAACACGTCTTGACCCTTCCACGGCGCCAGCCGTCCGACGATCCCGATCCGCCGGACGCGGTCGCGCACCGCCATGCGCCCGGGCTGCGTCGGAATCGGGTGTGGGACGATCGCGGTCCGCACCCCCCGCCTGAACCGGCCGACGGTCTCAAGCGTGGTGCGCGAGGGCGAGATCACCGCGCTTGGCAGCGTTGCGATCATCGCCCGCATCGGCAGGACCGCCCCACGCGCCAGGTAGCTGGAGTCGATCTGGTCGTGCAGGTGCCAGACGAACGGGAGCCGGCTCAGCCGCGCGGCCGGGGCCCCGTAGGCGCCGGCCTTCAGGGAGATCGCGCCGACGACGTCCGGACGCAGCCGGCCCAGCCGCCGGTGCAGCACTCCCACGTATCGCGCGACGTCCAAAGCGGCGGCGGCCTGGATGCGCCCCGCGCGGACCTCGGTGCGCTTCAGCCCGCGGGCCCGCTCGGACAGGGCGATGATCTCGACCGCCGCTCCGGCCTCTCTCAACGCGGGCGCCATCGGCCCATCCTCGGCCAGCAGCACGGTGCAGCGGACGGCGCCGGCGGCCCGCACGAACCGCAGCAGCTCGATCTCCGCGCCGGAGAACCGCGCGGCATGTCCGAGGAAGGCGACGTGCAGCCGGGGCGCAGCGGTCAGCGAAGCCTCCCCGTCGTCGACGGGCGTGCAGGAAGATCGGCCTCGGACAGCATCGCGCCGCCCGCCGACGCGCCGGTCCCGGTCATCGTCGATTGGATCGTACCTCCCCAGCGCACTCGTACACAACGCAACCACAGCGCCCCCAGCGCGCCGATTCAGGAGGCGAGCCGCCGGGATGGCGCTCAGCCTCGGTCATCCTCCGACGGCCCGTCGGGCCCTCGGGATGCGCGCAGGGGCGCCGAGCGGGATGATTGCGGGGCGGCCGGCCGTCCTTGGCCGAGGAGCACGTCCACAACCGAGGTCGAGGTCAGAGCATGAGCGAGAAGATCGTCGTCGGCACCGACGGTTCCGACACCGCCAAGCGCGCGGTCACCGAGGCCGTCCGGATCGCGAAGGGGCTGGGCGCCGAGCTGCACGTCGTCGCCGGCAGCAAGTCGTGGCGCGATGCGCGGATCGTCGGGGCGCCGGAGGGCGCGCGCCAGGTCTACGGGTCGATGCACGATGCGATCCCGGGCGCGATCATCGACGAGGCCGTCGCCCAGGCTCGAGCCGCCGGCGTCACCGGCGAGGGCCATGTCGTCGACCGCGACGGCGCCGATGCGCTGCTTGCGATCGCCGACCAGGTCGACGCGAACATGATCGTCGTCGGGAGCAAGGGGATGACCGGCGGGCGCCGGCTGCTCGGCAGCGTTCCGAACCAGGTTTCCCACGAGGCCCACTGCAACGTGCTGATCGTCCACACGAAGTGACGCTCCGCGCTGCGAGGCGCATGAAGAGGATCGGCTTTCTCTCCTTCGGGCACTGGAGCCAGAGCCCCCACTCGGGGACGCGCTCGGGCGCCGATGCGCTGCTGCAATCGATCGAGCTGGCGGTCGCGGCCGAGGAACTGGGCGCGGACGGCGCGTACTTTCGCGTTCACCACTTCGCGCGCCAGCTCGCCTCGCCGTTCCCGCTGCTGGCGGCGATCGGCGCGAGGACCTCGAGGATCGAGATCGGTACCGCCGTGATCGACATGCGCTACGAGAACCCGCTGTACTTCGCCGAGGACGCCGGGGCGGCCGACCTGATCGCTGGCGGTCGCCTGCAGCTGGGGATCAGCCGCGGATCGCCCGAGCAGGTGATCGACGGCTGGCGGCACTTCGGCTACGCGCCGGTCGACGGCGAGACCGACGCGGATCTGGGCCGCAGGCACGCGGAGGTTGCGCTGAAGGTCTTGGAGGGCGAGGGGTTCGCGCAGCCCAACCCGCGACCGATGTTCGCCAACCCGCCGGGGCTGTTGCGGCTCGAGCCGCACTCCGCCGGGTTGCGAGAGCGGATCTGGTGGGGGTCGAGCTCCAACGCCACCGGCGTCTGGGCCGCGCGGCTGGGGATGAACCTCCAGAGCTCGACCCTGAAGGACGACGAGACCGGCGAACCGCTGCACGTGCAGCAGCGCCGGCAGATCGAGGCCTACCACGCGGCGTGGAGGGAGGCCGGGCACGAGCGACATCCGCGCGTGTCGGTCAGCCGCAGCATCTTCGCGCTGACGACAGATACCGATCGCGCCTACTTCGGCGGCGACCGCGACTCCCAGGACCAGATCGGCATGATCGACGAGCGCACACGCGCGATCTTCGGTCGCTCATACGCCGCCGAGCCCGACGCGTTGGTGGAGCAGCTGCGCGCGGACGAGGCGATCCAGGCGGCGGACACGCTGCTGCTGACCGTGCCCAACCAGCTCGGCGTCGAGTACAACGCGCACGTGATCGACAACATCCTCACCCACGTCGCACCAGCACTCGGCTGGCGCTGACTCGCCGTCGCCGGTGCCCAGCTGATCGACCACGCACTCCGATGATGGTCACCCTCCGCGCCCTGCGCGGCAGTGACTTCGAGCTGCTGGCTGGGTGGCTGGCCGAGCCGCTCGTCGCGCACTGGCTGGTGGAACCATCAGACCTCGCCGGCGGCGGTCGAGCGTGACTTCGGCGCGGCCGTGGACGGACGAGACGCTACCTGCATCCACATCGCCACGCTGGGTGACCACCCGTTCGGGCTGATCCAGCATTACGCCCTCGCCAACTACCCGGACTACCTCGCGGAGCTCTCGGCCGTGTGTGACGTGACCCCGGGCGCGCTCAGCGTGGACTACCTGATCGGTGATCCAGACTTCCGCGGGCGAGGGCTGGGCGCCGAGATGATTGCCGCTTGCGTCGAGCGGGTCTGGTCGCAGCACCCTCGGGCCAGCGATGTGATCGTGCCGGTGCACGCCGAGAATCGGGCATCGTGGCGGGCGCTCACGCGCGCCGGGTTCTGCCGGGTCGCCGAAGGGTCGCTGACTCCCGACAACCCCCGCCACTCGACCGACCATTACGTCTACTGCCTTCGGCGGCCGTGAGCCGATCGTCTTGGTGAGGGGGCGATCGGACTCATCCGAGCGCCGCATGGCCACTTCTTCGGGGGCTGTCCCCTCGGGCGTGGGTCGTTCGTGGTAGGGGCGCAATCGATCGTCCTCTCAAAGGAGGCTGACATGCAGTACATGCTTCTGATCTACGACAAGCCTGGCTCCTATGAGGCGCTGAGCCCGGACGAGTTCGTGCGCGTGATGGCGGAGTACGGCCCGATCACCCAGGATCCGGCGGTCCGCGGCGGAGCGCAGCTTCAGCCGGTGCACACCGCGACCACCGTCCGCGTCGCCGACGGTGAGGCGCCGATCACCGATGGGCCGTTCGCGGCCACCAAGGAGGTGCTTGGCGGCTACTACGTGACCGAGGTCGACGACCTCGATCAGGCGCTCGCTTACGCCGCTCGGATCCCCTCGGCGCGGATCGGCGGCGCGGTCGAGGTGCGCCCGATCGTCGATCGTGGCGCTGTCGAGACCCGCCCGGGGTGCTAGCGGTGGCGCTCACCGGCTCGCCGGTCGTCAAGCTCAACCACGCGGTCGCGATTGCACAGGCCGGCGACCCCGAGCGGGCGCTGGCGATCGTCGATGAGCTCGACCTGGAGGGCTATCCCTACCTTCACTCCACCCGCGGGGAGCTGCTCACGCGCCTCGGTCGAGTCGAGCAGGCCAAAGCCGCCTCCGGCGCCGCGCTGGATCTTCTGGCTCAACATGCCGATCGGGCTCGCCGTGATCCCGATCGCCTTCCGGCGGCTGGCCGAGACCCACGGTCCGCGACCCCAGCTGGACCTGCGCGGGCTCGGACTGGCAGCCGTTGGCGTGCTCGGTCTGACCTGGGGAGCAATCCGCGCCAACCCGCCGGCTGGAGCAGCCCCGAAGTGATGGTCGCGCTCGGCGTCGTGGGCGTTGCGGTACTGGCCGGCGTGTTCACCCACCACGGCGGCTATTGGAGCCCACGGACGTTCATCAGCGGCTCGGACTGGCACCCTCGCGGGTCATCGTGCTGAGCTGTTTGCGAGCGGGGTTATGATCGGTGGGCGCGCAAGGGCGTTCCCGGTCCGCGGAGAGGGCGAAGCCCACCTTGACCGTTGGTGCTGTGGTTGTGGTCGGTGCCTCCTTTCCGGCCTGTGATTGCGGACTCCGGGCCTTGGTGAAAGGAGGCCTTTGTGCCACCCCGCGGTCT
>JBOGYE010000032.1:0-1784 GCA_050696635.1 Solirubrobacteraceae bacterium | reverse complement strand
GCTATCAGGTCTACCTCGCCTCCACCCTGGACGGGCCGCTCGGGATCGCGGGCGCGCTGCAGGCCGCCGCCGCGATCGCACCCGATCGCGCCTGCGGACTGGCGACCCTGGCGCTGTTCGCCGGCCGGGCCGCGCCGATCGCGCCGGTCCGCGGGGCGATGGCGCCCGCGGCCGGACCCGGGCTGGGCGACGGCCTGCTGGCGTGGTACGGGGCGGGTCAGGGTCACCCACCGTCGCTGGCAATCTGAAGCGCGCACCGGGCGCTGAAATCGTCCGGGCTGCTCGGTGACCAGCCCGCCGCCAATCTGAAGCGCGCACCGACCGTGGGGCTTGTGTGCGCTTCAGATTGACAGCGCGTCGGGCCGCTGCACTCGGCCGGCGATCGCCGCCGCGACCGCCGACGGGGCCTCGAGGTGGACGGCGTGGCCGGCGCCGGGGACGACCGTGACGCTGGCGTCGGGCAGGCGCTCGGCCATCGCCTCGGCGATCCCGCGGAACTTGCCGTCACGCTCGCCGACGATAAGCGACACCGGCAGCGCCAGCTCGCCGAGTCGGCCCCAGAGCGACAGGAGCCTGCCCGTCCCGAAGCCACGCAGCGCCGCCGCCAGCCCTGCGGTGGACGCGTGCCGCAGCCGGTCGGCGTGCGCGCGCTCACGCACCGCCGTGGGTTGATCGGCGAGCACCGGCGTCCGCGCCCAGCGCTGCGCGAACTCGGCGACGCCGAGCGCCTCGATCTCCCCGGCAAGCGCCTCGTCGGCGCTCGCCCGCGCGGCGCGCTCGCCGGCGGCCTCGATCCCCGGACTGGCGCCGATGAGCACCAGCCGCTCCACCCGTCCCCGCAGCGCCGGCGCCAGCGGCGCGTGCAGCGCGATCCGCCCCCCCATCGAGTACCCGACCAGCTCGAAGCTCGGCGGGGCCAGCGCGGCCAGGTCCTCGATCACCGCGCTCAGGGACACCGGAAGAGCTGCTGAGCCGGCGCCATGGCCGCGGATGTCGGGCGCCAGCGGCCGGTAGCCTGCCGGCAGCGCGTCGATCACCGCGCCCCAGCTCGCGCCGGTGTGGGTGAAACCGTGCAGCATCACGAGTGCGGGCGCCATCGGCGTCGACATCATGACCGCAACCGATACCCATCTGCTGCTGCGCGCGTTCTGCGACGAGCTGGCTCGCTGCGGCATGCGCGAGGCCTGCACCTCGCCCGGATCGCGCAACACGCCGCTGCTGCTGGCGCTGGTGCGCGAGCCTCGGATCCGCTGCTTCTCGCAGATCGACGAGCGCTGCGCCGGCTTCTTCGCGCTCGGCGCCGCCAAGGCGAGCGGGCGTCCGGTGGCGATCACCTGCACCTCCGGGACCGCCGCCGCCAACTACCTGCCCGCGGTGGTCGAGGCGTTGCACTCACGGGTGCCGCTGATCGTGCTGACCGCCGACCGCCCAGCCGAGCTGCGCGACGTCGGCGCGGGCCAGGCGATCGACCAGCTCAAGCTGTACGGCAGCGCGGTCAAGTGGTTCTTCGAGGTCTCGGTCGCCGAGGCGACGCCCGCCTCGCTGCGCTGGATCCGGACGCTGGCCTGCCGCGCGTACACGACCGCGGCCGGCGATCGCCCCGGGCCGGTGCACCTGAACTTCCCGCTGCGCGAGCCGCTGGTGCCCGACGGGCCGCTGCCGCAGGACGACACCGGCCGAGCGGATGGTCGTCCCTACGTGGTGACGGAGCCCCTGTCCGCGGCGCCGCCCAGGCCCTCGCTCGCCGCGCCCTCCTCCAGGCCCTCGCTCGCCGCGCCCTCCTC
>JBOGYE010000031.1:0-19081 GCA_050696635.1 Solirubrobacteraceae bacterium | reverse complement strand
GCCGGGGCAGAAGGAGGACCGCTACCGGCACCTGCTCGGTGCTCCGGCGGAGGGCGGTGCGCGCGACGACGGCGTGCCCGCGGCGGCCGCTGCACCGGGGCTCCAGGAGACCGGTGACGCCCACGTGCAAAGCGCGTCTGCGCCCGTCGCCGACGGCCGACTCGACGGCCTCGCCGAGCGTGTCGCGGCGCTCGAGGCCGAGGTCGCATCGCTGCGCCGCCTCGGGGACGAGCTGGTCGGGCTACGGGGGCAGCTCGGCGATCTGCTGGACTGAGAGGGCCGCGCGGCGCGGCGCTCAGGAAGCGCCAGATAATTCCTGGACGATTCCTCAGGACGGGAGCACGAGGCCGATCAGGTACAGCGCGCCGCCGACGATCACGCCGGCGAGCGTCATCTCCAGGCCGGCCGCCCACCACGAGCGCAGCGTGACCAGCGACTTCGCCGCGCCGACCAGGAAGTGGGCCACCAGCGACACGACCGCCGCCGCCGCGATCGCGACCGTGCCGGTCGTGATCATGAACGGGATCACCGGCACGATCGCGCCTACGCCGGTCGAGATCCCCGCCGCGATCGCGGCCTGGGCCGGATTGCCGCCGTCCGTCGCGGTGATGCCGAACTCCTCCGTCGCCAGAGCCCTGAGCATCGCGTCCGGGTTGCGCGACAGCTGCTCGGCGAGCTGGTCGGCGGTCGCCTCGTCGACGCCCTTGAGCTGGTAGTAGAGCGACAGCTCCTCCATCTCCTCCTCGGGGTGGGTGGCGATCTCCTGGCGCTCGCGATCCAGGTTCGCGGCGGCGACCTCCGCCTCGGAGCGCTCCGCCAGGAACGCGCCGGTCGCCATCGACAGCGCCGATGCGATCGCACCGGCCAGCCCGGCGGTGAGCACTGCGCTGGAGCCGTTGGTGGCGCCCGAGACGCCGGCGACGATCCCGAACACGGCCGCCAGGCCGTCGTTCGCCCCGTAGATCACGCCGGAGATCCAGCCGCCGCCGCGACGGTGCCAGCGCTCCCGGCCGATGATCCGGTCCAGCCGCGCCTGGACCTCGGCGGTTGCACCAGCGCGGCTGGTATCCGCGGGCGGCGCCGACGGCGTTCCGCCGCTCCCGGGAGCGGTACCGGCGCTGGCGCCGCCGCTGCGCAGCTCGGCGACCGCGATCGAATGCGAGCGCTCCTCCCTGCGGATCTCACGCAGCAGGCGGTCGGTCTCGGGGTCGCCCGTGGGGCGCTTGTAGAGATCGTCGACCTCCTCGTCCTCGGCCGCCTCGCGCGCCGCCAGCAGACGGTCGATCGGCGCCAGCTTGGCCTGCAGGCGCAGCCACAGCGGTACGCGGACCGAGCGAGAATCGGGAACGCCGACCCCCAGCTGCGCCATCCGCGCCTCGAGGCGCCGCCGGTGTCCGGCCTCCGCCTCCGACATCCGCCGCATGATCTCCGCCTCGCGCTCGTCCAGGCGCCGCGCGATCAGCTCGTACACGGCTCCCGCCAGGATCTCCCCTCGCCACGCCGTCAGCAGGCGCTGCGCGGCTTCGGTTGGCGGCCCCATCGCCGCACAAGGCTACCGGCCGACTCCGCTAGCGTCGTACGCAGCGATGGCCGAGCGCGCGCAGATCACCTTCACGCCCGGCGACGTCGACGCCGGCGACGGGGCGAGGCTGGCGCAGGCGATGCGCGACGAGATCGCGGTCATGTACGACGGCCTCGATCTCGATGGCGACCACATGCCGCGCGCGGGAGCGGCCGACCTGAGCCCGCCCGGCGGCGCATTCCTGGTCGGCTACCACGACGGCGCGCCCGTCTGCTGCGGCGGGGTCAAGCGCCTGGATCCACGCCGGTGCGAGATCAAGCGGATGTACGTCGTCCCAGCGCTGCGCGGTCACGGCGTCGCCCGTGCCCTCCTGCGCGCGCTCGAGGACGCGGCGCGCGCAATCGGCTACGAGATCGCGCGCCTTGACACGGGGCCCAAGCAGCGCCACGCCCAGGGACTGTACGAGTCCGAGGGGTACGTCGTGATCGAGGACTTCAACGCCAACCCCGTGGCGGTCTTCTGGGGCGAGAAGCCGCTGTAGGACAGCGGCGAGCGACGCGCGACTTAGAGGATGCCGATCTCGGAGTTGTCGCCGACCAGGAAGCGGTACGCGCGCGGCTGACCGTCGCTGCGGCCGATCGTCACGTTGCGACCCAGCAGCGAGGACTCGATCCGGCCGTCGTCGAGGTCTCGCACGGTCGCGCCGGCGAGCAGGATCGAATGCTCGACCTCGGCATTGACGATCTCGCAACCGTCGCCGACGGCGGTGTAAGGGCCGACGTAGGCGTCGGTCAGCCGCGCGCCAGCGCCGATGATCGCCGGACCGCGGACGGTCGAGCGCTCCAGGCGGGCCCCCGCCTCGACGATCACGCGCCCGTCGACCTGGGAGTCGACCAGTTCGCCGTCGACGCGGTGCTCGATCGTGTCGAGCACCAGCCGGTTGGCGGCCAGCATGTCGGCCAGCTGGCCGGTGTCCTTCCACCAGCCGCGCACGATGTGCGGATCGACGCGCATCCCTTCGTTGACGAGGTGCTGGATCGCGTCGGTGATCTCCAGCTCACCTCGCGCCGATGGCCGGATCGCGCGGGCGGCCGCGTGGATCACGGCCGTGAACATGTACACGCCGACCAGCGCCAGATCGGTCGCGGGTGCCGCGGGCTTCTCGATCAGGCGCACGACGGCGCCGTCGTTCAGCTCGGCGACGCCGTAGTTCTCAGGGTCCGGCACGGGCGTCAGCAGGATCAGCGCGTCGGGACGATGCTCGTCGAAGGCGGCCACCAGGTCGCCGATTCCGCCCTGGAGCAGGTTGTCTCCGAGGTACATGACGAACGGCGAATCGCCCAGGAACGGCTCCGCGGTCAGCACGGCGTGGGCGAGCCCGGCCGGCTCGTCCTGGAGGATGTAGGTCAACCTGACCCCGAACCGATCGCCGTCGCCGGCGGCGGCGCGGATCTCGTCGCCGGTTTCGGGGGCGATGATGATCCCGATCTCCTCGATCCCCGCGTCAGCCATCGCCTGGATCCCGTAGAACAGGACCGGGCGGTTGGCGACCGGCACCAGCTGCTTGGCGCTGGTGTGGGTGATCGGGCGCAGCCGCGTGCCCTTGCCGCCGGACAGGATCAGGCCCTTGAGCGCCGACATCGCCGGCAAGCCTACCGGCTCGCGAGGCCGCGCTAGCGGCCGGCGAAGCCCGCCAACTGCGGGTCGGCGCAGATCGCTTCGGCTGCCTGCCGCACCGCCTCGCGCGCGGACGCGGGCTCAAGCACGACAGCGTCGCCGGCCTCTTTGAGCGTCTGGCGCACGAGCCATTCGACGCCGGCGAAGCCGAGCTCCACGATCAGCGACCCGTCGATCAGCTCGGCGACGACGTGGCGCTCCTCGCGCGCCCAGCGCGCCCGCTCGGGCGAGATCCAGACCCGGGCGCGGCTCGAGGCCGGAACCTCCCCTGTCCGCGGCCAGCCCTCGACGTCGGCGGCCGGGTTTACCTCGGCCCGCGGCTCGAAGCGCTGCTCGGTGACGGTCGCGGACTTGAACCTGTCCAGACGGAAGTGACGGACGCTGTCGCGGCTGGGGTCGAAGGTCGTCACATACCAGCCCTCGCGGCCGTTGATCAGCGCGTAGGGCTCGACCATCCGGGTCGTGAACTCGTCCTCGTTCTGCTTGTAATACTCGAACGACAGCATCCGCCGGCCCGCGATCGCGCGAGACACGACGGCTGCGACCTCCTCGTTGTCGGCGCCCGGCGGGGCGACCTGAAGGCCGTCGCGGGCGGGGTCCTCGCCGAGCGCGGCCACCACCTTGCGTCGCGCCGAGCTGAGCGACCCCTCCGGGATGTGCTCGCCGATCAGGTCGATCGCCGCCACCAGCGCCTTGGCCTCGACCGGAAGCAGCCGCGCCGGCCGGGCGAACGAGTCGCCGTACGGTTCTGGGTCGACCTCGATCCGCCCGTCGTCGCCGATCTCGGCATACAGCACGTAGGTGCCGGCTCCGAAGTTGACCAGGTTGAGCACCGAGATGTCCTCCCGCAGCTCGGGCTCTGAGACCTTCAGCTCCCTGCACAGCTCGGTCGCGTGCAGCGGCTGCGGGGAGCGGCCCGCCCGGATCAGGATGCTCGCGAGCGTCACCAGCCGCGCGAAGCGCTCCGGGCGAATCGCCGCGTCAGTGCGGGCGTCGCCGTCGTCCGAATCAGCGCGAGCGTCACCGTTTTCGGTCGCTACAGGCGCCGATGTCGCCTCCGCGGCACCAGCACCCTGACCACTGTCGGCCGCCTCGGCCAGCCCGGGATCGCCGGAGTGGCGCGCCACCAGCAGCCGGGCTCGCTCGCGCGCCTGCGCGACCAGCTCATCCGGGCCGATGATCCGCGCGTTCTCGCGCAACCCGAACGCCCACGCGATCAACTGACGGGCGTTGGCGTAGGGGGTCTCAAACAGCCGATCGTCGCCGTCTTGCTCCTCGCCGGCCGCGCGGATCTCACCGTAGCGTCCGAAGTGGCGCTCGATCTGCCAGGCGATCCGGTCCGAGATCCACACCTCCGCGACGCCGATCGGCTCGCCGAACTGCCAGTCGATCCGGTTCGCGTATGAGCGCGGGTCGAAGTCGGCAGGGCGCTGGAAGTCATGCTCGGCCTTGGTGGCGTAGCCGACCTTGCCGCTGATCCGCGAGAGGCGAAACACGCGGATCGCGCTGCGCTCGTGCGCGCGGCCGACGACGTAGAACTGCCCGCCCTGGTAGAGCAGCTGGTACGGGTCCACGCGCCGCGGGCCGACGTCGTCGCGCTCGATCGTGTGGTAATCGAACACGATCGTCTTGCGGCGGAAGATCGCGGTCTCGATCTTCGCCAGCCGGTGCGAGACCTCGTGGCCGCCGGCGGAGCCGGTGAGCCCGAGCGCGACTGTGCGCTGCTCCGGCGCCTCGAGCGGGCTGGGTCGGCCCCAGGAGATCTGCTGCAGGGCCAGCCGCAACGGCTCGGCATAGGCGAACTCGCCGTCGAGCAGATGCAGCGCGGTCCGCAGCGCCGCCAGTTCGCCGTCGCTGAACTCGATCGGCCGCAGGTGGAAGTTCTCGGGCGGGAGCGAGTAGTTCTCCTGCTCGACGAGGCCGTCGATCGGCTTCTCGACGTTGAGCGCGATCCCCAGCGACTCCAGCTCCGAACGGTCGGCGTAGAAGCGCCGGGCGAATGCATCCTCGTTCATCGCGCTGTAACCCTCGACGTCTCGCCTGATCTCCGGCGCCGTCACCGGCCTGCGCTCGGCCATCAGGTACGAGATCAACGAGAGCTGACGGATCAGTTTCTCGGTGTCCTTTGCCATCCCCGCACGCAACTCTAGCCGCGCGGGGAACCTGGTTTCACCCGACCGCCGCGCAATTTGCACGCTTTGGAAACGATCGTCACGCCCGCGACACAGTGGTCACCCGGCCCTGGGCGCTACGCGGCCCGCGGCGCCGTGTCGCCCGGAGCTGCGGCGCTACGCGGCCCGCGGCACCGCGCCGACCGGCGCGGCGAAGTACGCCCCCCCGCCGATCGCGCGGTCATATGCAGACCAGCGCTCTCCCTCGGGCAGCGTGCGTTCGATCCGATCGAAGCTGCCCAGGCGGGCGCCGAGGCTGTCGATCATGTGCACGAGCGTCGCCTCGCGCGTGCACGGGACCACCGGGCTGCCGTGCTCGAGCGACCCGTGGTGGCTGAGGATGATGTGCAGCACGGCGCGCGCCGCGTGCTCGGGGAATCCGTCAATGCCCTCGATCGCGGATCGGACCCGGTGGTAGCCGAGCGGGATCTCGCCGTACAGGCGACCGTCGTCGGACAGCTCGATCCGGTCCTGGCGCAGCTCGTAGCTGTCGAGCTTGCCGATGTCGTGCACCAGAGCGCCGGTCACGGCTAGGTCGCGGTCGATCCCCGGGAATGTGGCCGAGGCCGCGCTGACCGCCTGGGCGACCGTCAACGAGTGCTCGAGCAGCCCGTGGCGGTAGGCCTGGTGGTAGTGCTTGGCTGCCGGCGCCGCGCGGAACGACACCCAGGTCGCGGTGTTCTCGCCGAGCAACGCGTGCAGCAGACTGCGCAGGTGCGGCGCCTGGACCGTCGCGATCAGCTCGCGCAGGTCAGCCTCCATCTGCACCGGTGAGTGTGCGCAGGCCTGGGGCCGGTCCGTCGGCTGGGTGGAGCCTTTGATCTGGTCGGTGTCCTGCATGACCGGGGCCGACCATAGAACAGCCCGCGGACGGCAAAACCCCGCGCTTACAGGGAGAACCGTCCGCGCGACCTGGTATGCAGCCAGCTCGTCAATCGTCCAGATGGCCGGCGTAGAGCGCGAACACCGCCCCCTGCGGATCCTGCGCGACGGCGATCTTGGCGATCCCGATGTCGGTGGCTCCCACCGGCACGCCGCCCCCGAGACGCCCGACCTCCCCGACGGCCGCATCGATGTCGGCGGTGGCGAAGTAGGCCAGCCAGAACGGCGGCGTCCCCGGCGGCGCCGGCGGGCGGATGCCGCCATTGGTGTGCCCGTCGGCGTTGCGGATCACCAGGTATGGCTCCTCGGAACCCTCCATCTGCGAAGTCGTCCAGCCGAACAGCTGTCCATAGAACTCGGACGCACCGTCGAGGTCCGGCGTCCCAAGCTCGTTCCAGCACAGCGCCCCGGGCGCGTTGACCAGACCAGCACCGATGTGGTCGCGCGGCTGCCAGGCCAGGAACCACCCTCCCTGCGGATCCTGGATCACGGCCATCCGGCCCGCCTCCATCACGTCAAACGGCTCGGCGTGCACGGTGCCGCCGAGCTCGGCGGCGCGCGCCGCGGTCGCGTCGGCGTCCTGCACGGTGACGTACGAGTTCCATGCGGGGGGCACGCCCGCATCCCGCTGCTGCTGGGGCTGCGGCGACACCGCCGCCACCCAGTTCCCGTCGATCGCAGCCATCGAGTAGGAGGACCCCTCGCCGACCGGCATGTCCGTGAACTCCCACCCCATCAGGGCCGAGTAGAAGGACTTGGCGGCTTCCGGGTCGGTCGTGTTGAGGTCCGTCCAGCTGAACGTCCCCGGCGTGTAATGCGTCCGCTGTCCCATGGCTGCCAAGCTACCACCGCAGCGCTAGCACCGCAGCAGTGGCCGCGTGGCGCCGCTGGCGGGCGCGCGCCGCGTCTTGCGGGCCAACCGCAGCGCTAGCACCGCAGCGGTGGCCGCGTGGCCGTGACCCGGCGGCGGTGCAGCGACACCGCAAAGGGTGGCGGTGTGGCCGCCACGGCGGTAGGGTCAGCTCGGGGATGAGCCAGAGCCCAGGGCCGTCAGCAGCAGGCCAGCCGGCCGCGTCGCGCTCCACGCCGGCGGATGAGCAGCTCGCGGTGCTGGTAGCCGACGGAAACCCGCAGCACCGTCAGGCACTGTGCGGGCTGCTCGAGCAGGCCGGCCTGAAGGTGACCGCCGCGGCACACGGACGCGAGGCGCTCGAGCTGGCGCGCTGCGCGGACGTGCTCGTCGTCGACGTCGAGCTGCCCGACCGCGGCGGGCTTGCGCTCGCGGCCGAGCTGCGCGCCGCGCGGGTCACGGCCGGGGTTGCGATCCTCGAGCGTTCGGCGGCCGATCTCGGGCCCGAGGGGACCGTCCGCGCGCTTCAGGCAGGCGCCGATGCATACCTGCCGGAGTCGATCGCGCCCGATCTGCTGGTCGCCGCGGTCAGTTCGCTGGCGCAGCGCGGCCGTGGGCGCCGGGCACTGATCGGCGCCCGGCAGCGGCTGGAGGCGGGGATCGACGTGGTCCCGCTGGGAGTGATGCTGCTCGACGAGCGCCTGTGTGTAGTCGGTGCCAACCGGCGACTGCTGCGGATGGGGTTGATCGCGCCGCACCCGCGCCATACCCCGGTGCGCGAGGCGATGCCCGGCGCGGCCGGCGAGCGCGTGGAGCGGCTCGCGCGGCTCGTGCTCGAAACCGGGCGCGAGCAGGCCGACCGGTTCGGTGCCGGCAGCGACCCGGCAGCGCGGCATTGGCAGGTCCGTGCGCACGCGGTCAGCGAGCTCGAGGCGGGCATCGCCGGGGTCGGGGTGACGATCGAGGATGTCTCCGAGCTCGAGCGGACGCTGACCGAGCTGCGAGCCAGCCAGGCCCGCTGGCACGCCGTGCTCGGCTCCGCCCAGATGGGGGTGGGGCTGCGCGATGAGCACGCGCGCCTGATCGTCTGCAACGACGCGTACGCGCAGATCTACGACCAGCCGAGCCCCGAGGCGATGGTCGGTACCGACCTGAATACGATCCTCACACCCGAGCTGGCGGGCGCAGCGATGCAGCGCTACCGCGACCGCTGGCTGGGCACGATCGAGCGCGGACTGCAGGTCGATCGCGAGTACGTCCTCAGCAGCGGACGCAAGGTCGTGATCCATACGACGACCGCGCTTGTTCGCGACGACGACGGTGCGCCGCTGTATCAGCTGACGCTGGTTGAGAACCGCGCCGAGGAGCGCCGCTTGGCCGATGAGCTCGCTCGCACCCAGCGGATCGAGGCGATCGGGCGGCTCGCCGGCGGAGTCGCGCACGACGTCAACAACATGCTGGCGGTGATCATCGGCTACACCGAGATCGTCTCCGACCGCCTCGGTGCCGGGCACCACCTGCAGCCGGAGCTGGCGGAGATCGGGCGTGCGGCCGAACACTCCCGATCGCTCGCGCGCGAGCTGCTGGCGTTCGGGCGCAGGCAGGTCCTGCAGCGGGAACCGGTGACCCCCGGGGCGGCGATCGCCGGCCTGGAGGGGCTGCTGCGCCGGACGATCGGCGAGTCGATCGCGCTGACGGTGATCGACGAGTCCGCTGGAGCGATCGTGCTCGGCGACCGCGCCCAGCTGGAGACGGTGGTCGTCAACCTGGTCGCCAACGCCCGCGACGCGATGCCGGATGGCGGCGCCGTCACGATCCGCACCGCGGCCCAGTCACCCGAGCCGGGCCACAAGCCGAGCCACAGGCCGAGCCACAAGCCGGGCCACAAGCCCAGCCACAAGCCGGGCCAGAGACCGGGCCACGGGCTGGGCGCTGAGCGTGATCTGGTCACGATCTCCGTGTCCGACACGGGTGTCGGCATGTCCGAACAGGTCCGGGAGAAGATCTTCGAGCCGTTCTACACGACCAAGGAGCTGGGTCAGGGGACGGGCCTGGGCCTGGCGACGGTCGTCGGCGTCGTCGAGCAGATGGGCGGTCAGATCGCGGTGCAGTCAGAGCCCGGGCACGGGAGCACGTTCGTCGTCTCGCTGCCACGGGCGTCCGCCGCGGGCGAGCTCGGCGGCTCGGCCGACGTGGACGAGCAGTCCGAGGGCGACGCTCCCGCTCTCGCCAGCCGCACGGTGCTCGTGGTCGAGGACGAGCCTCAGGTGCTGGCGCTGGTCACGCGGCTGCTGACAAACGCCGGCTACCTGGTGCTGAGCGCCGCCAGCGGGAAGCAGGCGCTGGACCTGCTGTGCGACCGCGCGCGCACGATCGACCTGCTGCTGACCGACATGATCCTTCCCGACCTGTCCGGCGCGGAGCTCGCCCGTGCGGCGTTGGAGTGCCATCCCGAGCTGCGGATCGTCTACACGTCGGGCTACACCGGCGAGTCTGCGGTTCGCGAGGGGATGCCGCCGGGCGACGGCTTCCTGGCCAAGCCCTACGGCGGCGGCGAGCTGCGACGGGCGCTGGAGGTGGCGTTGGATCGATCGGAGGACTGAAGCTCCGCACGAACGCTGGCGCTCAAGGCCGGACGGTGGGATGATCTACAGGTCTTGCGGTTGGGAGGCGCCGCGCCCGGAAAGGGACCGGAATGCAAGCCGAGCAGCTCGACGTGATCGTGGTCGACGATCACCTCACCGTGCGTCGCGGGATCGAGCTGGTTCTGGCCGAGGCGGGCTTTCGGATCGTCGGCGCCGGAGGCTCGCTCGCCGAAGCCGAGACGCTGCTGTCCCGGCGACGGTTCGATGTGGCGCTGCTGGACGCACAGCTCGGCGACGACAGCGTCATCGCCCTTGTCGAAAGCGTCCTGCGTGAGCATCCGCGGGCTTCGATCGTGCTCTACACCGGGCACACCGGCCCCGAGTCCGAGCTCTCGCAAGCCGCCCGCGCCGGAGCTCGCGGGTTCGTGTTGAAGTCCTCTCCGGGCGCGCGCCTGACGGGCGCGCTGCGGGCGGTGGCGGGCGGCGGCAGCTATGTCGATCCTTCGCTGGCGCCGCTGCTGGCCGGCGCCGGCGAGGCCCAAGGGGGAGCGTCGCTCACGGAGCGCGAGCTGGAGGTCCTGGAGCTGCTCGCCGACGGGCTCAGCGGGCAGCGGATCGCAGAACGACTGTTTCTGTCCCCCGAGACGGTTCGCACGCACATCCGCAACGCGAGCCGCAAGCTCGGCGCGCGCACGCGCGTGCAGGCGGTGGCGATGGTCGTGCGCCGCCGGAGCGCAGGCTGAGCGCGGAGCCTCCGAAAGCCTTCAATCCCCGAACTCGCGGCGGATCGACTCGATCTGCTCGAACACCTCGTGCAGCGCGCCGAGGATCCGCGACTCGAAGTGGCGACCGCGTTCGGTCTCCATCATCTCAACCGCCATCCCGACCGGGAACGCCGGCCGGTAGACGCGGTCCGAGGTCAGCGCGTCGTACACGTCGGCGACCGCCGCGATCCGGCCCTCGATCGGAATCCCCTGCCCCGACAGGCCGTGCGGGTAGCCGCGCCCGTCCCAGCGCTCGTGGTGCGTCAGCGCGATGGTCGCGGCCGCGCGCATCAGCTCCGAGCCCGAGTCCGACAGGATCTGATGGCCGATCTCGGTGTGGGTCTGCATCACGCGGCGCTCCCGCGCCGTCAGCCGGCCCGGCTTGAGCAGGATCCGATCGGGAATCGCGACCTTGCCGACGTCGTGCAGCTCGCTGGCCATCCGCAGCTGGGCGCACCAGCCCAGGTCGCAGCCCAGCGCGAGCCCGATCAGCTCGCAATAGCGCCCCATCCTCACCAGGTGATGGCCGGTCTGCGCGTCGCGGAACTCGGCCAGGCGCACGAGTCGCAGCACGGCCTCGGACTCCATCATCGAGACCGGGTCAGCCCCGAGGCCGGGCGACGCCAGTACGCGGCGCAGCTCCTGCTCGGCCTGCTCCCGGCTGGTCTGCAGGTCGTCCAGGCGCCGCAGCAGCTCGGTCTCGCGACGGCGCCGGTGCAGCGCGTTGGTGACGTTGATCAGCAGCTCTCCGGCCCGCACCGGCTTGACCAGGTAGCCGTAGGCGCCGAGCTCGATCGCGGACGTCGCCAGGCCGAGGTCGTCCTCGCCGGTGATCATCAGCACCGCCGTGGCCGAGTGCTCGGCGCGGATCGAGCTCAACAGCTCGATCCCCGACTCGCCGGGCAGGTTGACGTCCAGCAGCGCCAGGTCGTAGACGTTGCTCGACAACGCGGCGCGAGCCTCGGGGACGTCCGCCGCCTCGTGGCAGCTGTAGCGCTGCGCCTCCAGCACGCGCCGCACCCAGCGACGCAGGGCCGGCTCGTCGTCGACCAGCAGCAGCTCCGTCATCGCCGCGGCACGGTCATGGCCGCGGCGGTTCGCCGGCAGCCAGCGCCCAGCGGACATGCTCGAGCAAAGCCGGCGCCGTGAACGGCTTGTCGATCAGCGCCCCCCTGATCCGGCCGGCCGCGGGTCCGAGCACCGCGTCGGAGAACCCGGACATGTAGGCCACGGCAGTCGTCGGGCGGAGCGCGCGTAGCTTCTCGGCGAGGTGGTGGCCGAGCATGCCGGGCATCACGACGTCGGTCAGCAGCAGGTCGATCTCGCCGTCGTGCGCCTCGGCCAGCTCGAGCGCTTGGCGCCCGTCGCCGGCCGTGAGCACGCGATAGCCGGCCTGCGCCAGGATCCTTCGGCACAGCTCCAGCAGCGGGTGCTCGTCCTCGACCACCAGGATCGTGGCGGTGGCTGTCGTGCTGCCGGCGGCCGGGCTGGGCTCGGCTGCCCGGCGAGCCGCGCCGGGCCCCTCCTCGGCCGTGGCTGGCGCCGTTGCCGTGCGGCGCCTGTCCCCGGCGTCGCTGCCGTCCCCAGGCTCGCCGCCCAGGTCGGCCGCCGGGAGCAGCGCCACGAACGACGTCCCCAGCCCCGGCTCGGATCGCAGGCGCGCGTGGCCGCCGGCGCGTCCGACGACCCACTGCACGCTCGCCAGCCCGAGCCCTGCCCCGCCGTCCTTGGTGGTGAAGAACGGCTCGAACGCCCGCTCGGCCACCTCTGGGGTCATGCCGGTGCCAGGATCCGACACCCGGAGGCGAACGTACGTGCCCATCGCGAGCAGATCCGCGTTCTCGTCGACCGTGACCCGGTCGACCTCGATCGTCACCTCGCCGCCGTCCGGTATCGCGTCGCGCGCGTTCAGCGCCAGGTTGACGACCGCCTGCTGCAGTGCGGCGCGTTGCGCGCGCACCGTCGGCAGCGCATCGGCCAGCGACAGCACCAGCCGGGCGTGCTCGCCGAGGACCGTGCGCAGCAGTTGCTCGATCTCCCGGATGCAATCGCCGATGTCGATCGGCTGCGGGTCGGAGCTCGGCTGCCTGGAGAACGCCAGCAGCTGGCCGGTGAGGCTCGCAGCGCGCTCTGCCGCGGCGCTGATCTCGCCCAGGTCGCCCATCAGCGCCTGGCGCTGGTCCTCGCTCGGCGCGGTGCGCAACCGGCCCAGCTCGTCTGCGATGAAGGCCGCGTAGTTGATGATGATCGCCAGCGCATTGTTGAAGTCGTGCACGACGCCGCCGGCGAGCGCCTTCAGACCATGCGTGCGCTCCACCACGGGCCGATCGTGGTCGGCGGTCGGCGCGTCATCGACTACAGCGGCCTGGGGCTCGCCGAGCGCCGTCGGGCCTGACCCGAGACCGCGCTCGACCCCGAAGCCGCCCACCAGCTTGCCGGCGTCGTCGTAGCGCGCCACCCAGCGGCTCTCGACCGCGACCTCGCGGCCATCCTTGGTGCGATGCGCGAGCGTGCCCTGCCACAGGCCGCGGTCGGTCACCTCCTCCATGATCTCCATCAACGGCGCCGGGAACCTGGTCTGCAGCAACGTGGTCACCGGGCGCCCGAGCGCCTCGTCGGCCGAGTAGCCGTACGCCTCGCGCGCCGCCCGGCTCCAGTAGACGACCTCGCCCGCGGCGTCGCAGCCGATCACCGCGTCGGGGATCGACTCCAGCAGCTCGGAGATCAGCGGCCGCCCCCAGGGGGTCGCCGCCAGCCCGTCCGCGCCGGCCTGACGCGCCGCCAGCGCGTTGATCACATCGACCTCTCTGCCCGTCACGCTCACGTCGAGAGCCTCCTGTGGCTCATGCGCGGGATCTTCCACTTCACATTGTCCGACCAAACCCCCGGGAAACGCAAGCTGGGTCGGCTGACTTGAACGTCGGTTTGCAGCGTATTACCGTGTGGACGGATGGGCGTGGCGAGGATCCCGCAGGGGGCGCTCACTGAGGCGCTCGACGCCCTTGGCGACGGCGTCCTGATCGTCGATGCCGAAGGCGTGATCCGGTACGCGAACCGGAGGCTGGCCGAGCTGTTCGGCTATTCGCACGACGAGCTGGTCGGAGCTGTGGTCGAGCGCCTGGTTCCCGGAGCCCTGCGCGGACGTCACGTCGGCCTGCGAGACGGCTACACCCGAGCCGCGTGGCGGCGAGGGCTGGGCCATCTACCTCCGCAGCCCGGCCTGCGCAGCGACGGCTCCGAGGTGGCGGTCGAGATCAGCCTTGCGCCGCTGAAGGGCAGCCCGGCGCTGTTCGTGGCGGTCCTGCGCGATGCCACCGACCGGCTGGTGCTCGAGGATCAGCGGCTGCGCGATGCCCAGGCCCGGGCGGTGCAGGAGATCGTCGGGGCGCTGGACGCGATCGTGTGGGAGTCCGAGACGCCGGACCGGCGCACGTTGAAGCTGCTCGGCGGTCGCGACGAGGTGCGGCTGGGCTATCCCACGCCGCGCTGGCAGGAGCCGGGATTCTGGGCCTCGATCGTTCATCACACCGACCGCGTCGCTGTCGTGCAGTCGCTGCTCGCGCCGCACAGCGAGAGCTTGGAGCTGACCTATCGAATCGTCGACGCCGACGGCGAGATGCGAGACGTCCGAGACGTGGTGTCGGTGACGCGCGGGTCGGCGGGCGAGATCGTGCGGCTGCGCGGGGTGATCACCGATGTCAGCGGACGCCACGAACTGGCCAGCCGCCTCAACCGGGCGGCCAAGATGCAGGCGGTCGGTCAGCTCGCCGGCGGCATCGCGCATGACTTCAACAACCTGTTGACGATCGTCTCCGGCTACGCGCGACGGCTCGCCGCACGCCCGGACCTGGCGTCCGTGCATGAGGACCTGGAGCAGATCCTGACCGCCTCTGACCGGGCGGGCCAGCTGACCCGCCAGCTGCTGGCGTTCTCCAGGCGCGGTCACGGTCCCGCGGCCAAGGTCGACGTCGGCGCGCTGGTCGGCGAGCTTGCGCCGATGCTGCGGCGACTGCTGGCCGCCGACATCGCGTTCGAGTTTCGCATCGAGCCGGGCCTGGCGCCGGTCGTGATCGAGCGCACCGGCCTGGAGCAGGTGATCATGAACCTGGTGCTCAATGCGGCCGACGCGATGGCGGCAGGTGGGACGCTGACGATCGACGGCCGCGAGTGTGTGGTGAGTGGCCAGGAGGCGCTGGACAGGGGGGTTGCCGAGGGCAGCTTTCTCGAGCTCTCGATCGCCGACACCGGAACCGGGATCGTGCCGGAGACGGTCGACCGGATCTTCGAGCCGTTCTTCTCCACCAAGGGAGAGCACGGCACCGGTATGGGGTTGGCGACGGTGCACGGCATCGTCGTCGAGGCCGGGGGCTTCATCGGTGTCGACTCCAGCGTCGGGCCCGGGACCGTCGGGGTCGGCGGGGCCAGCGGGACCACATTCACCGTCGCGCTGCCGGCGGTTGCGATCCGGACCGCTGCCACCGACCCCGAGGACGCGGGCGCGACCCTGCTGCTGGTCGAGGACGAGCCGGCGCTGCGGACGTTGATGGTGACGATGCTGCGCGAGCGGGGCTACTCGGTGCTTCAGGCCGGCGACGGCGACCGCGCGCTTGCCGTCGCGGCCGCCCACGAGGGTCAGATTGACCTGCTGGTCACCGACGTCGTGATGCCGCGCCTGTCAGGTCCCGAGCTCGTGGCCCAGCTGCGCTCGGCCCAACCCGGCCTGGCCGTGCTGTTCATGTCGGGCTACAACGACAGCCGGCTGGTGAGCCGCGGGTTGGACGAGGCGAGCGTGAACCTGCTGGTCAAGCCGTTCACCCCGGCCCAGCTCGTCGCGCATGTCTCCGAGGCGCTGGCGGCCGCCGACTCCGGCGGCCCGCAGAGCGACGACTGAGCGGGCCCCCTACCCTTCGCGGCGAATGCGAATCCTGATCACCGGCGCGGCCGGGATGCTGGGCGTCGATGTCGGGCGGGCGGCCGAGGCGTCCGGCCACGACGTGGTCGCGCTGGCCCGGGCTGCGCTCGACATCGGTGACGCGGACGCCGTCCGCGCCGCGGTCGCCGCCGCCACGCCGGACGCGGTGATCAATTGTGCCGCCTGGACGGACGTCGACGGCGCGGAGTCGCGGGTCGACGAGGCGCTTGCGGTCAACGGCGCGGGGGCGGGCAACCTCGCCGCAGCGGCGACGGGCGCGGGAGCTTGGACGATCCACGTCTCCAGCGACTACGTGTTCGATGGCGGCGGTGAGCGCCCGTATGTGGAGTCCGATGCCGTCGGCCCGATCAGCGCCTACGGCCGATCGAAGCTGGCCGGCGAGCGCGCCGTCGCCGCGGCCGGCGGCGATCGAGGCCCCTGGACGATCGTGCGCAGCTCGTGGCTGTTCGGAGTCCACGGGCGCTGCTTCCCGACCACGATCCTGCGGTTGGCCGCCGAGCGCGATCGACTCCAGGTCGTCGCAGACCAGGTCGGCTGCCCGACCTTCACCGGCCACCTCGCGGCGGCGCTGGTCGCGCTGGCGGGGGAGCGGGTGCCGGGCGTGCTGCACGTCGCCGCCGCCGGCTCGTGCTCGTGGTTTGAGTTCGCACGGGAGATCGTGGCGACGGCGGGCGCCGGCTGCGAGATCGTCCCGATCGCCACCGACCAGTACCCGGTCGCGGCCCGGCGCCCCGCCTACAGCGTGCTGGGTTCCGAGCGCGCCGCACCGGCGCTGGCTGACTGGCGTGACGGGCTGCGCGCGTTCCTCGCGGAGCGGGAGCGCGCGCGGGCGCAGGTGGCCGCATGAGGTTGCTCGTCTGCGGCGCCGCCGGCTTCATCGGCTCTGCGTTCGTGCGCCTGCGCGTGCGCGAGCACGGCGACCAGGTGACGGTGCTGGACGCTCTCACCTACGCCGGGCGCCGGGAGAACCTGGCGGAGGTCGAGTCGGAGATCCGCTTCGTGCAGGGCGCGATCGAGGACCCGGCGGCGGTCGCCGAGGCGATCGCCGACGCCGAGGCGATCGTCAACTTCGCCGCCGAGACGCACGTCGACCGCTCGATTGCGGACCCGTTCGCGTTCAGCGTCACCAACGGCCAGGGGACCCATGTGCTGCTGGAGGCAGCGCGCGAGCGTGGGCTGCGCTACCTCCAGGTCTCGACCGACGAGGTCTACGGCTCGATCGAGTCAGGCTCGTTCACGGAGGCCTCGCCGCTGCGGCCGTCGAGTCCCTACAGCGCGACCAAGACCGGCGCGGACCTGCTCGTGCTCAGCTACTTCCACACCTACGGTCTGGAGGCGCTCGTCTGCCGCGGCTCGAACAACTACGGCCCGCGCCAGTACCCGGAGAAGCTGATCCCGCTGATGATCCTCAACGCGCTCGCCGGCGACCAACTGCCGGTTTACGGAGACGGGCGCAACGTCCGCAACTGGCTCTACGTGGAGGACTTCGGCCGCGGGATCGGGCACGTGCTCGAGCACGGCACGCCCGGTGAGGTCTACAACTGCGGCGGTCCTGACGAATGCGAGAACCTGGATGTCGTGCGGCGCATCCTGGCCCTGACCGGGCGTGACGAGTCGCTGATCGAGTACGTCACCGATCGTCTTGGACACGACCGCCGCTACTCGCTGTCGTCGCAGAAGCTTCACGGCCTGGGCTGGAGCGCGCGGACGGCGTTTGCGGACGGGCTCGCGCGCACGGTGGCCTGGTATCGGGATAACGCCTGGTGGTGGGAGCCGATCCGCTCGGGCTCCTATCGCGAGTACTACGAGCGCCAGTACGGCCGCTCGCTGAAGGCATAGCGTGGCCGGCGGGCGCGCCGCGCCCGGCGGTCCTGCCCCGTCCGGCGGTCCTGCGGCGCCCGGCGGTCCTGCGGCACCCAGCGGTCCTGCCCCGTCCGGCGACCTCGGCGCGCTCGAGGCGGAGATCGTCGTTTGCCGCCGCTGCCCGCGGCTGGTCGCCTGGCGCGAGGAGGTCTCCCGCGTGAAGCGCGCGGCGTTCGCCGAGCAGACCTACTGGGGGCGCCCAGTGCCCGGCTTCGGCGACCCGGCGGCGCGCGTGCTGTTGCTCGGGCTGGCGCCCGCCGCGCACGGCGGCAACCGCACCGGTCGCGTGTTCACCGGCGATCGCTCCGGCGACTGGTTGTTCGCGGCGCTGCACCGGGCCGGCTTCGCCAACCAGCCGACCTCCGCCGCGCGCGACGATGGGCTGCGCCTGGACGGTTGCTGGGTCGCGGCCGCGGTCCGCTGCGCGCCGCCCGCCAACCGGCCGACCACCGCGGAGCGGGACGCGTGCCTTCCGTTCGCGGCCCGCGAGCTTCAGTTGCTGGTGGACGTGCGCGTGATCGTCTGCCTCGGCGGCTTCGCCTGGGACGGCGCCCTGCGAGTGCTGGCCGCCGGCGGCGTTGCGCTGCCGCGGCCGCGCCCCCGGTTCGGCCACGGCGCGGAGGTCCGGATCGGCGAGCTCCCGACGCTGCTCGGCTGCTTTCACCCCAGCCAGCAGAACACGTTCACGGGCCGCCTGACCGAGTCGATGCTCGACTCGGTGCTCGCGCGGGCGCGGGCGTTAGGCTGCAGGAGTGCGTGAATCCGGACCGACACGAGGTCGACGCTGATGCAGGCGGTGCAATTTGGTCGCTTCGGTGGCCCGGAGGTGCTGGAGCTGGTGCAGGCTGACGAGCCCGCGCCGGGAGCCGGCCAGATCCGAGTCCGCGTTCGCGCCGTCGGCTGCAATCCGTTCGACGCCAAGCTCCGCGCCGGAGCGATGGGCGGCGAGCTGCCGCTGCGCACGGGGCTCGAGCTGGCCGGGGTGGTCGACGCGCTCGGTGAGGGGGTGAACGGTGTCGCCGCCGGAGACGAGGTGTTCGGTCCGGCGGTCGGCGGCGCGGGCGCGGCTGAGCTGGCGCTGGTGGCGGAGTGGGCGCCGATCCCGCCGGCGCTCGACTTCGCCTCCGCGGCGGCGCTGCCGGTGGCGATCGAGACGGCGAGGCGCACGCTTGACCTGCTCGGCGTCGGCCCCGGGCAGACGCTGCTGGTCAGCGGCGCCTCGGGCGCCGTGGGGTCGGCGGCGGTTCAGCTGGCCGTGGTTCGCGAGGTGCGCGTGATCGGCACCGCCGGCGAGCGCAACCAGGACTACGTGCGCTCGCTCGGCGCGGAGCCGACCGTGTACGGCGACGGGCTGGTGGAGCGCGTGCGCGAGCTGGCGCCAGACGGCGTGGACCGCGCGCTCGATGCCGCCGGCGGCGGGGCGCTGCCGGCGCTGGTGGAGCTGACGGGATCGTCTGACCGGGTCCTCACGATCGCGGACTTCGCCGGTGCGGAGCGGGCCGGCGTGCGCGCCAGTGGCGGCGCGCCCGCGGAGCGTGCCTGGCACGTGCTGGGCGAGATCGGCGCGCTCATCGAGGCGGGCCGCTTCCGGCTGCCGGTCGCCCAGACGTTCCCGCTCGCTCAGATCGCCGATGCGCACCGTGTGCTGGAGGGTTCACACCCGCCCGGCAAGATCGTGCTGCTGGTCGACTGACCCGCGCCCCGCAACGGCTGTGACTCCGCATCGGCTGTCGCGCCGGATCGGCTGTCGCGCCGGATCGGCTGTCGCGCCGGATCGGCTGTCGCGCCGGATCGGCTGTCGCGCCGGATCGGCTGTCGCGCCGGATCGGCTGTC
>JBOGYE010000030.1:0-3953 GCA_050696635.1 Solirubrobacteraceae bacterium | reverse complement strand
GCACCAGGTCGCCGGGCGCGCGCGCCGCCAGCGCCGCGCGCAGCGCCAGCTCGACCGCGCGGTCGGCCTCGCTGACCGGCGTCAGGTCCGGCTTGGTCTCGACCACCAGGTCCAGGGCCCCGAAGCGCGCCATCGTGATCTTGTCCGCGGAGTCGGCCAGTGACAGCGCGAGCGTCAGGTCGTCGGCCGCGGACACGGCGGCCATCCTACGCGGATAGTCTCCGTCGCCCGATGCCCGCCGACCTCCAGGCCGAGACGATCGAGCTGCTCCAGCGGCTGATCGCGTGCAACACCGTCAACCCGCCCGGCAACGAGCGCCCGGCGATCGAGCTGCTGGCCCGCTTCCTGAGCGCCGCCGGCCTGCAGACCAAGATCCTCGCCGCCGAGCCGGAGCGTCCGAATCTGGTCGCGACGCTGGCCGCCGCCGATTCGGCGCCCGCGCCCGAGCCCGTGCTGGTGCTGCTCGGCCATGTCGACACGGTGCTCGCCGATCGGACCGAGTGGCGCCACGACCCGTGGTCAGGCGAGGTCGCCGACGGCTTCTTGTGGGGGCGCGGAGCGCTGGACATGAAGAACCAGGTCGCCGCCGAAGCGGTCGCCGCGGCGACCCTGGCGCGCGAAGGCTGGCGGCCCGCGCGCGGCGCGCTGAAGCTGGTGTTCGTCTCCGACGAGGAGACCGGCGGCGACGTCGGCGCGCACTGGCTGACCGACAACCACCCGGACGAGGTCCGCTGCGACATGCTGCTCAACGAGGGCGCGGGCGAGGTGTTCAGCTACGGCGGCGTGCGCCACTACGGGGTCTGCTGCGGCGAGAAGGGGATCTTCCGCTTCAACGTCACCGCGCGCGGGGCGGCCGGGCACGCGTCGCTGCCACGCACCGGCGACAACGCGCTGCTGAAGCTGGCGCCGGTGCTGGCGGCGCTGGCGTCCCAGCCCGACAGCTTCGACCTGACCGAGGCGCCCGCGGCGCTGCTCAGCGCGCTGGAGCTTGACCCGGCCGACCCGTCGGCGGCGATGGCGCGCCTTCAATCAGAGGATCCTCGGCTGCGGACGCTGGTCGAGCCGATGTTCGGCGTCACGCTGACCCCGACCATGACCAGCGCCTCGACCAAGATCAACGTGATCCCCTCTCGCGCGCAGGTCCGGATCGACTGCCGCGTGCCGCCTGGCCTGGGCGACGAGGCCGTCGGGCGCAGGGTCGAGCAGGTGCTCGGCGTTCTGAAGCCCGACTACGAGATCGAGTTCACCGAACGGGTGGTCGGCAACGGCTCGCCGGTCCAGACCGAGCTGATGGCCGCGATCGAGGCCTGGATCGGCGCCCAGGACCCCGGCGCCAGGACGGTACCGGTGATCCTGCCGGGCTTCTCTGACTCGCGCTGGTTTCGCGACGCGTTCCCGGAGTGCGTCGCGTATGGCTTCTTCCCCCAGCGCCACCAGACGCTGCTGGACGCCGCGCCGCTGGTCCACAACGCCGACGAGCGGATCGACCTGCGCGACCTAGGCTTCGCGGCCGGCTTCTACCGGGACATCGTGGCCCAGCTGCTGGGCTGAGGGCGCCGAGCGAGCCGGGAGCGACAGCTCGCGCGTGGAGCGCGGCGCGATCGCCGCCACCAGCATCGCCAGCGCGGCCGCGGCGCCGGCGCCGAGCACCACCCGGGCTCCGAGCGCGCCCGCCAGCGGCCCGGCCAGCGCGAAGCCGACAGGCATCAGCCCCAGCGAGCCGAGCACGTCGTAGGCGCTGACCCGCGACAGCGCGTGCGGCGGGATCTCGTACGCCAGCGCCGTCTCCCACCAGACCTCGAACACCGAGAACGAGAAGCCGGAGCAGAACGCCAGCGCGAGGACGGCGGCCAGCGGCGCCAGCAGCGCAAACGCGATGCTCTGCGCAGGCCACAGCACCGTCATCGCCAGCCCGAGCGCGATCGGGCGCCGCGGTCGCCAGCGCAGCCCCGCCACCGCCCCCACCAGCGCGCCGCCTCCGGCGACGCTCTCCAGTACGCCGAACACGGCCGTGCCGCCGTAGTGGTCGCGCGAGATCAGCGGCGCGAGCGCGTACCAGGGGCAGTACGCGCACAGGACCGCGCCGGTGAAGGCCGCCACGGTGGCCCAGAACCAGGTGCGGGCGCGGACCTCACGCCAGCCGGCATGTAGCTCGGCCATCAGCGACTCGCGCGCGGGCGCGCGGGTGGCCGTGCCGCCGCCGCGGCGACGCGGCGCGATCGGGTACAGCAGCGCGGCGCTGAGCACGAACGTGGCGGCGTCGGCGGCGAACGCCCAGCCGGCGCCGAACGCCAGCACGATCCCGGCGCCGAGCGCCGGTCCGATCAGGATCGCCAGGTTGGCGGTGGTTGCCGACAGCGCCCGCGCGTCCTGGAACTCGTCGTCCGGCACCGTCTGGGGCAGCAGCCCGCTGTATGCCGGCGCAAAGAACGCGCGCGCGGTGCCGAACAGCGCCTCGATCACGACCAGCTCGACGATGCTCGCGCCGCCGAGCAGGATCGATGCCGCCAGCACGGCGTGCAGCAGCGCGCGAGCCCCGTCGGCCGCGAGCATCAGCCGGTGGCGCGGCAGCCGGTCGGCCCACACTCCGCCGAACAGCACGAGCACGACGAACGGAGTCGCCTGCGCCAGCAGCACGAGGCCGAGATCGGTCGCCGATCCGGTCCGCTGCGTGATGTACAGCGCCACTGCGACGATCACCAGTTGGTCGCCGACGGCGCTGGCCGACTGGCCGGCGAACAGGTATCGAAAGTCTCTGTGGCGCAGGACGCGCAGGTACTGGGTCATCGCTCACCGGGGTTCGGGCGCGCGCGGGCGCGGCGCCAGGGGGCTTGAAGTCAGCGGTGAGGCGTGACGACCATCAGAGCCCGAGCGTACCGCGTTCTCGGACAAACTGAGCCGCCACCGCGTGGCCGCGGCCAGCCGGCCAAGTACGTCCGGTCGGGCCGGATTTACTTGGCCGGCACAGCGCGGACCCCCGTTCCGGGCTCAGAAAGTCCGGCGTGCGGGCGGCAATATGCTCTGCCGATCTCCGCGCAGGCCGCCACCCGGCTGGACCCAGCGATCTTCCGCCTGCCGGTCGACCGGATTCGCCAGGGCTACTACTCGGATGCCTACTTCGTGCTGACGAGGTCGTTGCTCCAGGCTGAGGACGAGCATCCGCACGTGACGATGCAGGTGTTCCAGAAGCACGATTCGATCCTCGGCGGGATCGACGAGGCGATCGCGGTGCTGAAGCTGTGCGCCGGCCGCGCCGACGCCGCCTCCGGCGCCGACGCCCACGCCGCCGACGCCGCCTCTGGCGCCGACGCCCACGCCGACGCCGACACCGGCGGCGGGTGGATCAACGGCTGGGACCGGCTGACCGTCTACGCGCTGCACGAGGGCGACCGGATCGCGCCGCGCGAGACGGTGATGACGATCGAGGGCGACTACAGCCTGTTCGCTCACCTCGAGACCGTCTATCTCGGCTCGCTGGCGCGGCGCTCGCTGATCATGCGCAACGTCGCCCAGGTCGTGGCGGCCGCGCGTGGCAAGGAGATCTTCTACTTCCCGGCACGCCACGATCACTGGCTGGTGCAGACCGGCGACGGCTGGAGCGCGCACGTGGCCGGCGCGATCGGGGTCTC
Source organism: Solirubrobacteraceae bacterium (assembly GCA_050696635.1). GTDB lineage: Bacteria > Actinomycetota > Thermoleophilia > Solirubrobacterales > Solirubrobacteraceae > Palsa-465. Next base: position 324 of record JBOGYE010000030.1, on the reverse strand, counting down.
GACCGATTCGCAGGCGTCGTGGTGGGGCGGGCGCGGGATCGGCACCGTCCCCCACGGGCTGATCGCCGCCTATCGCGGCGACACCGTCAAGGCGGCGGTCAAGTTCGCCGATCGCTTCCACGAGCACATGAACATCACCGTGCTCGTGGACTTCGTCAACGACTCGGTCACCACCGCCCTCGAGGTCGCCGAGGCGCTCCAGGGCAAGCTGTGGGGAGTGCGCCTGGACACCTCCGAGCTGCTCGTCGACCGATCGCTGTGGGGCGAGATGGGCGGGTTCAAGCCCACCGGGGTCAACCCCCGCCTGGTCGAGAAGGTCCGCGG
>JBOGYE010000029.1:0-6012 GCA_050696635.1 Solirubrobacteraceae bacterium | reverse complement strand
CGGTGCCGGCGGCGATCGAGATCTGATCCGAGCCCGTCTCTCGCCAGAACAGGCTGGCGCCGCATTCGGCACAGAAGCCCCGTTCGCGGCCGTCGGCCAGATACCAGCGCAGGCCGCGCTGCTCGGTCAGCGCCAGCGTCGCCTACCCCCTGCTTGGGATCGATCAGGCCACCGCGGGCCGGCCAACCAGGCGACGGCCGGGCGCGCCATCGGACAGCTCAGGCCACCGCGCGGGCCGGCTCGGCGTCACGCGCAACCGTCCCATGCCGCGGCCCCACGGGCCGCGGCGACGGAGCGGTTCGCAGCAGCCACGCGGCCCATGCCGGCAGCCACCAGTTCAGCGAGCCGAACAGGCTGACCAGAGCGGGGACCAGCAGGCAGCGGATCAGCGTCGCATCGACGAGGATTCCTGCGCCCAGGCCGGTGGCGAGGATCTTGATGTCGGTCTCGGGTCCGGTCGACATGGCCAGGAACGAGAGCACGAGGATCAGCGCGGCGCTGGTGACCAGGCGGCCGGTGCGCCCGATGCCCTCCACCACCGCGGCGCGGGTGTCCCCGGTGCGGTCGTAGGCCTCTCGGATTCGCGCCAGGATGAAGACCTCGTAGTCCATCGAGAGCCCGAACAGGAACGCGAACACCATCACCGGGACCCACATCGTGATCGCGCCGGTCGCCGGGATCCCCCAGACCAGGCCGGAGGCGTGGCCCTGCTGCCAGATCCAGGTCATGACTCCGTATGCGGCGCCAAGCGAGATCAGGTTGAGCGCGACCGCCTTGAGCGGCAGCAGCAGCGAGCGGAACGCTCGGGCCAGCAGCACGAAGGTCGCCAGCGCGATCAGCGCGAGCATCAGCGGGAAGCTGCCGTAGACGTCGTGGGAGAAGTCGAGCATCGACGCGCCCGAGCCGGTGACGCCGAGCACGGCCGGATCGTGCGCGACTGCGCCACGCACCGCGCCGACGGTCTGCTGTCCGGCGGGCACGTTCGTCTCGGCCGTCGGCAGCACGGTCACCAGTGCGGTCCCGAAGCGCTCGAACTGTGGCGTCGTGGGGGCGATCGCGGCGCGCACGCCGGGCACCTGGGCGATGCGATCTGCGACCGCCGTGGCCGAGCCGGCGCGAGTGAGAACGTCGATCGGCGTCAGCGTCCCGGAGGGCACCCCGCCGCGCTTGAGGGTCGCCAGCGCGGTGTGGGCTGGGCCGGACTGCGCCAGCGCGGCGGTGCTGGGCTCGCCGATGTGCATCGACAGCGCAGGAACCAGCAGCACGGTCAGCGTGGCGGTTCCCGCCAGCGCGGCCAGCCCGCGATGGCGCACGACACAGCGCGCCCAGGCGCTCCAGCCGCGGCTGGCGGTGTTGTCGGTGCGCAGCCGCGGCCAGTCCAGTCGTGGTCCGATCGTCGCCAGGATCACGGGCAGCAGCGTCAGCGCGACGGCGACCGAGATCAGCGGGATCAGCGCGCCGCCGATTCCGGCGCTGCGCAGGAATGGAACCGGCAGCACGATCAGCGCCAGCAGCCCGATGCCGACCGTGAGCCCCGAGAACAGGACCGCGCTGCCGGCCGACGCCATCGCGGCATGGACCGCCTCATCGCCGCGGCCGCCATGCGCGCGCTCTTCCCGCCAGCGTGAGACGACCAGCAGGGAGTAGTCGATCGCGACGCCCAACCCGATCAGCGCGACCAGGAACTCGACGAGCATGCTGACGGCGGTCAGGTGCGTGAGGCCACCGAGCGCGAGGAAGGTGGTCAGGATCGAGATCCCGGCCATCACCAGCGGTACCAGGGCGAGGAAGCTGGAGAACACGAACGCCAGCACGACCAGCGCGCCCAGACCACCGAGCATCGCCTCCGCCAGCACGCCCGTGCCCTTGCTCGACGGCGCGCTGGTGGCCAGCGCCTGGATCCCGGTCACGCCCACTCGCCAGCCGGCCGGCGCCGCGGCGCTGACGGCGCGCCGGATGCCCGCGCTCAGGTCGCCCGCGGACGTCGGGTCGCTCTGCGGGGTGAACACGAGCGCGTAGGTCGTGCGCCCATCGCGCGTCGCGAACGCGCGATCCGATGTGTTGCCGTAGTCGACCACGCGCGCGTTGCCGACCACGCTTCGCGCTGCGGCGAACGCGCGCTCCAGTTGTGCTGGTACGCCGTGCGTGGCGACCGTGGTGCCGACCGGCAGCGTGATCACCGCCACCGTGGGGTCCTGCGCGTCGTTGTGCTGGTAGAGCGCCTGAATCCGGGCATCGGTGCGGAATGCCGGGCCCGGCATCTGGAAGTTGTTGCTCAGGCGGCCGGCGGTGCTGCCGGCGGTCATCGCGCCGGCGATCGCGAGCGCGATCCAGCCCAGCACGATCAACAGCTTGTGTCTGAGAACGAAACCGGTGAGCGTCGGCATGGCGGGTCTCCTCTGAAGCGGTTCGGTGACGCTTGAGAGCATCGCCCGCGGCCGCCGGCCTGTCGTCGGCCATTCGAAGGCATCTGCCTACCGCGTGCGAAGCGCCGTACGCGCCGTGCCTACGCCAGATGGAGTAGGCGGCCCACCGCGTACGGACGATGACAGCACCACCGCGGGCCTTTACTCTCGCAAGCGATGGCCACCGCGCCGACAGCGCCGACCGCGCCGACCGCCCCGAGCCCCGCCGAGCCAGGCGCGGGCCGCCGGCGGTCGGTGTCGGCCGGGGTGGCACGAGCGTCTGGCGCGACGGCCTTCGACGTCGCTCTCGCGCTGGTCCTGGCGCTGGTCACCGTCGCGGGCTCGATCGGCGAAGGGAGTCCCAACCAGCAGTTCGACAAGCCGGCCGCCGGCCAGCACATCCTGGCGGCGCCGCCGGCGGCGCTGGCGTTGGTGGTGGTCAGCGCGCTGGCGCTCGCCTGGCGCCGGCGGTCGCCGGTGGCCGTGCTGGGCGTCTCGCTGGCGTGCGCGCTGGCCTACGCATGTCTGGGGTCAGTGGCAGGTGCCGACACCCAGAGACCGATGTTCGCGCGGTATGCCGTGGCGGTGACCGCGCCGACGCGGCGGGCGATCGCGCTGTCGGTGGGGACGATGCGGGCGATGATGGCCGCGAGCTACGCGTTCGATCCGCTGGGGGACACCAACGGTGGCTTCATCCTGATCCCGGGGATGGTCGCGGCGGCGCTGTTCCTGGGGCTGTGGGTCGCCAGCCAGCGTGCGAGCACGCAGCGCCAGGGCGTCGCGCAGGCGCGGCACGCGGTCGATGCCGAGCGGCTGCGGATCGCGCGCGAACTGCACGACATCGTCGCGCACACGATGGCCACGATCAACGTGCAGGCCAGCGTAGCCGCGCATCTGCTCGACAGCGAGCCTCGGCAGGCCGCGCAAGCGCTCGACGCGATCAAGCAGGCCAGCAAGGAGGGGTTGCGCGAGCTACGCGGCATCGTCGGGGTGCTGCGCCAGGCCGACGAGCGCGACTCGCGCAGCCCCGTGCCGCGTCTGGCTCAGCTCGATGCGCTGATCGACAGCACCACACGAGCGGGACTGCCGACCACGGCCAGCGTGCATGGCGAGGCTCGGCCGCTGCCGGCGATCACCGAGCTGACGGCGTACCGAATCGTGCAGGAGTCGCTCACCAACGCGCTGCGCCACGCCGGACCGACGACCGCCACCGTGTCGCTCGCCTACAGTGGCGACGCGCTTGAGGTCGAGATCCTGGACGCGGGGCGCGGTGGACAGGCCCGCGACAGGAGTCAGGGTGGCGGCCACGGCCTGGAAGGGATGCGGGAGCGCGCGCAGGCCGCAGGTGGCACGCTGGCGGCGGGCCCGCGCGCCGAGGGCGGATTTCGCGTCCACGCCAGCCTCCCGCTGGCATCACGATCATGATCCGGATCCTGCTGGCCGACGACCAGGCGCTGATCCGCGCGGGCTTTCGCGTGCTGCTCGACGCAGCCGAGGACATCGAGGTCGTCGGCGAGGCTCAGGACGGCGCTCAGGCCGTCGCGCTGGCTCGCCAGCGACGCGCCGACATCGTGCTGATGGACATTCGCATGCCAGAGGTCGACGGGCTGGAGGCCACGCGGCGGATCGGCGCCGACGAGCGTCTGGCCGGCGTGAAGGTGCTGATCCTGACCACGTTCGAGTCAGACGAGTACATCTACGAGGCGCTCGAGGCGGGAGCCAGCGGCTTTCTGCTCAAGGACACCGAGCCCGCCGACCTGCTCCAGGCGATTCGGGTGATCGCTCGCGGGGATGCGCTGCTGGCGCCGTCGATCACGCGCCGGCTGATCGCCGACATCGCCGCCCGCCGCCCGCCGCGGGGCTCCGCTCACCCGGCGCTGTCAGAGCTCACCGACCGCGAGCGCGAGATCATGGGACTGGTCGCCACCGGGCTCTCCAACGACGAGATCGCAGCGCAGCTGTATCTCAGCCCGCTGACCGTCAAGACGCATGTCAGCCGCGCGATGCTCAAGCTGGGGGCGCGCGACCGCGCTCAACTGGTCGTGATCGCCTACCGGAGCGGGCTCGTCTTCCCGAGCTCGCAACCTGCCTCCTGAGCCGGGCCGGCGGCGGTCAGAGCTCGGTCAGCGAGCGAGCCGCCTGCAGCCGCGTGGCCAGGCGACCCATGCCGAGCGCGGCGGCGGCCGCGGCGCCGGCGCGCAGGTCTGTGCCGCCGTCGGGCGGGCGTGCCAGCTTGACCGGCCGCAGGGTCGCGATCTCTCGAAAGGCGCGCAGCTCGTCGGCGTGCTCTCTCAGGGCAACGGCGACGCGCGGTCGCTCGCCGTCGGCGGCCGCGATCGCCGCCTCCAGCGAGCCGTGGCGCTCCAGCAGCGCGGCCGCCGTCTTGGCGCCGATCCCGGGCGCGCCGGGTAGCCCATCGGACGGGTCGCCACGCAGGGCGATGAAATCGGGCACAAGCTCGGGCGCGATCCCGTAGCGCCGTCGGACTTCGTCAGGGTCGATGGTCTCGAAGCCGCTCGTCCCCTGGCGCAGATAGACGACCGAGACGCGCTCGGCCGCGCACTGGTACATGTCGCGGTCGCCGGTCATGATCAGCGCCTGCCCGCCGGCCTCGGACTCGGCCTGGGCCAGCGATCCGAGCAGATCGTCGGCTTCGAGCTCCTCGGAGTCCTCCACGCCCCAGCCGAGCGCCCCGAACAGCCCCGGTGCGCGCTCGAACTGCCACGCCAGCGCCTCCGGCACCGGCGGGCGCTGCGCGTGGTAGCCGGGATACAGCGCCACCCGGTAGCGGGCGGCCTCGGCCCCGAAGCAGACGACTATCGCGCGCGCGCCGCTGTCGGCGGCGATCCGCACGATCAGGTTGACCGCGCCGAGCAGGGCGTTGACCGGGTGCCCGTCGCCGTCGGTGATCGAGTCCGGCAGCGCGAAAAAGGAGCGGTAGAGAACGAACGGACCGTCGATTGCGAGCAGGGGGCCGGGCATCGACGGCACTGTAGTGGCGAGCGCGGCCGGCTCAGGGCACGGTCACGGCGGGTCCGCGCAGGCCGCCGAACACGATCCGGTAGCGACCCGGCGCGACCGTGGTGCCGTAGGCCCCGGACGTCGACAGCGCGAGCGCTGCGATCGTGTGCCAGCCGACGGTCGCGCGCTGAACCGAGACCGTGGCCGCGGCCGCGGCCGCGGGCGCGGGGAAGATCGTGCCGCTCAGCGTGCCGCCTGGGTCCTGGGTGGAGATCGTCGTGAACGTGGCCAGCGTGGAGTCGAGCCCGAACACGCCCTGCAGCTGCGCGCCGGTCACCGTCACGTTGCCGCCGGTGCCGACCACTTCGGCGCTCACGATCCGCGGCGAGCGTCCATCGTGAACGGCGGACACCCCGATCAGCGACCCGCGCACGAGGCCGCGCAGACGCCGTCCCGCGGCGGCGAGGCTCATCTGGCGCCCCCAGCGGTGGTAGGGGTTGTCGCCGGCGCCGTCGTAGGGGTCGGGCACCGCTTGCAGCCACGGCTCCGGCGCCGAGCCCGGCCATGCGTCCTGGATCGACTCCGTGTAGCCGCCGGAGCTGGAAAAGAAGTAGGTCACCGCCGGCCGCCCGTCGTAGGTGACGAT